>JANXTU010000089.1 GCA_025352235.1 Fimbriiglobus sp.
ATGTTCTGCGCGACGTCGGTGCAGTTGTACATTCCCCAGAGCTTCTTCTCGTACCAAGTCGGTTCGACCTTCTCGTTCTGGAAAACCTTCAAAAACTCCGGCGTCTCGCTGAAGCCGGCGCCCGGTGCGGCGGCGCAGAAGAGCGTCGGGTAGTGCACGGCGTACTGCCAGCAAGCGGCCCCACCCATGCTGAATCCACGGGCGACGATGCGCTTCTCGTCGATGCGGTAATGCTTCTTCGCGTGATCGAGGCACTCGAACGAATCGATCTCCCCGGCCAGTTTGTTCGCGTTGCTGAAGCGGCCGAAGGGGTGCAGCACGATGGCCCCCTTGGGCGTGAACTCGCCGGCGTTCTTCGAGCGCTGGTCGATGAAGCTCGCTTCGACGACGTTCTCGTAGCGGCCGTGCCACCAGAAATCGAGGCGGTGCGGGGTCTTCGCCGCGAAGTCGTATTCCTTCGGGATCACCAGCCCGTAGGGTTGCACGCTGCCGTCGATCTTCGACTTGTACCCGCGGACGACGGTCCCCGTCGCGGTGGTCCACGGCGTCTTCCCGGCCTTCATGGCGGTCGCCCGTTCGAGGCCCATCTTCAACACGTTCTTCACGGTGCCCGCCGGCATGGCCCCTTTGCCGTCGAAGATTTCGTTGTAATCGAGCGCCCAGCGCACGGCCTTCTCGTAGATCTGCACGTCGGGTAGCAGGTCGTGCTTGCCGATATCTCGGATCAGTCCCTGGAGTTCGGTCAGGCCGGTTTTGACTTCATCCTTCACCGCGTCGGGGATGGTATTGCCCAGCGGCGGCACGGGGCGGACCCCGTCGATTTGATTGTCGGCGGGGCCGTCGGCGCGGGCGGCGCCGAGGGCGAAGAGTGAAGCGAGCAACAACAGCGGGCGGCGCATCGGGAACTCCGGGAGGGGTGGCGGCGTCTCGGAAACTGTACGCGAAGCGCGCGACGGAGCCAATCGAGAAAGGCCCGCGGGGGCCGTCTCCCTAGAATGAGTGCATGTCCGACTTCGACGAACCCCGCGTCTTCTTGGCCGGTGCCGGGCCGGGCGACCCCGGCTTGATGACGCTCCGCACGGCCGAGGTGCTCGCCCGCGCCGACCTCGTGCTGTACGACCAACTGGTGCCCAAGCGGTTGCTCGACTTCGCCCGCCCCGGCGCGGTGAAGCTGTGCGTGCGCGACTTGCCGGGGCACCACCCGGACAAATACCCGCACATCTACGACCGCATGCTCGAAGCGGCCCGCGAGGGAAAAGTCGTCGTGCGGTTGAAGGGGGGCGATCCGCTCATCTTCGGCCGGGGCGGCGAAGAAGCTCAGACCCTGCGTGACGCCGGCATCGCTTACGAGATCATCCCCGGCGTCACGGCGGCGCTCGCGGCGGCGGCTTATCTCGACGTGCCGTTGACGCACCGGGCCCACACGAGCGCGGTCGCGTTCATCACGGGGCACGAATTGCCGCAGAAGACGAACAACAAGCTCGATTGGGAAGCGCTCGCCAAATTCCCCGGCACGCTGGTCGTCTACATGGGGATCGCGCGGTTGCCGATCCTCGTGGCGGAGCTGTTGAAGCACGGCCGCGATCCGGAAACGCCGACGCTGATCGTCGAGCGCGCCTCGCTCGGCGAGATGCGCTCGGTGACGACCCGGCTGGCCGACCTCGAAGCCGTCCGCCGCGCGGCGGGGCTGGAGGCGCCGGGGTTGATCGTCATCGGCGAGGCGGTGCGGCACCGGCCACCGAGTTCGTGGTTCGAGCAGCGGCCGCTCTTCGGCCGGCGCGTGTTGGTGACCCGGCCGAAACATCAATCCGAAACGATGGTCCGGCAGCTCGAAGTCCTCGGGGCGGTGCCGTCGGTGCTGCCCGCCATCGAAATCCGCGAACCCGCCGATTGGGCCCCGGTCGACGGCGCGCTCGACCGCCTCGCCGAGTTCGATTGGCTGATCTTCACCAGTGCCAACGGCGTGCAGGGGTTCATGCAGCGGCTGCTCAGCCGCGGCGACCTGCGTCAACTCGGCCGGATCAAGATCGCGGCCGTCGGCCCGAAGACGGCCGCGGCGTTGCGCGGGCTCCATTTGAATCCCGACGTGGTGCCGAAGGAGACGCATTCGTCGGAGGGACTGGTCGAACTCTTGGGGCCTGCGGTCGCCGGGAAACGGGTGCTGCTCGCCCGGGCGAACCGGGGCAAAGAGACGCTGCCTATCGAGTTGGCCAAGGTCTGTTCGGTGGAAAGCGTCGCTGTGTACGAGCAGCACGACGCGCTCGACACCGAGAGCGAAGCCTTCGCGGCCTTGCGTCGCGGGGAGATCGAGTTCATCACGCTGAGCAGTTCCAACATCGCGCGGTCGCTGCTGCGCTCCTTCGACGAGACTCTGCGAGGTCGGGTGATGCGCGGAGATGTGAGGCTGATAGCGATCAGCGGCGAGACCGCCGCGGCGATCCGCGAGTTCGACCTTCCGGTGGACGCCGTGGCGACTGTGGCCAGCGGCGACGGGTTGATCCGGGCGGTCATCGACCGGGCGAAGGCGGAGCCGAAAGGCACGGATTAGGCGAGCGGCACGGCGTCAGGCTCACGCCGTGCCGTTCGCCATAGAACATCGATCACTTGACGTCGCGCAGGGCGTTGAAGCCCAAATAGCCGACGACGCCGCTGGCGAGGATGCCGAAGATGTTGGCGATGAGGAATGGGCCACCCCCCGCCTCGCCCGAGAAGGGGACGCCGACGATGAGATCCATCAGGAAGACGATCAGCATGATCGCCGCGGCCCCGAGCGCCGAGAAGCACATCCACTTTTCCATGGCCCAGCCTTTCCAACCCGAGGGCTGCCTGCAAAATTCCGGTCGGCCGGCCCGGACGCAGGGAAGGCCGGCGCACCGCGCGGGACGTATCAATTTCGCGGTAGTATAGCGTTCGCCCCATCCGCCGCAACCGGCGGCGCGGCGGATTCCGACGGCGTGCGGCCGGAACGCGCCGCGCCGCTGGCAGAACGGGAACAACTGGTCGATTCAAACGCCCGTGAGGCCCGAGGTGTAGTCGCTGCTGATGGTGTGCATGTTGCCCGACGTGTCGAGGTAGATCTTATCTTGCAAGATTTCTTCGAGCACCACAGCCATGCGGTCGGTCGTGCGCAGATCGACGAGCGGGTGCGCGCCGTTGTTGAGTTGCACCATCCGCTTCTGGATCAAAGTCGAGAGTTTGAAGCGCCCGCCGACTTTGTTGACGATCTCTTCTTCTTTCAATTGCTCGAGCATGATGCACTCCCCGTTGGTGGAAACCGACTCCCGATGATGCGTTCCAATTCCCGCGTCGCGGTCCCGACGTCGGCGTTGACCAGTTCGTACTGGAACTCGCCGATGCGAGCCGATTCTCGCACCGCGCTTTCGAGCCGGCGCCGGATGGTCTCTTCGGATTCGCCCCGACACCGCAGGCGCGCGGCGAGGTCGTCGAACTCCGGCGGCCGCAAAAACACCGACACCAAGCCGTCCGGGCAGGCTTTTCGAACCTGGTCGGCGCCCTGCACGTCGATGACCAAAATCACCGCCGTCCCCGCTTCGCGCGCGGGTCGCACTTCCGAGAGTGGGGTGCCGTAGTAATCTCGCCCGTGGACGATCGCGTGTTCGAGCATCGCCCCGGCCGCGATCCGGTCCTCGAATTCGCCCCGCGTCCAAAAGTAGTAATCGACCCCGTCGATTTCGGCCGGGCGCGGCGGCCGCGTGGTCGCCGTGATTGCCCGGCGGATCGGCAGGGTCGTCGTCGCGAGCAGCCGGTCCACAATCGTGGTTTTACCGGCCCCGCTCGGGCCGGCGAGCACGATCAGCGGGGCGAGCCGCTCACTCGACATTTTGAATCAACTCCCGGATCTTCTCGAGGGCGGCTTTCATCTCGACCACCGCCCGCGAGATCGCCACATCTCCGGCTTTCGAGCCGAGGGTGTTGATCTCGCGTCCCATTTCCTGCACCACGAATTCCAACCGGCGACCGGCCCCGTCGTCCGCGCCGTTCGCCACCAATTCGGCGAACTGTTCGGCGTGGGCCGACAGCCGCATGATTTCTTCGGAAACGTCGGTGCGGTCGGCGAAAATCGCGATCTCGCGGATCAGATGATCCGGTTCGACGGCGATCCCCGCATCTCCGACCGCTTGGCGGACCCGCTCGACAATCCGCTTCCGATAGCTCGCCACGACACCGGGGAGCAGTTCTTTCACCCGGCCGAGGTCGGCCAGCATGCCGCCATGGATCGCCATCAATTCCTCGGCCATCGCCCGGCCTTCGCGCCGCCGCGACGCCTGCAAATTCCCGAGCGCCGCCGACAGCACGCGATCCACCAGCGGCCAGTCTTCGTCGGGGAGCGTACCACCGGTGCCATGCTCGGGGGCGATGCCGGGGAGGGCGAGTAAGCCGGTCGCCAAGTGCGGGAGCAACTCCCGGCGCGACGCGCTCCGGCAGGCGTCTTCGAGTTGGTCGAGGTACGACTCGAGTACGGCCGCATTCAACGCGGTCTTGACGGCCGGAGCTGATCGCGTCGTTCGGACGTAGACGAGCACGCTGCCGCGGCGGATCGTTTTGCGAATCCGCTTTTCAAACTCGGCTTCCAATTGCGGGAACGGATCGCCACCGCGCACGACAACTTTGAGGTGCCGATTGTTGACGGAGCGCACCTCGATCGTCAGCGTCGCGTCGGGGCCGGACTCCTCAGCCTGCCCGAAGCCCGTCATACTCAGCAGCACGGGGTCACTCGCTGGGCTTGGGGTCGTCGCTCTGCTTCATGTTTTCGGCCGTCGCGTTCATGTTGCTCCCCTGCATCGTTTTGACGTTGATCATGATGATCAACACCCAGACGGCCGCGAGGTACAGCGTGATCTTGGTGAAGGCGTCGCCGGCCCGGCTACCGAACGGGCTGGAGCCGCCGGCCCCGCCGAACGCCCCGGCCAATCCGCCGCCTTTGCCTTTTTGAATGAGGATGAGCAGCCACATCACGAGGCTGAGGAACAGCAAGATGCCGTTGAGGGTGTAATCGTACCATTCGAGCGAAAAGAGCGGCACAGCGGGAGCCTCCGGCTTCGGACTCAGGGCGGTGTCAAGCTGGTATCGTATCGGGTGGAGTACCGAAGGCAAGTCGCCCGGTCCTCTGGGTATGACAACAATTCTTGGAGCCACGGGGGAATGACTTGTGAATCCAAGCTAGGGGAGGCACCTGAAATCGGACGTAACTCCTTGCCGCGCTAGGTCGTTCCGAAAGTCGGACGTCATTCCACGATTGGGTGGGTGGGTGGACGCTGGAATGACGACTCCCAGAATCGTTGGCACACCCGGTCCTCTGCGATGAATATGGACGGGGGCCGTATCGTTCCAGCGGATACCATTGCGGAGCTGGTGCCGGGAATCCCGTTCGCGCATAGACTTTCCACCCCGGCAATTCATTGTCGAATGCCGGCGTTCCCTGTTCCCGGAGGCCACCGTGAAACTGCTGCGTTCCCGGTTCTGGGCGGCCCTGCTGGTCGCATCCGCCATGACGTTATCCGCCCCGACCCTGCAAGCCGACGAGGGCATGTGGCTCTACACGGCCCCGCCGCTGAAGCAATTGAAGGAGAAGTACAACTTCGTGCCCGATGCCAAATGGCTCGAGCACCTGCAAAAAAGCAGCGTCCGCTTCAACTCGGGCGGCTCGGGGAGTTTCGTGTCCGCCAACGGGTTGGTCATGACCAACCACCACGTCGGTGCCGACGATTTGCAGAAGCTCTCCACCAAGGAGAAGGACTACCTCAAAGACGGCTTTGAAGCCAAAGAGTCGAAGGACGAGTTGAAGTGCAAGGCGCTCGAACTCAACGTGCTGATGGCGATCCAAGACGTCACGGCCGAAGTGAACGCCGCGGTGAAGGCCGACATGGGCCCGGCCGTGGCCTTCAAAGCCCGGCAGCAGGTCATCGCGGGCCTCGAAAAGGGTGTCGCCGACGAAGCCAAGGGCGTCCGCGCCGACGTCGTGACGCTGTTCTCCGGCGGGGCTTACCACCTCTACACCTTCAAAAAGTACACCGACATCCGCTTGGTGTTCGCCCCGGAAAAGCAAATCGCCTTCTTCGGCGGCGACGCGGACAACTTCGAATACCCGCGCTTCGACCTCGACATGTGCTTCTTCCGCGTCTACGAGAACGACAAGCCGATCGTTTGCGAGCACTTCCTGAAGTGGAGCGCGGCCGGCAGCGCGGCCGAGGAATTGATTTTCGTCAGCGGGCACCCCGGCCGCACCAACCGACAGAACACGGTCGCCGAATTGAAATACCTGCGCGACACCGGTTACCCGTATTTGCTCCAGCGGTTGAACCGGCTCGAAGTCCTGTTGAATAGCTGGGCCGAGCGCAGCGAAGGCAACCGCCAGAAAGCCGAGGAAGAACTCTTCGGCATCCAGAACAGCCGCAAGGCTCGCATCGGCGGCTTGCAAGGCTTGCTCGACCCGAAGGTGATGGCGCGCAAGCAGGCCGAGGAAGACCGGCTGAAGAAGTTCATGGCGGCCGCGGCGGACAGCCGGGCGCCGCACCCGGAATTCGACGTCATCGCTGCGGGCGAAAAGAAACGCGCCGCGATGATCAAAGACATCACCATGCTCGAAAACGGCGGCGGCTTCAACAGCCAACTTTTCGGGATCGCCCGCACGCTGCTCCGCTACAGCGACGAAATGAAGAAGGGCGACACCGATCGCCTGCCCGAATTCGGCCCGGCCCGGTTGGCCTCGCTCAAGTTCCAACTCTTCTCGGACGAGCCGATCCACGACGATTTTGAAATCCTCAAGCTCGCGGACTCGCTGAGCACGTTCGCCACGCACTTCGGGGCCGACCACGAACTCGTGAAGAAAGTCCTCGCCGGGAAGTCGCCGCGCGAACGCGCTTTCGATCTCGTGAGCGGCACGAAGGTGAAAGATCCCGAGTTCCGCAAGAAGCACTTCGAAGCCAAGACGGCCCCCGAAGACGATGCCATGATCGCGGTGGCCAAGATCATCGACGAACCGAGCCGGGCGATCCGCAAGAGGTTTGAAACCGAAGTCGACGAGCCGAAGCGCCAGGCGGCGTCGGCGCTGGCCAAGGCCCGCTTCGCCCTCGACGGCACCAACAGCTACCCGGACGCGACCTTCACCCTGCGTCTGAGCTACGGCACCGTAAAGGGCTTTAAGGAAGACGGCAAAGACGTGCCCGCGTTCACGACGATGGTCGGGCTGTACGACCGCAGCAAAGAGCAGGGCAACAAAGGTCCGTTCGAACTGCCGAAGCGCTGGGTCGAGAAGAAGGCGAACCTCGATTTGAAGACGCCCTTCAACTTCGTGAGCACGGCCGACATCATCGGCGGCAACAGCGGTAGCCCGGTGGTGAACAAGAAGGGCGAAGTTGTCGGCCTGATCTTCGACGGCAACATCCAAAGCCTCGTGCTCGACTTCGTCTACGAGGGCGAAATCTCCCGCGCCGTCAGCGTCGACAGCCGGGCGATCATCGAAAGTTTGCGCAAGGTTTACGACGCCGGCTGGCTCGCCGACGAGCTGCAAGGTAAGGCGAAGTAAGTCGAAGCCACAATTCGCGAGCCCGGCGGTTGACCCGTCGGGCTCGCGTTTGAACGGAACCGGGCACGGCGTTACACTGTGTGTGGATATGCACTCTTGGAGACCCGCCATGACCGACGCGAGCGAACTCCCGCACCCGGACTTCACCCCGGAAGAAAAAGCGGCCATCTACGCCAAATACAAGAAACTGTTCACGGTCGAAGATTTGATCGGCTACATCGACGATGACGAGCCGGTCTACCCGTTCGACCAAGTGATCGACGAAGTGGAACAACGGATCCGACAATCCAAACAGAGCAAAATCGAGGCAAAGTAATGGCTTCGACCAATGGCCAACCCCAAGGCCGGTATTCACGGCGGGGCCGGCCAAAGATCAACTTTTGGCGATCGTCGACGCGGCCATCGCGGCGGGAACGGCGGACAAAGTCGTGATGGTTTTGAAATCGATTCGGGAACGACTCCGGCAAGACCCCGGGGAATTTGGCGAACCCCTTTACCACATCGCAGCTCTAAAAATGACGGTCCGTTGCGCTGTGGTATCCCCTCTCTACGTCGAATACGGATTGCACGACGTACAGCCCGTCGCGATCATCAGGCGGTTCGCGGCTCTGTCCGCAAACGATTGAGTCGAACCACTTTCGGGTTCGGATATCCCCCGACTGGCAAGCTGCGCAAAATCTCCCGATTGTCACGGGCGTTCTTTCCGTCCGTAGCAGCTCTGCGGGTGCGGCGCGCGTCGGGTTGTCATAAACTGCACTCTTGGCGCTGTTGTCCGGGTTCTACCGGGCCGATGAAAGGTACGGTCGATGCGGCGAGATTTGGCGGGGCGGTCGATCCTCATCACCGGCGCGTCCCGTGGGATCGGCCGAAGAATTGCGACGCGTTTGGCCAAACTCGGAGCAAGGTTGACCGTCGCGGCGCGTTCCGAGGATGAACTCGCCTCGCTTGTGGCCGGAATTCGAGCCCACGGTGGCGTCGCCGAGTCCGTTTCGGTCGATTTGACCGATCCCCTGCAACAGGAACGGCTTGTGTCGGGGGCCGTCGAACGCTACGGCGGGCTCGACATCCTCGTCAACGCGGCCGGAGTCGCAAGTTTCGGCGAGTTCGCGACCTCGACGCCCGAGATTTTGAGAAAGGTGATGGAGATTAACTTCTTCGTGCCAACGGAGTTGATGCGGCTGGCCCGACCGCACTTGGCAGAAAGTGCCCAAACCGGGTATCGTCCGGCGATTCTGAATCTGGCGAGCATCTGCGGGCGTTGCGGCATCCCGAGTTTGCCGGAGCATTGCGCCAGCAAGCACGCCCTCGTCGGTCTCACCGAAACCGTGCGATCCGAGTTCGCCCGCTTCGGGATCGACGTGTTGCTGGTGTTGCCGGGGGTCGTGCAATCGGACGATTTGCAGCGGCACTTGCTCCGCAACGAGGGGCGGATTTATTTGAATTTCGAAGGGGCCCAGAAGGCCGACGCTGTCGCCGATGCGGTGGTGACGAGTCTGATCCGCAACCGGCGCGAACGGGCCGTCGGATTCGTGTCGCGGGTCGTCTGGTGGTCCCGGCGACTCTGGCCGCGGGTTTTGAGGTTGGTGATGCTGAGGAAGGTGCAGAAGTTCGCGGCGCGGCAGACGAAAGGCTGAGCATGTGCGGGATCGCGGGGATGATCGACTTGACCGGCGGGCGACGGATGGCCCCGCGCGGAGCCGTCGCGCGCATGGCCAAGGCGATTGCGCACCGCGGGCCGGACGAAGATGGCTTCCTCGACGAACCGGGGCTGCACCTCGCCAACACGAGGTTGTCGATTGTCGGACTGGCCGACGGTCGCCAACCGATTGCGAACGAAGATGGCAGCGTCGTGACGGTTTTCAACGGCGAGTTTTACAACTACGCCGAAACGAAGGCCGCGCTCCAAGCGAAGGGGCACACCTTTCGCACGCATACCGACACGGAATTGATCCCGCACCTCTGGGAAGAGCACGGTACCGGCTTTCTCGATCACCTCCGCGGGCAATTCGCTATCTGCGTCTACGACCGCAAGTCGCGGGAACTCGTCCTTGGCCGGGATCGCGCCGGAATCTGCCCGCTCTTTTATTCCGTCCAGCGGATCGACGGCACCGATTGGCTGCTGTTCGCCTCGGAAATCAAAGCGATCTTCGCCTCCGGGTTCGTGACGCCGCGGGCCGATCCCGCCGGGCTCAGCCAAGTCCTGAGCTTCTTCGCGATCCCCGGCCCCGCGACGATGTTCCAAGGCGTGCAGTCCGTTCTCCCCGGTCGCTACTTGCACCTGAAACCGGGGCGGGCGAGCGTCGCGGCGCAAACGCAGCAGCGCATTTACTGGGAAGTGAACTACCCGGATCGCGGGGAAGAAGATTACGGTGCGGACGAATCCAAGATCGTCGATGAATTCGAATCCGTCCTCTATTCGGCGATCGATCGGCGATTGCGGGCCGATGTGCCGGTGGTGTCGTATCTGTCGGGTGGCGTCGATTCCTCCCTCGTTGTGGCGATGGCCTGCCGGGCGCTCGGCCGGGCGATCCCGACCTTCACCGTCGCGGTGACCAAAGAAGGCTTCAACGAAGAGAGCGAAGCCCTGCAAACCGCGAAGTTTCTCGGTTGTTCGCCGATCGTCGTGCCCTGCGGCGATGCGGAACTCCGCGGGGATTATCCGGAGTTGATCGCGGCGGCGGAGTGCCCCGTCATCGACACCGCCTGCTTGGGCCTCATGCACTTGGCCCGCTCGGTGCACCATCACGGGTACAAAGTCGCCCTGACCGGCGAAGGGGCCGACGAATGGCTCGCGGGCTACCCGTGGTTCAAAATCAGCCGGTTGACGAAATTCCTCGAGGCGGTGCCGGGGTTGGGGTTCGCCGTACGCACCGGCGCCGCCAAGTTGATGGGGCAACCGGCGTTCGCACGCGAGACCTACGACCGGCCCGAGCAGCTCTTCGGCGGGCGCAACGGCTGGCTCGATATCTACGGGATGATGAGCTTCAGCAAGCTGCGTTTCCTAACTGGCGACATGCGCACGGCCGTAATGAAGCACTCGCCGTTCGACGATCTCGAACTGCCGACGGGCTTGCGGCGCTGGCACCCCTTCCATCGGGGGATGTACCTCGGCGCCCGCGTCATGCTCGCCGGGCATTTGCTGAGTTCCAAAGGCGACCGCGTGGCGATGCACTCGTCCGTGGAAACACGCTATCCGTTCCTCGACGAAGACGTCGTCGACTTCATGGCCAAGTTGCACCCGCGCTGGAAACTCCGCGGCCTGCTGCGCGATAAATTCGTCGAGCGCAAAGTCGCCCAGCGTTGGCTGCCGAAAGACGTGGCTTGGCGACGGAAGAAGATGTTCCGCGCCCCCATGGATAGCTGGTTCGGCCAAAACCAACCGCCAATGCCGTGGATCGAACAAGTGTTGTCGCCGGAATCGTTGCGCAAAAGCGGCTACTTCGATGTCGACGCCGTGCGGATGGCCCGCGCGCAATTGGCCGGGATGCGCACGCGCTCGCTCGGCCGGCCGGCCCTCGAGATGGGCTTGACCGCCGTGATGGCGACGCAGCTTTGGCACCACCTGTTCTTGAAGGCCGACCTGTGCGAATTGCCGAGCGCGCTGCCAACGACGCCGGCGCTGGGGGTGGCCGCATGAGCTACGCCCTGCAAACCCTCTGGCACGAAAAGACCCGTTACGCCGCCGGGGTTGGGGCGGTCGCGTTTAGCGCCGTCCTCATGGTTCTGCAAGTCGGTTTGCTGTTGGGCCTCTTCGAAACGACGAGCATTCCTGTCGACCACACCAGTGCCCACATTTGGGTCGGGTCGCAAGACGTCCGCAGCGTCGATCTCGGCGTGCCCATCGGCATCAATTCGCACATGGCCCGGCTCACCGAGAAACCGGGCCTCGTCGGACAGCCGGAACTGTTTTTGACGGGCTACGCGAATCAGACCCGCGCTGACGGCGGCATGGAGCGCTGTTTCATCCTCGGCAGCGGCCTCGATCCGGACGCCGCCGGCGCGGCCGACGTCCTGACCCCGGAATTGCGTTCGTCGCTCACAATGCCCGATAGCATCGTCATCGACGAATCGGAACTGGGCCGCACCGGATTGCAGAGCATCGGCAACCGCACCAAGATCAACGGCGTTGAAGTCACCCTCGTCGGCACGGTCAAGGGCATGAAAAGCCTCGCCGCCCCGTGGGTGATGTGCTCCCTCACGACGGCCCGGAAAATCTTGGCGACCTACATGACCACTGAACAGACCTCGTACTTGCTGGCCCGCGCCGAATCGCCGGAGCGGGCCAAGCAGATCGTGGCGGAGTTGAACGCCGAGTACCCGGAGATGCGGGCCTTCACCGCCGACGATTTCAGCTTCAGCTGCCGGTGGTACTGGCTGACCCGCACGAAGGCCGGCATCGCTATCGGCTACGCGGCGCTGTTGGGATTGCTCGTGGGCGCCGTCATCACCGCGCAGACGCTGTATAGCGCGACCATGGCCTCGGCCCGCGAGTTCGCCACGCTGTTGGCGCTGGGCATCCCGCGCAAGAAAATCTACGGCCTCGTCATGGAGCAATCGTTCTGGGTCGGCGCGGCCGGGATTGTGGTGGCATTGCCCGTGGTGTACTTATTGGCGATGGGGGCCGCCGCGGGGGGCGCGAAAGTCGTGCTGCGTTGGGAGGTATTACTGGGTGCGGCCGCGCTGACGATCATCACTGCGCTCGGTTCGGGTTTGTTCGCCCTGCGGTCCGTGCGGAACATTCAACCGATGAGTTTGTTGAGGTAGAAGTTAGGAGATGGGCGATTCTTCGCCCCAACGGGGCCGGCGTTTACAGCCCAGGGCGGAAGCCCTGGGTGAGCGGGTAAGCTTTCTTCGCCCCAACGGGGCCGACGTAGTTGTTCAACTAAGCCGGCCCCTTTGGGGCGGAAGAACAGGCGAACCGCGCCCAGGGCTTCCGCCCTGGGCTGTAAACGCCGGCCCCGTTGGGGCGAAGAGAATTCGGCCCCGTTGGGCCGAAGAGAATTCGGCCCCGTTGGGGCGAAGAAAGATTCGCGGCGAGTCCAGGAGTTTCGATGTCGGGATTCTCGTCCAGCCCGGTGCTCCGCGCCGTCCGCATGTCGCGGTCGTTCGGCGACGGTGCGCAGCGGCGCTTCGCCCTGAAAGACGTTTCGGTCGATCTCTACCCCGGCCAATTGGCGTTGCTCATGGGGCCGAGCGGCAGTGGAAAATCGACCCTGCTGGCGGTGTTGTCGGGGTTGCTGCCGCCGGATAGCGGCCAAGTACTCGCCGAAGATGAGGGGCGAACGGTTGATGTTTGGGCGATGTCCGACACGCAGCGCGAGCAGTTCCGCCTCCGGCATACCGGCTTCATCTTCCAGGGGTACAACCTCTTCCCGGCGCTTTCGGCTCGCCAGCAGCTCGAAATCGTGCTGAAATGGGGAGTGGGGGTCGGCGACGCTGAAGCCCGTCGCCGCTCGGACGAGATGCTGGATCGGTTGGGTCTCGACGGGCAAAAATCGAAGAAGCCGGCGCAGCTGTCGGGCGGCGAGAAGCAACGCGTGGCCATCGGTCGGGCGCTCGTGAAAAACCCGACTTTCATCTTCGCCGACGAGCCGACCAGCGCCCTCGACTGGGAGAACGGGCGGATCGTACTGGAATTGCTGCGGGCCGCCGCCCACGCTCGCCGCGCGTCTATCTTTGTGGTGTCCCACGACGACCGGATGAAGCCCTACGCCGACGTGATCTACCATTTGGACGAAGGCCGCCTCGAAGTCGAACTCAACCCGGTGCCCCTCGCACCGGCCCCCAGCCACCAGGAGGGCTCCCGATGATCGCCGCACGCTGGAAAGCCATGCCTTGGGTCCTCGGCGTCTGTCTGCTCGCCTTCAGCTTCGTGGCGGCCAACCGGCTGCTGCACACACAGGAGGGGAACAACGGTGCCGGCCCGGACGTGTCCAAGAAGGACGCCAAAGCGGCGCCGTCGGGCGAGGCGAAGGCCGCAGGCTTGACGGTGCTCGGGACCGTCGACGCCCCCCAAGGCGTGGGCCGCGTCGACGCTCCGTCGTTCCCCGCGCTCTCCGGCGCGACCGTGATCGCGGTGTACGTTGTGCCCGGCCAAGAGGTCAAAGTCGGCGACCCGCTGCTCAAATTCGACGACTCGTTGTTCCTCGCCAAGCTCGACCAAGCCGAGGCGGCATTGAACGCGGCGAAGTGGGACGCCGAGAAAGCCAAGGTCCAAAAAGACACGCTACCGAAGGCGATCGATCTTCAGAAACTCGCCGTCAAGAAAGCCGAGAGCGATCTGTACTTCGCCAAAGAAGCTTACGACCGGGCGCGCGAAGCATTCGATGCGATTCTCGCGACCGACCAAATGCGGTCGGATGTCGAAAAAGATCGAGCGCGTCGGAATAATCTCGAATTGCTCAAAGGCGAGCAACTGACCGCCTCCGCAAAATTAGTGGTCGAAAAAGAGCAGAAGGAACTGGCCCTGCTGCAATCGAAACCGGTCGATGCCGATGTGCAACTCGCCGCCGCAAAAATCGCCGGCGCAACCGCAGCGGTCGCTGAGGCCAAGGCCGTGATCGAACTCGCCACCGTGAAGACCCGCAGCGCCGGTGTCGTCGAACGGTTAATCGCACACCCCGGCCGGACTTTCGGCCCCGCCACGCGTGAACCGGCGCTTTACATCGTCCCCGGCGGGGTGCGGATCGTCCGCGCCGAAGTCGAAGCCGAGTTCGCCCACAAGGTTCACGACAAGGTCGGCCGAACGGTCACCATCTGCGATTCGCACAATTTCAATCAAACCTACGAAGGCCGGGTCACTCGCATTGCCACGAGTTACTTCCCGAACCGGGGGAGCGGGGACATGCTCGCCGTGAACCCGAGTCAAGTGCTGGAGTGCGAGATCGAAGTGCTCGACCCGACGCCCGCCGGCAAGCCGCCGCTGCGCATGGGCCAAAAGGTCCGCGTGGCGTTCGGCCCATGAATCTCCCCGGCTCGTTTGAATATTGCCGACGTCGCACCTTGCGATCCCGGAGTTCTTTCCGGTTCGCCTTCCGGTTGCTCCCCCCCGATAAAGTCCGGGGGATGCACGCCCTCTACGCCTTCCTCCGCGAAGCCGACGACCTCTCCGACGACCCGGACCCGCGCTGTTCCCTCGCGGATTGGCGTGAGCAGTTGAACGCCGCGCTCGCCGGGACGTTCCGCCACCGCTGCCACGCGGCGCTGCGCGATACCGTCGGGCGATACGCCATTCCACCGGAGTATCTGCACGAGGTCATCACCGGCGTCGAAGGGGATCTGCAACCGGTCAAAATCCGGACCTTCGACGATTTGAAAACCTACTGCTACCGCGTCGCCGGGGTCGTCGGCTTGGCGTGCGTTTGCATCTGGGGAGTGAAGCCTGGAGCCGATTCGGCGGCTGTCCACGCGTTGTCCCTCGAGGCCGGGTACGCCTTCCAACTCACGAATATCTTGCGAGACGTAGGCGAAGACCGCGACCGCGGCCGGGTTTATCTCCCGGCGGACGAACTGGCGTCCTTTACGCTCGACCCCTCGACGTGGCACGAGGGGCGCCACGCCCACGCGCTGCGCGAATTCTTGTATTTCCAAATCGACCGCGCCCGCGGCTTCTATCAATCAAGTGCGTCACTCGGCGACCTGTTGACGCCCGAAGGAGCGAACATCTTCCGCTTCATGTGCCGGGGCTATTCGCAATTGCTCGAACGCATCGCCGCCGCCGGGGTCGATTCACTCGATTGCCGGGTGCGGTTGAGCCACGTGCAGAAACTCAAACTGGCGGTCGGGGCGTGGGCGAACCGATGGCGAGCGTGATCGTGGTCGGCGGCGGGTTGGCCGGACTCGCAGCGACAATGTCGCTCGCCAGGCGGGGCCATGCCGTCACGCTGCTCGAAGCGCGGCCCCGGCTCGGCGGTCGGGCGTCGAGCTTTACCGATCCCGCGACCGGCACTCTGGTCGATGCCTGCCAGCACGTCAGCATGGGCTGCTGCACCGCCCTCCACGGCCTGTGCGAAACCCTTGGCATCCGCGGACTACTGGAACCGCAGAAGCGGCTCTGGTTCCGCACGCCCGACGGTCGGGAGAGCGTTTTCGCAGCCGACCCTTGGCCCGCCCCGTTCCACCTCGGCCGCGCGCTGCTGGGTGCCCACTACCTCACGGCGCCCGAGAAACTGCGGATCGCCTACGGCATGGCGCGGTTGGTTTTGGAATCGCCGGACGCCGACCCACCTCTGGAAAAGTGGTTGCGGAAGCACCACCAGACCCAGCGCACCATCGACCGGTTTTGGAGCGTCGTGCTCGTGAGCGCGCTCAACGAGACCGTGGCGAACGCCGGATTGAAATACGCCCGCAAAGTCTTCGTCGACGGTTTCCTGCGTAGCCGCGACGGCCACACCGTCCACGTTCCTTCGGTGCCGCTCGGCCGGTTTTACGGCGACGAACTCCGCGATTGGATGTTGCGACACGGCGTGGTCACCCGCTTGAATTGCGGCGTCCGCGAAGTGCGCTCCGGCGGTGTGACATTGCGCGATGGGGAAGTGTTGCACGCCGAAACCGTGATCCTCGCCGTACCGTTCGAGCGCGTCCTCGACCTGCTCCCGCAGGCCATCCGAGAACTGCCCTTCTTCTCCCGCATCGGCGACTTGACACCGTCGCCGATCACGAGCGTCCATTTGTGGCTCGACCGCGAAATCTTGAATCACCCGCACGCGGTGCTGGTCGATTCCCTCGGGCACTGGGTCTTCACGCGAGGCGAGGTTTCGCCCGGCCGGTTCTATTTGCAGGTCGTCGTCAGCGCGTCGCGGGAGTTGAAATCCCTCGGCCGCGACGAGATTCAAACCCGGATTGTCGAGGACTTGAAACGGCTCTACCCGGCGATGCGGGAGGCCCGGGTGTTGCAAGCGAAAGTGGTGACGGAGCACACCGCGAGTTACAGCGTCGTGCCGGGGGTCGATGCGCTGCGTCCGACCCAACGCACGCCGATTCCCGGTTTGATCCTCGCCGGGGATTACACGCAAACTGGCTGGCCCGCCACAATGGAAGGGGCCGTCCGCAGCGGGCAACTGGCCGCGGACGCGCTGACATGACGCTCACACCCCGCGGGCTTTCGGATCCCAAACGTACTTGTGCGCCTGCAATTGCAGGCGGACGTTCAACCCCGATTGCAGAATCCACTCGGCGAGATCCTTCAAGTTCACCTCGCCGAAGGCGGCGCTGACCTGCACCGTGAAGCGCATGTCGAGCTTGTATTGCTTGATGGTCTCGGACGCCCAGAGCCAATCGCGCCGACTGGCAACCACGAACTTCACCTCGTCGGATCGCTTCAATTTGTCGAGGTTTGACCAGAGGTTTTGTTCGCACTCGCCGCTGTCCGGGCACTTCAAATCCATGATGATGTGAACACGCGCATCGACGGGCCCCACGGCGATCGACCCGCTAGTTTCCAGCAGCACCGTCTTCCCGGCGTTGCAGAGTTCGACCATCAGCGGCAAGATATCGGCTTGCAGCAGCGGCTCCCCGCCAGTGATTTCCACGAGGGGCGTATTGAGGCTGAGCACCTTGGCCAGCACGTCGGCGCGCGGGATCACCGCCCCTTGATTGAAGGCGTGCGGCGTGTCGCACCAGCGGCAGCGCTGGTGGCAAACCGCCGTGCGCACGAACACGCACGGCAGTCCGGCGTACGTGCTCTCACCTTGGAGACTGCGATAGAGTTCGTGCAGCAGCAATTCGCCCGGCTTGAGGTCCTTCAGCGGGCTGATGCGATGGACGATGCTCTGCAACGGCCACAAACCGGACACCGACTTGGACGGCGGGGGCAGCACGGGGATCACTCCGGTAAATCGGATCGGGTTGCGTCGTCGCGGTTCATTCGGATGGCCAAACAGCCGAGGGTCGTCGCGAGCATCTCGGCGGGGATCACCCGGCTCTCCGCCCAACCCGCCGGGTTCGTCGGCAGGAGTCCGTACGCGCCGTCGGTCAACGCGAACACCTCCGGGTGTTTCGAATCGCGGTCGATAATCCAAACTTCCGGCACGCCGAGCGCGGCGTAAAATTCGAGCTTGTCGTAGCTGTCGTCTTTCGGGGAGCGGATTTCGACGCAGATCAACGGGGCGCCGAGGATGTACGCGTCTTTGTCGAAGGCCAAGCGATCCGCGGAGAGCAGCACCATATCCGGGATCCGATAATTTCGGACCCAGTTTAATTCGTCCCCCGGCGGGACGACATTGATCTCGTGCCGCACCAGACCGCCGACGGGCTTGGCCCAATACCGTTTCAAATACGATCGGAAGTCGCCGACGAAATCTTGATGGCTACCGCTCGGGCTGGGGGGCATATGCAAAACTCCCTCCCACATTTCGTCGAAGCGATCCGCGCCGCTGCGCTTGCGTTCGTCGAGCCAATGCACCGGCATGTCGAGGATCACCGCGCGCATGGCCACTCCTATTGAAAACTCTGTTCGGCGGTGGGGAAGGTGCCGTCGCGCACTTCACGGCAATACTCGGCCAGGGCCGCCGTCGCCAGCGCCCCGAGTTCGGCGTAGCGCTTCACGAACTTCGGTCGCAACCCCTCGTACAAGCCGAGGAGGTCGTGCCAGACGAGCACCTGCCCATCGCATCCCGGCCCCGCCCCGATGCCGATGGTCGGGATCGACACGGTCGCCGTAATCTTCGCACCGAGTTCGGCCGGCACCCCTTCGACCACGAGGGAAAACGCCCCGGCCTGCTCCACAGCTCGCGCATCTTCCAACAGTGCCTGCGCATCGCGCTGGACTTTGAAGCCGCCCATGCGGTGCACCGATTGTGGCGTCAGGCCGATGTGCGCCATCACGGGGATGTCGGCCCGCGTACATGCGGCGATGGCCTCGGCCATGCGGACGCCTCCTTCGAGTTTCACCGCGCCGGCGCCGGCTTTCAACAACTTTGCCGAACTGCGCACGGCTTGGCCGGGCGACACCTGATAACTGCCGAACGGGAGATCGGCGACGATCAACGCCCGCTTCGACCCCCGCGCCACCATCCGCGTGTGGTAGACCATCTCGGCGAGCGACACCGGCAAACTCGTGGGGTGCCCCTGCACGACCATGCCCAGCGAATCGCCGACGAGGATGCAGTCGACCCCGGCGGCCTCGGCGATCTGTGCGGATGTGAAGTCGTAGGCCGTGACCACCGCGAGCTTGCGGCCCGCGGCGCGGGCGCGGTGGAACTCGGGGACGGTCACCGGTCGCGGCGGGGAGTCGGGCATGGACTAATCACCGCATCGGCATCCGAGGAAACGACCTTTTCATCGTACACGGCACGCCGTTTCGCGACAGGTCGATCCGGACGGATGAGCCACACGCGAACATTCTCAAACCTTCGCCCGATCAGTGAATCGTTCGAAGAGCGCGGCCGCGCCGTCGGGGCCGATGGCGTTCTCTTTCACGCACAAGTCGACGATCTTGTTCAGGTGCGGGGACTGCGCCAGCGCAAGGGCGCCGGGGTCGCCGAGGCGGTTCTTCCAAAAATCGACGTAGGTGAGGTTCGTGGCGAACTCGCTCGCCGCGAGCGCCGCGGCGGCCCCGTCGCCGCACGAGTTTTCGCGCAGCACCAACTCGCGATAGCGCAGCAGATGCTCGCTCTCGGCGAGGGTTTGCACCCCGGCGTCGCCGATGCGGTTCATCATCAGGTTCAAACTCGGCGAATTCATGTTGGCGAAGATCGGCGAGTGCACGAGCGCCCGGAGGCCGGCGTCGCCGATCTTGGTGTTTGGGAAACTCACCGCGGTCAGCGAATTTGCCAGCGGCGATTCGCACAACGCGATCATCCCGGCGTCGTCGATGGGACTGCCGATGAGATTCCACTCCGCGAGATTTCGCAGAAAAGGGGACGCAACGATTTCGCGCAAGGCGGCCGGGGTCACCGGCCCGAAGTTGAGCGAGGCCAGCGACTCGAACGGGATCGTCGCGACGATCCGGGCGAGATCGACGCTCTCGGCCAAACAGCGGAATTCGAGTTCGACCAGTCGGCCGACATCGGCTTCACCGAGCGCGCGGAGGAAGGAGACCCCGGCTTCGGCCGAAATCGAGCGGACCGTTTGAAAGGACGGGCGGTCGAAGAAATGCCGCCAATCACGCGGGCTGAATTCGTCGTGAGAACTCAAGCGGCCCGGTCCGAAGGCGGAGAACTCGGCGAATTCTTGACCGCTCTGCCGCAGGTGCAAGTCGATCCGCCCGGTATACTCGGGCGGGATCTCGATCCGCACGAACGCGTCCGGCGTCATGCCGACCAAGCCGATCCGCTCGAGCCACTCCCCGGCGGGCGAGCGCATCCAAGCCCGCAGCGCGGGGTCGAGCAACCAAGTCGGCTCAATGAAACGTACCTGCGAAAGTCCTCGCCGAAACAGGAAGGTGAACGGCACCGCGGGCCGTTGGCCCGACGGATACGGAGTGAAGCCCCGGTTGAGGATCGGATTGAGTTCGCCGATCCATTCTTCGGCGTGCGCCGCCAGCAGCCCCCGTTCGAGCGCCTTCAACTCCCGGTGCCGCCCGCCGTCGGCGCTCGGGTGGCTCAGCGCGATCTGCACGCGGATGAACGCCGCCCGATCCGCGTCCCCGTTTTCGTCGAGCCAATCGGCCAGCACGAGGCGCGGCATGTCGTCCGCCGGGGTTTCCCGGCACCGCTTCAAGAGCGCATTCAATTCGGGCGAGGCCGTAACCACGGAATTCGACCCTCCGGCGAAACTTTCGCCAACCGCCGCGCCGTCACTTGCATTCCGATGCCCCACCGATTATCCCATACCGAGCCGCGCGGTTTCTGCCAACGGCGACCCGGCTTTTCCTTCCCTCGGACGCGGCCGACGATGTCCCTCCCGGTCGTGCTCTTCCTCATCGTCGCCGCGACGACGGCCTTCGGCGCCTTGGGCGTCGTGCTCGCGCGCAGCATCGTCCGGGCGGCGGTCTGGCTGCTCGTCGCGCTCATCGGCGTTTCGGTCGCCTATTTCTTGCTCGGTGCGGAGTTCCTCGGTGCCGCTCAGCTCATCGTCTACGTCGGCGGCACCCTCGTGCTGATGGTCTTCGGCGTGATGATCACCAACCAAGGCCCATTCGCCGGGATCCGCACCAAGCCGGTCGAATGGATTCTCGGTGGGGCACTGGCGAGTCTCCTGTTCGCTGCCCTGGTGACCTTCTCGTTGCGGGCCGCGCGACCGCCGGTGCCCGAGGGTGAGACCTTGCCGGGTGCGGGGGCGCTCGGTGCCGCCTTCCTCGGCGTCCCGGACGAGCGCGGCACGGCGTTCCTTCTGCCATTCGAAATCGTGTCGATTCACCTCCTCGTGGTGCTGATCGCGGCGGCGTACTTGGCCCGCGCCAAGCGACGTACCCCGGCGGAGGGAGCCGCGAATGGCTGATGTCGGGCTCGCGCCGTTCCAGATCCTCGCGGCGTTCCTCTTCGCCTGCGGCGTGGCTTGCCTCGTCACGAAGCGCAACGCCATCGGGCTGCTCATGGGCGTCGAATTGATCTTGAACGCGGCGAATTTGAACCTCGTCGCGGCGGCCCGGTTCGTCCCCGGCTTGCGGATCGAGGGGCAGGTCTTCGCCGTGATCGTGATCGTGTTGGCCGCAGCGGAAGCGGCGGTGGCGCTCGCCATTTTCTTGAACTTCTACAACAACCACGCTACGGTCGATGTGGACCGAGCCAACGAATCGAAAGGGTAGCGCGTGTTCAACCCTTTCGATTTTGCCGAGCACCCCGGCCGGGCGTATCTGATCGCGACGTTGCTGCCGCTGGTTCCGGTGATCCTGCTGCTGATCGCGGCGACCGCGCGCAACATGGCCCGCTCGCGCAGCCATACCGATAGTTTCGCTTCGCGGGTCTACTGGCTTTTGGGCGGGGATCGACCGCTGAAAACCGGCGGCTACTTGAGCTTGGTCTTCCTGCTGGCCTCGTTCGGATTGTCGGTCTGGGGATTGCTGAATTTCTTTGAAGAATCGCACACACTGCACGATCAACCCAAGGAGTTATCCAAGCGCTGGGCCGAGCGCGGCGACTGGCTTCGCATCGGTGCTGCCAAAGGGATTCGCCCGGCCGCAGCGTTGCAAACGGGCTACCGCATTGACCCTCTCTCGGCGCTGATGTTCACGATGGTCACCGGTATCGGCTCGCTGATCTTCCTGTTTTCCCTCGGGTACATGAACGAGGAGACCGAAGAGACCGTCGAGGATCACGCGGCCCACACGACCCGGCGCGGCCGCTTCGGGCGGTTCTACTTATACCTGTCGCTCTTCGCGTTCAGCATGTTGAACCTGCTGATCGCGGATAACCTCTTCCAAGTGTTCGTCGGTTGGGAACTCGTCGGCGTTTGTTCGTTCTTCCTCATCGGCTTCTACTACGAACGCAAGAGCGCGAGTACCGCCGCGAACAAAGCGTTCATCGTCAACCGCATCGGCGACGCCGGGTTGCTCATCGGGATCGCCATCGCCTTCGCCACGTTCGGTACGCTGAACTTCCAAGACTTGGCCGAATTGATCGACGGCCGCCAACCGTCCGAAATGTCGCACGGCCTCTGGATCCTCATGGGTTTGGGGCTGTTCGTCGGTTGCGTGGGCAAGTCGGCCCAAGTGCCGCTGCAAACGTGGCTGCCCGACGCGATGGAAGGTCCGACGCCTGTTTCGGCGTTGATCCACGCGGCGACGATGGTCGCGGCAGGCGTCTACTTGGTCGGCCGTTGTTACCCGCTCTTCGCGCCGGAAGTGTTCCTCACCATCGCCTATTGCGGGCTGATCACACTGATCCTGAGCGCGAGCGTCGCCCTCGTGATGACCGACATCAAGCGCGTGCTCGCCTTCAGCACTTGCAGTCAACTCGGATTCATGATGCTCGCCCTCGGCGTCGGCGCGTGGACTGCGGGGCTATTGCACCTGCTCACGCACGCCTTCTTCAAAGCCCTCTTGTTCCTCGGTGCCGGGAGTGTCATCCGCGGGTGCCATCACGAACAAGATCTCCGGCAGATGGGCGGCCTGCGCCGCAAGATGCCGATCACGGCCTACGCGATGCTCGTCGGCGTCCTCGCCATTTCGGGAATCCCGTTCTTCAGCGGCTGGTATTCGAAGGATCAAATCCTCTCGTCGGCACTCGGATATTCGGTCGCCCACAATCGGCACGCGTTGCTGTTCTTCGGCCCGCTGATCGCGGCGGGGATGACGGCCTTCTACATGTTCCGCCTTTGGTTCCTCGCGTTCACCGGACCACCGCGGAACGCTGAAGTCTATCGGCACGCTCGCGAGTCCCCGTTCACGATGGTGTTGCCGCTAATCGCGCTCGCCCTGTGCAGCCTCGGCATCGCGTGGGGTTGGCCGCCGTGGGACGCCGAAGCGAGTTTCTTGGGGCATATGCTGCACGAAGGTGAGCCGCTCGCGGCCCGCACGTTCGCGCATGCCCGCGAATCGGCCGAAGACCACCACCTCGCGGCGGGCGGATTGGCGTTGCTCGCGGCGGTGATCGGCGCCGCATACTCGTGGAGCCTGTACGGGCGCCGCGCCCCGACGACTGCGCAGTTGACGGAACCGACCGGCGTTTTGGCGAAGCGCTGGTACTTCGACGACGTCTACGATTTCGTTTTCCTGCGCGGTTCGCTGCGGCTGGCGGCGCTCGCGGCGAAAGCGGATCGCAGCGGACCCGAGCAGCCGCGCCGATACACTCTTGACGGGGCGATGAGCGGGTTCGCCGCACTCGCGGTGTTCGGTGGTCGCCAGTTGCGCAAAATCCAAACCGGGAGCGTGCGGCAGTACGTGCTCGCGCTGGTCCTCACCCTGATCGGCCTGCTCGGGATGCTGAGCGCCTTCGCCCGCTGAGCGTGCTTATCGTCGGACGAGATTCAACTCTCTGCGGGCTTCCCCTTGAATGCGTTCGAGGGCGTCGCCGACGAGGCCCGCATTCGGTTTGCCGCGGGCTTCGAGGTCGCTCCCTTTCTGGAATGCGGCCCGCGCTTCGGTCGCCCGGCCGAGTTCCCAGAGCGTCAGCCCGAGGTAGTACCAGTAGCGGGCATCGGCCGGGTCAAGCTTCACGGCCGATTCGAGCGCCGCGCTCGCCGGGCCGTATTTATTGCCTTGGAAGGCTTGAACTCCGGCGTGGTAGTCGCGGGCGGCGCGGTCTTGGTTCAACACTTCGGCCGGGGTGATTTGGATCGCCCCGCCTTGGCGGGCTTCGGCGAGTTGCAGGGCGTGGGCGGTTTGCAGCGCGGCCGCATCCGACTTCTGTTTTGCGGCGAGCGTGAGTTTCTCGGCGTCGGCGTCGGCGAGCGATTTCTTCGCTTCGGCCGTGGCCCGATCCACGGCGGCGAGCACCTTGGCATCGCTCTCTTTCTTCGCGGCGTCGGTCTCTTTCTTGGCCGCGAGTACTTTGGCTTCCGCTTCGACTTTCGCGGACTCGGCGGCTTTCAACGCGGTCTGCGACGCTTCGAGTTCCTTTTTCGACGCGAGTAGCGTCTCGGCCGCTTTCTTCGCATCCGGCGACATCGCCAAAGTCCCGAGCTTCTTGAAGACCTCGGGCAAAAGGGCGAGCGCCGCCGGGGCGTCGAGCGCACCGTCGATCAGTTTGTTCGCTTTCAAATCTTTGACGATCGACCCGAGGCCCGCTTCGGAGGATTGGAGCTTCTTCTGCGATGCCGCCGCGAGTGCCTCGGCGTCGAGGGCGAGTTTGGTTTTGCCCGCGGCGACTTTGTTCGCGGCATCCAGGTCGGCGGCAGACTTATCCGCGTTGGCCTTGGCCAGTTTCGTTTCGGCCTTGGCCGCTTCAGTCGCGAGTCCCGCTTCTTTCGCGAGCGCGGCGGCTTTCGTCGCCTCCTTCTGGGCCGCATCGGCGTCGTCCTTCGACGATTGGACCGCGGCGAGGGCGAGCGTCAGTTTCTCCCCGCTCGCATCGAGTGATTTCTTCGAGGTGGCCGCGTTGTCCTTTGCCGTTTTCAGGTCGGCCCGGGCGGTCTGGATCGATTGCTCCAGTTTCGCTTTCTCCGAGTCGGCCCGACCAGCGGTGTCGTTCGCCGTGAGCAACTCTTTCTTCAGTTCATCCTGTTTAGCTTCGAGCGCCGCCAGTTCCACCGAGGGGCCGGCGTTTTGCACCAGCGCTGGCTTGGTCGCTTCCGCGCCGGGGAGCACGCCGCCGAATTGCAGGCCGGCGAAAGCCCCCGCCCCGACGAGCAGACCCACCGCTCCGCCGCCGACCCAACCGAGGATACTCCCGCCGCTTTTCCGTTCCGGTTCGCGTTTCGACTTCGGCGCCCGGATCGGTTCGTCTTCGATTGCTTCGACTTCCCGCGGCTTCGCCGGTGCGACCACCGCGCCGGCCCCGGACGTGCCAACGGGTCCGCTGCGCTTCTTGGGCGCCGGCGATTTCAACACCTCGATCTCGTCGGTGAACGGGTCGACATCGGCATCGTCGTCGAAGGCGACTGCCATCGAGGGCGGCAGCGACTCCGAGAAGACGACTTCGTCGGCATCCGACGGGAATGCGAGCTGCGGGGAGGACTTGTCGAAAATGCTGGAGCCGCCGTCGGGGGGCGGACTGAAGAGCATGTTCTCGGTGATGTCTTCACCCGATGCCGAATCATCTCCGAGGTCGAGTTCCGTGAGTTCCTTGTGGGATGGTGCGCCGAAGATACTCGAGCGCGGTTCGGTGAGCCGCTCCGAATCGGCGCGCTCCGGATTGAGCAAATCGACGCCGGACGGGTCGAAGTCGGTCGGCGAATCTCTGTACCCGATTTCCGCGGCGGAGCTGTCCGGAAAGATATGCGAGCCGGAAGGCTGGGTCGCATCGTAATCCAGCGCGTCGTCGGGGTTCCCGATGCGCTTGGTCACATCCCGGCTACTGAGGTTGTCGAACGCGCGGATGACTTCGCTCTCGGTCACGGAATTCGTCGCTTGCTGACCTTGCCACCCCGACGCGGGCAGGGCGACCGAGTCGGAGTCGGCCCCGGCGAACAAATCGTCGACGACGTGCGTTTCGCCGCTGTCTCCGACCGGTGGCATTGGCTTGGCCACCGGCGGGATCGACTCGAACCAACCGGAACCGGGGGCGCTGGGGGCCACCGACTCGGCGTGGTCGAAAATCGACGACCCGCTTTCGCCCGGCGTGTAGCCGGCGCCGCCGAGGTTCACCGACGATCCTTCGCGGTAGCCGCGGCGCACGATGACGGAGGGCGATTCGCCGGTGCCCAGCCGGGCGATGCCGCCAAGGGCGTCTTCGTCGTCATCCGAACCAAAATCGAGCAAGTCGGCCGGTTCCTCGGGGGGCACCGCGCCCGGCGGCTTGGGTTTCGAGCGGCGGAAAATGTGCGAATCATCCCCGGAGGAATTGGGATCGCGGGGGATATTGGCAGCCATGCGGCGACTCCGGTCGGGGCGCCCCGAACGGGGCGGAACGAGTTCTTACCCATCAGCCTAACTGGAAACGGGGCGAAGTTCATGGATCGGATCGATTTTTTCGCCACTTTCTCGGCTCGTCCGGCGGAATAGGCGAATCGGACTCAAGTTCCATATCGTACCGCGAGGGTTTCTTGGGGGCGTATCGAAAAACCCACCGGGAAAATGCTTCCAACCCAGTGTGTGACACCCCACTTTGGAACAATTTGGAAGAATTAAAAGAATCGGACCCGAAACGATCCGTATGGCCGATCATCATGTTGTATAAGGACTTGCGTCATAGAATTCCGAAGAATCCCCGAGCCGACGCAAGGGGGGTGCTGGAACAATTGCTCTTGGACGAATGTCAGGAACGCCCGCTGACAAAACGGATTTTCAGGTCCGAAGACCGGCGTCATTCCGAGCATGAACTATGAAAACCGTCCGTTCCAACAAACTCCAAGAATCGTTGCGATACCCCTTCCCGGTAGTTGCGCATGTTTTGCCGTGCTTATGTGCGATGGAATGAGTCGGTTTGGCACGGATCCATCGATTTCGATGTGTTCTCACAAAGACCCTATCGATTTCTAGGTTTTGTGGAACTTGGTACTGAGTTTGCTGTGGGAGAGGGCTATCGGTACTCCCTTCCACGGGTGGCCCTCGACCCAAAGCGTGCCCTATGCCTAATCTTGCCGATTGGCCCACCACTCGCGCCGCCGCCGAACTTGACGTCATCGAGCTGCCTATTCTGCTGCCCGTATGGCAATTGGACGCACTCGAGACCGCCGCGCGGGATCGCGGCATGACGATTGGCCAATTGATCCGCCGACTCTTATCCGACCACTTCGCCGACAAACGACCGCTCCGAGATTGATTGCGATTTGTAATGCGTCCTCGGTGATCACGTCCGGCGACTTCCCTTCCTTTGCGTTTTCGTGCCCAGAATCTGCCGGGTAGACTTTATGGGCTACGGCCGTGCGGATGCCGTTTCCGATTCCTCTGGGCGCACGCGCAGTGACGTTCGCCGATCACGAATCGCGTCCCGAATGCAGATTCGAATTCCACGTCGGGGCCAAACGTTGCATCGGCGTTTCGATGTGGATCGACCGTATTACCCAAGCGCGTCGATCACGGAAACGCCCCTCAACCAAAAATCGCCCGCTCTCGAAACGATGTTCCGAATGCGGGCAAGAGTGCAGTCGAACTGATCACCCGGGACGATGAACTCGATCATCGTCCCGACGCGGCGGTGGCCATCGCTTCCGCAGGGACCGCATCGACCGTCTCCTGCCGGCTCAACCACTGCTCGGTTTGGAACCAAATCGCGCTGACCACCGTGAGGCCCAACAGGACGCCGAAGAGCATTTGCGGCAGGCCTGTCAACCCTTGCAATGGCACGACCCCGAGCGGGATCAACACGCCCCCGAGCGCCCCCAGCAAGCCCACCAAGCCACCCACGGCGCCGATATTCTGCGGGAACGAATCCGGGATGAGCTTGTAGACGCTCGCCTTGCCGATGCCCATGCCGGCCCCGAGCACGAACAGCGCGGCGGTGAACGCCCACACATCGAGACCCAGCGGCAGACTCAGCACCGTTCCCGCGGCGATCATCGCGACGAAGACGCCGGTCATCACGACTTTGGGCCCGAACCGATCCGAGAGCCAACCGCCGAGCGGCCGGAGCAAACTCGCCGGGAAGACGTAGCAAATCCCCGCGAGCCAGCCGATCCACATGGTCAGCTTCTTCAAGTCCTCGGCCACGGCCGGGTTCGCTTTCAAGTAGTCCTTGTACTCGTCGCCCTGCATTTTCTTGACCTTCGGGAAGTCGGCGACCGTCTGCGCGGACAGCGACAGGCTCTGGGCGAGGTCGGCGCCGTAGTTGGAGTAGTAGTATTTCGGCAACACCCCCGATAGCGCGACATAAGCACCGAACACGACGACGTAGTGCAAGCTGTACTCCCAAACGCGGCGGTGCTTCAACGGCGCCGACATCTCGGCTAGGCTCTTGCCGCGGCCGGGGCAGCGGGCGAGCTTCGGGGCCGCGAACCAGACGATCGCGGCCATCAACAGCAGCAGCGCACTGTACGCCGCCGGGATAAAGCGCCAGCCGCCGGGAATCGCGCCGTCGAAGAAGCCGCTCGCCGGGATGGTGGCGATCAACAGCGGCCCGACCAGTTTGGTGACCGACGCGCCGACGTTGCCGGCGCCGAAGACGCCCAGCGCCAACCCTTGACGCTCTTTCGGGAACCAAGCCGCGTTCCACGCGATGCCGACCGAAAACGAATTCCCCGCGATGCCATACAGCGCCGCGCAGATCAGCAGTTGCGTGTAGTTTTCGATGAGGCTGACGCCGAAGGTCGGCACCACCGTGAGCAGTAGCAGGATCGTCATCATGATCCGGCCGCCGTATTTATCGGTCCAGACGCCGAAGTTGAAGCGCAGGATCGACCCCGCGAGAATCGCGGTGAGCGCGAGCCAATACAGTTGCGAATCGCTCAAGCCGAGCTCTTTGCTAATGGGGATGCTGAGCATCCCGAGCATCAGCCAAACGGCGAACATCAGGGTGAACGAAACGGTGCTCAGCCAGAGCACGCGCATTCGTTGGCCGGGGGTCGGTGTGGGCATAGGATGGCTCTCAGTCGAGGATGGAATTGTTCGTGTGTTGAATGTCATGTCCTTTGTGGCGACACGTTTCTTAACGTGTCGCCACAAACATCGAAAGTTTGAACACTTCACAACGTGGAGTTGTCCGACACGTTAAGGAGCGTGTCGCCACGTAGGCTCACACCGAGGCTTTCGCCGTCTTCAAAATCAAGTTCGCCAGTTGCCCGCGGCACGAGCCGCAACCGGTGCCGGCTTGGGTCGCCGCGCTCAGGCTCGGCAGCGTCGTCGCGCCGTGGTCGATGGCCGCGAGAAGCGTCGACCGGCAGACATGATGGCAGTTGCAGATTTCCGGATCGCTGGCAGCAGGGGAGAGTTCCCCGCTGCAGAGCAGGTCGAGGCGATTGGCCGGGAGGGAATCGCCGCGGTCGAACCAGCGGGCGAGCGCCGCGGCGGTGTCCCCTTCGCCGACGAGGATCGCCCCGACGAGCTTGCCGTCGCGAACGATCAACTTGCGGTAGATCCCACGCCGCTCTTCGAGCACTTGCAAGACTTCATCGGTATCTTGTTTCGGTTCGGTGGCCCCCATGCTGGCCACATCGACCCCGGCGACTTTCAACTTCGTGTAGAGCTTCGAGCCGCGGTAGCGGGCCAACGGGTTCGTCCCGGTCAGCACGTCGGCCAACACTTCGCACTGCTCCCAGATCGGCGGGACGATGCCGTAGACGACGCCGTTGTGTTCGGCGCATTCGCCGAGCGCGAACACACCCGGAGATGCCGTGGCCATGAGGTCGTTGACGACGATGCCGCGCTTGACGGGAATGTTCGAGGATTCTGCCACCGCCACGCGCGGTCGCACGCCGGTGGCCATCACGACGAGGTCGGCCGGCAGGACTTCGCCGGTTTTCAGAACGACCCCTTCGACCTTTTCGCCGCCGGTGAACCCGGTCGCGGCGACGCCGGTGCGGACGAAGATCCCCAGTCTTTCCACGGCTTTGCGAACGAACTCGCCGCCGAGCCGATCGACTTGCAGGTTCATCAACCACTCGGGCAAATGGACGACGGTGACGTGGATCCCCAAGTCGGACAGGGCCTTGGCCGCTTCGAGGCCGAGCAACCCGCCGCCGAGAACCACGGCCGACGACGCGGGGCGGGCATAGGCGCGGATGCGCTGGCAGTCGTCGACGGTGCGGAAGACGAACGCGCCGTCTTTCGGGCAACCGTCCGCTTTGGTCAAATTGTCGAGTGGCGGAATGAACGGCGCCGAGCCGGTGGCGATCACGGCCACGTCGTACGGGAGCGTTTGACCGTCCTTGGTGAAGAGCGTCCGCGTCGGCGGGTCGAGCTTCGCCACGAGTGTGTCCGAATGGTACGTCACGCCGCGGTCGGCGTACCACGCGCGCGGTTTCGTCGTGATTTCCTCGGCCGTGCCGCCGCCGAGAATCCGCCCGAGCAAGATGCGGTTGTAGCAGCCGTGCGGTTCCTCGCCGAAGACGGTGATATCGAACGCCAGCCCCGCGTTGCGGCGGAAGAGTTCGTCCAGCAGTCGGCCACAAGCCATGCCGTTGCCGATGATCGCGAGTCGTTTCTTCATCGATCCTCACTCCGTGGGTCGGACGCTCGCGATCCGCACGGCCGCCAGTTTGTATTCGGGCATCCGGCTGATCGGGTCGAGGGCCATATTCGTCAAGGTGTTCGCGCTGTCCGACCCGCCCCAATGGAACGCGGCGAAGAGCGTATCGGGGCGGATATCCGGGGTGATTTCGGCGTGGAATTCGGCCCGCCCGCGGCGGCTTTCCAGTGTCACGAGGCTGTCGGTGAAAATCGCGTGGCGCTCGGCGACGGTCGGGTGGAGCTGCAGCATCGGCCGCGGTCGCTCGTGGACGAGCTTGCTCACCAGCCGGGTTTGCGCGCCCGAGTTGTAATGCTCCTTGTAGCGCCCCGTCGTGAAGAAATAGGGGTAGGCGTCGTCCGGGTGTTCGCCGCCCGGGCGGTGTTCGACCGCGAAGAATTTGGCTCGGCCATCGGCGTGGTGGAAGCGCTCGGCGAACAAGCGCGGGGTGCCGGGGTGATCGTCGTATGGGCAGGGCCAGAAGACGCCGTCTTGGGCGTCGATTTTGGCATAGCTGATGCCGCTGTAATCGGCGGTGCTCCCCGCGGTGGCCCGGCGGAATTCGGCGAAGACGTCTTCGGCCGATTCGAATTGAAATTGGTGGCCGTGGTCCAATCGCTCCGCGAGTTCGCGCAGGATCTCGAGATCGCCGCGGACGCCGCGCGGCGGGCGCACCGTCGGCCGGCGGTGCAGCACGCGCCCCTCGAAGTTGGTCATCGTGCCCGATTCCTCGGCCCACTGAAACACCGGCAGCACGACGTCGGCCAGCGCGGTCGTCTCGTTGGCGAAGGCATCGCAGACGGCGAGGAACTCCGTCGATTTCAGCCGGTTCAGCACGCGGGTTTTATCCGGCGACGCCACCGCGATATTCGATCCCATGACGAAGAGCGTGCGGATGCCGCCCGTCGGTCCGAGTGAATCGAGGAGTTCGCAAGCGCTTTTCCCCTTCCGCGGCAGGCTTTCGGCGGGCACGCCCCAGACGTTCGCAATCGCCTCGCGGTGTTCGGGGTTCTCGATCGACCGGTAGCCCGGCAGTTGGTCGGCCTTCTGCCCGTGCTCGCGCCCGCCTTGACCGTTGCCCTGCCCCGTCAGCGTCGCCCAACCGCTATTCGGTTTCCCCGGCAGTCCGAGGGCGAGGGCGAGGTTGATCCATGCGTGGACGGTATCGACGCCTTTGCTGTGCTGCTCCGGCCCGCGACCGGAGAGGATTAGACACGACTTCGCCGCGCCCATCCAGCGGAGCAGTTGCCGCATCTGCGGCTCGCCGACACCGGTGATCCGCTCGACCGCCGCGGGGTGGTAATTCAGAACCGTCGCCCGCACGGCTTCGAAGCCGTTCGTCCGATCCGCGATGTACTCGCGGTTCAAAAAACCGTCCTCGATGGCGAGGTAGAGCAAGCCGTTGGCGAGGGCAAGGTCGGAGCCCGGTGTCACGCCCAAGTGCAGATCGGCGCGGCGGGCCGTTTCGGTGCGGCGCGGATCGACCACGGCGAGCCGCCCGCCGTTCGCTTTCTGTTTCTCGAACCACTGCATGATCGGCGGGAGGGTGTCGGCGCAGTTGGAACCGACCAGCACGACAACTTCGGAGCGGGCGATATCCTCGATGGGAAACGGCAGACCGCGGTCGATGCCGAAGGCGCGGTTCCCACCCCCGGCGGCGCTCGACATGCACCAGCGGCCGTTGTAATCGATGTTCGCCGTGCCGAGCGCCAAGCGGGCAAATTTGCCCAGCAAGTACGCCTTCTCGTTGGTGAGTGCCCCCGAGCCGAAGACGCCGTTGGCATCGGCGCCGTGCGCGGTCTTGGTTCGGCTCATCGCGTCGGCAATGCGATCGAGCGCTTCGTCCCAACTCGCTTCGCGGAATTCGTCGGCGCGGGAATCGCGTACGAGCGGATGCAGCAACCGCCGCGGGTGATTGAGCAGGGCGAAGCTCGTCCACCCTTTGATGCAAAGCTGGCCGTTGTTGACGGGGAAGTGGGGATCGCCTTGGATTTGCGGCACCGATTCGCCGGCGGTGTCGGCCATGCGGATGCCGCACTGGAACGCGCAATACGGGCAATGCGTGCGGATCGCGAGTTCATCGCGGCTGCGGACCAGGGGTAGCGTGGTGGTCGTCATGGGTCAGAGGGTCACAACGATTCCGGAGTCGGTCACTTCAACGGGGTACGTGGCGATGGAGCAAATGCCGGGCTGATCGCATTCCCCGGTCGTGGCGTCGAAGCGGAAATTGTGGTACGGGCAGACGACCGAATCCCCGGTGAGCATGCCATCGGCGAGCGGGCCGTTTTTATGGGGGCAGAAGCCGTCGGTCGCGAAGACCCGCCCGCCACGAGTGCGGAAGACGGCGATCGGTTTGCCCTCGACTTCGAAGGCGCGCCCCAGCCCCACAGGGAGGTCGTCGAGTTGACACAGGACGATGCGATTGAGCGTGAGCATGGGGGAATCCGATCCGTTTCGTTACAGGCAGTCGCAGGCGAATCACGTCGGCCCCTTCGGGGCGGAAACCCATTTTTGATTCTGTCCCAGGGCTTCCGCCCTGGGCTCTAGAAGTCGGCCCCGTTGGGGCGAAGAATGGCGATGCGATGTCCCGAGCGCCCTCACACCACCACAACCGGCAAGGAGACCTTCCGAGGTTCGGCGAACTGTCCCGCGTAGACGGGCTGATCGCGTTCGAGCCAGGGGTCGACGTAGGCCGCCATCGTCTTCTCGACTTCGGCGTCGAGCGATGCGACGATCCCGAGCGAGTCTTCGACGATGATTTTTCGCAAGTTCTCGATGCCGATGCGCGGGACGAAGTCGTAGGTGCGTTCGATCCACTTGGCATTGTCGCGGTAGTAAATCAGAAACCGGCCGATGACTTGCATCGCCTCGTCGCGGGTGTTCACCCGGCACAAAATGTCGGTCCGGCGGACGTGGGCGCCCGCGGCCCCGCCGACGAGGATTTCCCACTCGCCCCCTTCGGTCGCGACGATGCCGACGTCTTTGACGGTGCTCTCGGAGCAGTTGCGCGGGCAACCGCTCACGCCCATCTTCACCTTCGCCGGGAACTCGAACCCCTGAAAGCGTTTCTCCAAGGCGATGCCCAAGCCGGTGCTGTCATTCGTGCCGTAGCGGCAGAATTCGGTGCCGACGCAGGTCTTGACGGTCCGCAGGGCCTTCGTGTACGCGTAGCCCGAAGGCATGCCGAGGTCGGCCCAGACGCCGGGGAGGTCTTCTTTTTTGATGCCCAAGAGGTCGATACGCTGACCGCCGGTGAACTTGACCATCGGCACGGAATACTTCTTGGCGACCTCGCCGATTTTGATCAAATCGTCCGCGGTCGTGACGCCGCCGTAGACGCGGGGAATGACGCTGAACGTGCCATCCCTTTGGATGTTGGCGTGGACGCGGTCGTTGACATACCGGGCGTCGCGCTCGTCGATGTACTCGGTGCCCCAGATGCTTTTCAGCATCGAGGCCAAGCCGTTCTTGCTCTTCTCGTCTTCGTGTGTGGCGAGTTCGCGGAGCACCGCCGAAACCGATTTCAGCCCGCGCTTCTTGCACTCGGCCACGAGCGTCGGCTTGTCGAGCGGCACGGCCGTGACGTACCACGACTCGCTCGGGTCGGCCTTCACCGCCCCCGCCACGGCTTCGATCAATCCCGCGATCATCTTCTTGCACGAGCCGCAACCGGTGCCGGCACGGGTGGCTTTGCCGACCATCGGCACGCTGGTTTTCCCGGCCTGGATCGCCTTCACGATGGTGCCCTTGCAGACGCCGTTGCAATCGCAGATCTGCTTGGCATCAGGCAAGTCGGCGAGCGAAATCTCGGCGCCTTTGGTCTTGGTTCCCGCGCCGAAGAAGAGTTCGAGCCGGCGCTCCGGGGCGGGTTTCTCCGTCATGAAGAACTCGACGAGATCGTCGGCCGGGCCGAGGTCGCCGAGCATGCAACACGCGGACACTTTGCCCTCGCGGACGATCGCCTTCCAGTAGACTTGGCGGGCCGGCTCGGCGAAGGTCACGACTTCGTCCGTCGGTTGGACGTCCGAAATCCGCCCCATGCTGGCGAGTTCGACGCCCATCACTTTCAGCTTCGTGGCGAGCTTCGAGCCCGTGTACTGCGCGTTCGCATTCACCCCGGTCAATCGCAGTGCCAGCGTCTTCGTCTGTTCCCAAATCGGGGCGACGAGGCCGTAGACCATGCCGCGGTGTTGGACGCACTCGCCGACGCCGTAGATGTTCGGGTCGTTCGTTTGAAGCGAGTCATCGACGAGGATCGCGCGATCGCAGGTCAGGCCGCACTCGCCAGCGAGTTCCTTGTTCGGGCGAATCCCGGCCGAGACGACGACCATATCGCACTCGACGATCGACCCGTCGGCGAACTTGACTCCCTTCACGCGGTTGGTCTCATCGCCCACGAATTCTTTGGTGCTCGCCGAAGTGATGGCCGTGATCCCGAGCTTCTCGATGGTCTGTTGCAGAACCTTGCCGCCGTCGGCATCGAGCTGCACGCCCATGAGCCACGGTCCCATTTCGACGACGGTCACGTTCACGTTGTGCGTCATCAATCCCTTAGCCGCTTCCAAACCCAAAAGCCCGCCGCCGATGACAACGGCCTTCTTGCAGTCCTTGGCGTACTCGGCGATGTTGCGGCAGTCGTCGAGGGTGCGGAAGACGAAGACGCCGTGGAGCGAGGTGCCCGCGATGGGGGGCACGAACGGCCGCGAGCCGGTGGCGAACACGAGCGTGTCGTACGGCTCCTCGACGCCGTCGGCGTAGGTGACTTTCGCCTCGCGGTCGATGCGGGTGACTTTCTTACCGGCGTGGAAGGTGACGTTGTTGTCCGCGTACCACGCCAGCGGATTGAGGAAGATCTCCTTGGCGTCTTGACTGCCATTCAGGACGTTCGACAGGAGAATGCGGTTGTAGTTGCCGTAGGGTTCGTCGCCGAAGATGCTGACGTCGAAGGCGTGCGAGGGATCGAGCGCGATCAAATCTTCGATGAAGCGCGCCCCGGCCATGCCGTTGCCGATGACGACGAGCCGCTTCCGGGTGATGGGGGTATCGCGGATCGTATTGGGCTGGATCAAAGCTCACCCGGGGAGGAGGAGGAGAGTGCTTGGGAGGCAAGTGCGAGCAATTTCTCGCGGTAGCGGACGACTTCGCCGACGATGAACAGCGCCGGTGCTTCGATCGATTCCGACTTCGTTTGCTCGCCGATGGTGGCGAGTTCGCCGACGACGCAGCGCTGGTGGTCGAGCGTGCCGTTTTCCAAAATCGCCACCGGTGTCGCCGGTGACAAGCCGTTGTCAATCAACTTGCATGCGATCGCCGCGAGGTTGCGCACGGCCATATAGAAGACGACGACGGGCATCTTGGCGAGCGCATTGAAGTCGAGAGTGCATTCCGGCGAGTCGGGATCGAAGTGCCCCGTGGCGAAGGTCACCGATTGGCCGACATCGCGGTGCGTGAGCGGGATGCCCGCGGCGGCCGTGGCCCCGAGCGCGGACGTGACACCGGGGATGATCTCGAATGGAATTCCTGCTTCGGCAAGAGCTTCGGCTTCCTCACCGCCGCGGCCGAACAAACAGGGGTCGCCCCCCTTCAAACGGCAGACGCTGAGCCCTTGTCGGGCCAAGCGCACCAAGGCTTCGTGGATGGTTTCTTGGGTCGTCGAGCCGATGCAATAGCCGCGCTTGCCGACGTGCAAAATCACGGCGTCGGCCCGGGCTTCGCGGAGTAACTCCGGCGCGATCAACGCATCGTGCAGAACAACGTCGGCGGTTTGCAAACAGCGGAGGCCGCGGACCGTAATGAGGTCGGGCGAACCGGGGCCGGCGCCCACGAGCGAAACTCGACCGTGTGAAATTGCATTGTTAAAATCGCGAGAGATCATCGTAATAACCACCGGAGCAAGACTGCAATAGAATCGGGCACGGATGATCGGCACTCTTTCGGTCAACCGCCAATAGCAAATGCATGCCGAGCCAACCGGCGACGGGTTGAGTGGTTAACTGCATACCCCTGACTATCCACGTTCCATGCCGGATGAAGTACTCGGCAGAAAGTGCCCGAAAACAACGCATTTCTGCGATGGGGAGACGGGATGATCTCGAATCGTGCAACGATGTCGCGCAGCGCCTGCCCGACCGCTATGCGGTTCGATCCGGCCTGGGCGCGCCATGGGAGTCGAGTCGCCGGCACGGGTCCTCCGCGTCCACTTGTCACCTCCGAATTCCTTCGCAGAATGGCCGGACGATGGAACTATCGCGCCACTTGCGGGTCGAGAATGTCGCCCGGTTGAATCCGACCGCGCCGCGTCAAATCGACATCGGCCGGTCGGTCGCCGACGCGGTCGACTTGATGCGCCGTGAGCGCGTCGGTTGCCTATTGGTCACGCGCCGCGGCGAACTCGTCGGCATCTTCACCGAGCGCGATTTGTTGAAGCGCGTGTTGGCCGTGGGGAAGCCGTTGGCGGATCCGCTGATCGACGTGATGACGGAAGCGCCCGCGTCGGTGCGGATCAACGAGCCGATCCGCACGGCGATCCGGACGATGGAAGAAGGGGGCTACCGGCACCTGCCGGTGGTCGACGAGAACAACCGCCCCGTCGGCGTGCTCTCCGCGAAGCGGATCGTACGGTACTTGGTCGAACACTTCCCGTCGCTCGTCCACAATCAACCGCCGGAGCCGGACCGCTACCCCGCCACGGCGGAGGGGGCGTAGTCGTTTCAAGGGGCTGTGGCGGGATCAGCGAATCGTCACCCAAACAATCGGCCCGAATTGCAGAGGAGCCGTCACGGCGTCGACTCCTCAGGTAGAAACGGATCGAAGTCTTCTTCATACCACGATTGTGGGGGAGGGAACCGCTTGGCCAGTTCGATGCACCGCTCTTGGCTCAACTGCATCGGAGCCAGAAGAATGTCTTCCAAGTCGTCCAGCGTTTGCCACTTGGGGAAAGGCTCGTTGTATTTCGTCGCGAGTTGATCCCGGAGCGCCGTCAGCCGCGCATGGCTTTGAATCGCTTCGCGGTCTTCGCGGGGTGCCACAATCCGGAGGCAATCGTCGATCCGCTCGAGTTCGCCTTTGAAAAAGAACTCGCACTGGTCCCGTTGCGCATGCAACGGTTCGGCATCGCCCGTCCGCAATGTTTCGCGGCAGGTGGCCTCCCAAACTTCAATGGCGAATTGCGCGAGCGTCTCGTAGTGCCCGAGCAAAGCCACGGCGCGGTCTCGGGCAGTGGATTTGAGCAACTCGCTGGGCATCGTGGCGATCATCGCAATTCCCTCTCGGCAGACATCATTCGAACAGATTCGCCACGGGCACCCGAAAGCCGGGGAGGTGCGGTTCGCCCGAGATTTCCATGAGGCGGTTAAACAGCACGGGCTCCGCGCCGGGGCTGTACACCGTGACGCTCTTGTCGTGCAAGTCGAGCAGCCAGATCAACGGCACCCCGGCCGCGAGGTAGGCATCGGTCTTTTCGTCGATGCGCTCCATCACTTCGCTCGGCGACAAGATTTCGACGCAGAGCGTCGGCACGCCCTCGACGATCGTCGATTCCCCGGTTTGCACCGCCAGCACTTCGGCCGACACGACCATGACATCGACGCCGAAGGTGCGATCCGGATCGAGCGCGAGCCGGACACCGGCGTCGCCGGCCAGGACTTTCCCGCGCGGCTTGGCTTGCATTTTGAGCCAATTGCGAAGTTCGCCCGTCGTTGCGGCAGTGGCTTCGCTATGTTCGATGTTTCGCACCGGCATAATGTCCCCTGTTTCGGAGTCGATAACACCGCTCGGGTTTTCCCGGAGTTCGCCGTCGAGGACGTACCGATCAACCCCGTCGTACTGTTGGTCGATGAGGTCGTTGCCCGACACGGCCAGCTTCACGATCATGGTTATTCCTCCCTTGTCTCGGGGCATTCTATACCGCGGCCAGTGTGACCGCGATGCGCTTCCGCGACGCCTCTTTCCCCAGAATCGCCAGCGTATCGAACAGGCCGAAGCCGACGCCACTGCCCGTGACGGCGATGCGGACCGGGGTCACCAGCGCGTTCGGTTTGATCCCCTTCGCGGCGGCGAAGTCGTGCAGCGCTTTGTCGGTGCTTGACGCGTCGAACGGCTCGCAAGTGCCCAGGACCTCGGCGAACTCGCGGAGGAGTTCTTTAGCGGCCGGGTCTTTGAACGCTTTCTCGCGGGCCTTCGGATCGTATTCGATTTCGTCTTTCAACAGCGGCGCGGCGAAGGCCAAGACGTCGCTGAACAGTTTGATCCGATCCCCGGAGGCTTCGATGACCCGAAGTAGCTTCGCCCGCACGTCGTCGCTCGGCGCGTCGTCGATCAGTTTGGCCCGCCGCAGGAATGGCAGGCAGCGCTCGAGTTTCTCCGCCGGCGGGATCAGCTTCATGTACTCCCCTTGCAGCCAGAAGAGCTTCTTTGCGTCGTAGTTGCCGGGGGCGTCGGTGACGCGCTCCAGACTGAAGTTGGCGATCAGCGTGTCGAGCGGGATGAACTCCGATTCGCCATCCATGCTCCAACCGAGCCGGCAGAGGTAATTGATGAGCGCCTCCGGTAAATAGCCGATCTCGCGGTAGTAGGCGACCGTGGCGATGTTCAGATCTTCCCGGCCCTTGATCTCGTCGTCGGTCCAGCCGCAGGTTTTGAACTTGGCGATCTCATCGTTCGACAGCGGCGGTAGGTTCCGCTTGCTCATCTTGTTGCCGTTGTAGTTCACCAGCGGGATGTGTCCGAAGGTCGGCGGCGTCGCACCGAGTGCTTGATACATCAAAATCTGCGTCGGCGTATTCGAGAGATGTTCGATGGCCCGGACGACGTGAGTGATGTCGAAGTCGGAGTCGTCTACGACCGTGGCGAAGTTGTAGACGGCCCGGCATAAGCCACTCGCGTCCGGGCCGCGCAACAGCATCGGATCGCGGATCGTATCGGTCGAGATGTCCTGCTTGCCCTTGACCGCGTCGTCGAACTTCACCGACTGCCCGAGTTCTACCTTCAGGAGCAGCGGCGCCGGCGCCGCGGTGTACTGCCGGACGTTTTCCTCGGCCGCCGTGTCGCGGTTGGTCCCGCGGTGCACGTACGGCTTGCGGGCCAAGTCGGCTTGCTTGCGGGCCGCGGCTTGCTGCTCGGGCGTCGTGTAGTCCGGGTAGGCTTTGCCTTCGGCCAGCAACCGCATCGCAGCGGCTTCGTACTGGTCGTTGCGCTGGCCTTGGAAGTACGGCGCGTGCGGCCCGGTGCTCTCGCCGCTGGCGTCCGGGGTCGGGCCTTCGTCCCACGTCATGCCGAGCCAGGCGAAGCCGTCGATGATCGGCTTCACGGCGTCGGCGCGGTTGCGCGAGTCGTCGGTATCGTCGATGCGGAGGATGAACTGTCCACCGTGGCGCCGCGCCAGCAGCCAGTTGAACAGGGCCGTGCGGACCCCGCCGATGTGGAGGTAGCCCGTGGGGCTGGGGGCGAAGCGAGTGCGCATTGTGCGGAGTTCGGAATTCGGAATGCGGAGTGGGAGAACAAGCGGGCGGTTCGGGCACTCCGCACTCCGAACTCCGAATTCCGCACTACCCTTTCGGCCGACATTCCACCAAGGTACTCATGCGGCCTTCTTGAACGGTCTTGCCCTCTTGGTTCAAGATCGTCCGGTGCCAGAGGACTTCGCCGCGCTTGCCGACGCCCTTCAGCGACTTCTCGACGACGCGGCTGAGGACGTGGATGGTGTCGCCGACGAACACGGGGGCGAGGAACTTCCAATCGGTCACGCTGAGCAGCGCGACGGTTTTCGTCGCGGGGGAGTAGTAGCTTAGACCGCTGGCAATGCTGAAGATGCCGAAGCCGTGGGCGATGGGCCGGCGGTACGCGGTCGTCTTGGCGTGTTCGTGGTCGGTGTGGATGACGTTGAAATCGCCGCTGAACCCGGCGAACGCCACGATGTCGGTCTCGGTGATCGTGCGGCCGGGGGATTGCCAAACGAGGTCGGGGTCGAGGTCTTCGTAGGTCAGATACGGCATCAGCAGATTCATCGTCGCTCGCAGTCAGCTCGAACTGTTGGGCGGGAAACCTACCTTATTTGTACTTGGCTCGCCGCCCGAAACAACCGCGCGCCGGCGGGACGGTCCGGCATCATTTCCCGGCGCAGGGCTTGGCGAGGATCGCCACGAGGATCGTCTCACCCGTTTTGAGTTTGTACGGCGTGACGATGGGGAAGAACTTGTCGCACACACAATTGTAAGTCACCTCGTCCAGCCCGGGCAACTTGACGATCAACTCGATCCGGCCGGCTTTGTCCATCCCCTCTCGAATGGTCACCGTCGCGGTCTGCTTTTCGGGCAAGTCGAACGAATACGGCTCGCCGAGGCGAATCGATTTGTCGAGGGTGTTGACGATCTTGAACCCGACGAATTCGTCGTTCCGCTTGCGCACTTCCTTGGCCAGCGTCGCCAACTTCGGATTGGTCGCTTCGTCGGATTCGCTCGCTTTGATGACCACGAGCGTCACCCGCACCGCCTGCGGCGCCGGTTTGGGGTCGTCCCGGCCGGCCGAAACCGGGGCGAGAAGCAAGAGAATCAAAATCGACAGCCGGCCCATCGTGGACATCCCCCATCACTTCGCGGCACGGGTTTGGTAAATCATCGGGGCGTCGCCGGGTTGCGGCACCGAAAACGCGTTGCGCCCCTGCCGGGCGATCTGCATTTCGTCCACAGTCGCCAAATCGAGCACGTCTGGCAGGAGTTCGTCGCAGGAGACGAACAGCGGGGAAACATCCCCCCACACCGCGCTGACCCGCGCTTCGCCCGAGTGGGCGATCGGCAGATCGTCGAACTCCGCGAGCGGATCATCCGGTGCCAGCTTCGACGGGGTCGATTGCACCACGTTCTCGCCGAGGCGGTCGTTCGGGCAGGCGAAGAACAGCATCCCGGCCATCGACGCGGCGACCCCGGACAAGATCGTCGGGCGGAGCCACGCCCACTTCTGCCGGAGGATGGCGGGCCGCAAGCGGGCCAAGATCAACTCGCCGCTGCGGTGGAGATCGACCGGCTCCGGAGCGGAGGAAGCCGTGTTGCCTCGTCCGGTTTCGCTCAATTCCCGGAACAGCTCGGCGACTTCGGGCCGCGCGTCGATCCACCCCTCGACTTCGAACCTCGACGCGGGGTCGAGTTCGCCGTCGACGTAAGCGAGCACCAGCAGTTGCCAAGGTTCGAGTCGGTCGCCGGGTGTCATAGTTGCACGTGGTGGAGCAAGGCCTCGCGGAGTCGCTGCCGGGCGTAAAAGAGCCGGCTCATCACCGTCCCGATCGAGATGCCGAGCACCTCGGCCACTTCCCGATAACTGAGATCGCCGTCGACGTGCAAGACGAATGTCTGTCGCTGCACGGCGGGGAGCGCGGCCAGCGCGTCGTCGAGTTTGTCGCGGAGGTCGGCCCGCTCCAGCCCGCGGTCGAGCGGGGCACTGCGGGGATCGAACGTCTCGTGGAACTCCTCGGCCTCAGTCGAAAAACGCGAGTCCCGCCGCTGTTTCGACCGGCCGATGTCGAGCGCCGCATTGCTAACGATCCGGAGCAACCACGTGCGGAAACTACTTTGGCCCCGGAAGCGGCCGAGGTGCGAAAGGACGTTCACGAAGCCGTCTTGGACGGCGTCGAGGGCGTCCGCCTCGCAGCGGAGTAACCGGCACGCGACCCGGTAGGCGACCGCGTGATGCCGCAGCATCAGGAGATCGAGCGCGGGGCGATCCCCCGTCAAAATCCGGTCGATCAGTTCGCGGTCGCTCGGTTCCGGCATCGCCATCCGCGGCACGGGGTTCATCGGATGCTTCCTGATAGTAGCAGACGGCCAGACTCCCTCCGGCATTCACCGGATGCATCGTACACCCGCGAAATCCGGGAGTCGAACGAAAACGCGGAGACAATTCGGATCCACTCGAAACGGCCGGCAACGGAGTTGGACACCGCCTCCACCTCGGGGTAAACTACACCATCCCACCGCCTCTCCCGTTGGAGTTTCCATGCGACTTCGGTTCTTCGCCGGCGCAGCTTTGCTCGGCTCGCTCCTGATCCTGTTCGTTCTGACCGGTTCCGCCGTGCCGCCGATGAACCCGGACGCCCAACCCTCCAAGGATAATCCGGACGCCAACGGCGCCGCCAAACGTGCGACTGTCGCCGGTGGCCTGAAGCCGACCGTCTGGGCGGCCGAACCGCTCATGGCCAACCCCGTCAGTTTCTGCTTCGACGGCCAGGGGCGGGCCTACGTCGCCGAGACGACGCGATTCGAACACGGCGTCCCCGACACCCGCGCCCACATGTACTGGCTCGACGAAGACATCGGCTCGCGCAGCGTCGAAGACCGGCTGAAGATGTACGAGAAACACAAATTCGGCGCGAAGGACAAAAACTACGAAGAGTTCGACGACACGGTGCGGATGGTCTGGGATTCCACCGGTAGTAAAGTCGCGGACAAATCGACGGTGTTCGCCAAGGGGTTCAACAAGCTCAAAGACGGCCTCGCCGCCGGGGTGCTCGCCCGCAAGGGGCAGGTCTACCTCACGGCCATCCCCGATTTGTACATCTTGAAAGACACCAAGAACACCGGCGTCGCCGATGTGAAGACTTCACTCGCCACCGGTTTCGGCATCCGAGCGCAGTTCCTCGGTCACGATATGCACGGCCTGCGCATGGGGCCGGACGGACGCCTGTACTTCAGCATCGGCGACCGCGGGTTGAACGTCGTCACCATCGACAAGAAGAAATTGTTCCTCCCCGATGAAGGCTGCGTGCTGCGGTGCGATGTCGACGGTAAGAACATGGAGATCGTCCATACGGGGTTGCGCAATCCGCAGGAACTCGCCTTCGACGATTTCGGCAACCTCTTCACCTACGACAACAACTGCGACAGCGGCGACAGCGCCCGCTGGGTGCAGATCACCGAAGGAGGCGACAGCGGCTGGCGCTGCGGCTACCAGTACGGCACCCTCATGCACACGCCGGCCGTGCCGCAGGGCAACCGGGGGCCGTGGAACACCGAGAAGCTCTGGCACCTGCCGCACGCCGACAGCGCCGCCTACGTGCTGCCGCCGCTGGCCCACTTCGGCAACGGCCCCGCCGGGCTGACGCACTACCCCGGCATCGGCTTCAACGACAAATACAAGGATCACTTCTTCGCCTGCGACTTCACCAGCAATGCCGGGAACTCCAAGATTTGGTCGCTGAGCGTGAAGCCCAAAGGCGCGAGCTTTGAGATCAGCAAGCCCGAAGCGTTCGTCAGCGGCATGGTGCCGACCGATTGCGAATTCGGCCCGGATGGCGCCTTCTACTGGAGCGACTGGGTTTCGGGTTGGGCGCCGCAGAATCGCGGCCGCATCTTCCGCGTCGAAGACCCCGAAGGTCAAAAGAACCCCGCCGTCGCCGAAGCGAAGAAACTGCTCGCCGAGGGGTTCGAGAAATTGAAGGTCGAAGAATTGGCGAAGCTGCTCGGGCACCCGCATCAGCAGGTGCGTTCCGAAGCGCAGTATGAGTTGGCGACGCGGCCGGTCGTGGACGCCATCGCCGCGTTCGAGGAAGTGGCGAAGGAATCAAAGGATCGCATCACCCGATTGCACGCGATTTGGGGTCTCGGTCAGTGCAATGCCACCGGGCAGATTTCGAACTTCAGCGAAGACAAGGACGACGAGATCCGCGCCCAAGTCGGCAAGACGCTGGCCACCCGGCCGACGCTGCAGGCGACCTTCCGCAAGGTGCTCGTGAAGCTGATGAGCGACAAGAACGCCCGCGTGCAGGCTCAGGCGGCAATCGCATATGGAAAGACGGAAGATGAACGGCCGTTCCAGAGGTTACCTTCTTCCGAAGCCGCGACCTACCTCCCGCTGTTCGACCTCCTGAAATCCAATGCGGACAAAGATGTCTACCTCCGCCAAGCGGCGGTGCAAGGCTTGGTCGGACTGACACGCAATGGCGATGACCTCTTCAATGTGTGGACCCTCCAGAAAGATAAGTACGACACCCCCGCCGTGCGGATGGGCATCGTGCTCGCGCTTCGGCGGCTGCATGGCGCCAAGCTCGGCGCTTTCCTGAATGACACCGAACCCAAGATCGTGATCGAAGCGGCGCGGGCCATCCACGACGACAACGAGATGGCGCCAATGGTCGAACTCGCCAAGCTCGCCGAGAAGTCGGGCCAGCCGGACGCCGTCGCGTTCCGGGCGCTCAGCGCCAACTTCAAAGTCGGCAAAGCGGCTAACGCCAAGGCGCTCGCGGCCTTCGCGGCCCGGCCCGGCGAAGCGGACCACCTCCGTGTCGCGGCGCTCAAACTCCTCGGCGATTGGGCCAAGCCGCCGCGACGGGACGGTATCACGGGTCTGCGCCAAGACCTCGCGGAGCGCTCCGCGGAGCCGGCCGTCGACGCGTTGAAGCCCGTCCTGTCCAAAATCTTCGTCGGCAGCGAGACCGTCCGCAAGGAAGCCGTCGCCTGCACCACCAAGCTCGGCATCCAAGACGTCGGCCCGCTGATGCTCGGCCTCGTCAGCGATCCCAAACAAGCGGTGTCGGTCCGCGTCGATTCCCTCTTCGCGCTCAACGAACTCAAAGCCAAAGAGCTGAGCATCGCGCTGGCCGCCGCCAAGGAATCGAAGGAACCGAAACTGCGCGGGGCCGTCCGCGTCATTCAAGCCAAGTCCGACCCGGCCACGGCGGCGAAAGAACTCCCCGCGCTCCTTGAAGAAAATCATACCACCCTCATCGAACGTCAAATGGCCCTAGAAGCCATCGGGACTTTGCCGGAATCGCCCGAGGCCGACAAATCCTTGGCCTATTGGCTGGACCAGTACCTCGCCGGTAATTTGAATGACGCGATGAAGCTCGACGTCCTCGAAGCGGCCAAAGCCCGCGCCGAGAAGGACAAGCTGAAACTGCACGCCCCGCTGCGGGAGAAACTCAAAGCCATCGACACCGCAGCCCGTGCCGCCGAGGCGAAGGATCCGCTCAGCCGCAATCGCGAAGCGCTCGCCGGCGGCGATGCCGAGAAGGGGCGCAACCTGTTTTTGAACAGCGCCGCGGTCTATTGCCAACGCTGCCACAAGCTCGACGGGCAGGGCGGCGAAGTCGGCCCGGCCATCAATGGCGTCGCCAAAGACAAGACCCGCGAGTACCTGCTCGAATCGATCGTGCTGCCGAGCAAGGCCATCGCCAAAGGCTTCGAGAGCGTGATCCTCGTACTGCTCGACGGCCGGACAATTTCCGGAGTGCTCCGCAGCAAGGACGCGAAGGCGTTCACGGTCGTGACGCCAGAAAACAAAGTGATCGTGGTGCCGAAGGACGACGTGGACACCGAGAAGCCGGACAAGTCGGCGATGCCCGAAGACTTGGTGAAGAAACTCAGCAAGCGCGAATTGCGCGACTTGGTGGAGTTCCTGAGTTCGCTGAAGGAACCGGTGAAGTGAGGAAGTGGCCGACGAGCCACCGGGCTTGCCCCGGTGGGTCACGGCCATCCCGAACCCACCGGGGCAAGCCCGGTGGCTCGTCGATTGTCGAACCTCACTCGAACTCGTCCGTCCACGCCGCGGTGCCGTACTTCGTTGACACCAGCGCCTCTGCCGCCTCCATCTCGGCCGGGCTCAATTCGGCAACCGTCCCGCCATGACTTTGAATGAAGCCGTCGCGCAACGCATCCACAATTTCCTCCCGGCTCAAGCCGGTTTGCAGATTCAGCGGCGCCACGACCTTCGCCGCGCTCGCCACGCCGCGCTCCTTCAACTTCTCGCGGCCGAGGCGCAACACGCGCAGCATCTCCGCGTTGTCGAAGGCATAGGCCAGCGCTGTGTGGTGCAGCACGACGCCGCGCCGGCGGGCTTGCGCGGCGCCCGCAATCTTCCCGGCAGCGCAGGCGATATCGTTGATCGGTCGGTACTCGCAATCGACGCCGAGGCCGCGCAGCGCCGAAACGCACCACGCGTCGCAGACTTCGTAACTTTGCCGAAGGGTCAGCCCTTCCAAAAGGGCCTCGGGCAGAATCAGGGAATAGGTGATCGCGCCGTGCGGCTGGAGGAACATAGCCCCGCCGCCGGTCATGCGCCGGACGACGGTCATGCCGAGATCGCGCGCGGCCGGGAGGTCGACTTCGTTCGCCACGGACTGGCAGCGGCCCAAGACGACAGCCGCGGAATCCCAGCCCCAGAATCGCAGCGTCGGCGGCGCCGCGCCCGCGGCGACCCGATCCACGAGGACCTCGTCGAGGGCGACGTTGAGCGCGGGGGAGACCGGGCGCTCGGGGAGGATCCGCCACGGGACAGCGTGCCATGATGCAGTGAGCTTCGCGATTGCGAGTTCGGTGAATGCGACGTCCATTCGAGAATTGTAGAAGTCGAAGCTCACTCCTGCCGTGATATGATTCGACCACGCGCCACTATCTTGTTGCCCTCGCGGATCGCGATTGTTACGCCGGGTACGAGCCCCGAATAATCCACAGCCGAGTACATCAATTCGAGTTCAAAAATTCCGGGCCGTCCGATTTCCGGCGTAGGACCGTGGAGAAACTTCACACCCAGGTATTCGTTGTGTGACCCAGCAACGCTACCGTCAACGACCGCATGCGGCATGTACCCGCCATGGCCGGGCTCTCCCGTGGGTTGCGAGGGCGGGGAATTGCGACCGCCCTCAGCGGCCGACAAGAAAGTGATTTCTGCGAAAACGGTCGCCATTCCAAATCCTCCGATCCAAGCGGAATTCGAGGTTTTTCTTGTCCATCGGAATGAACTCGCTGCGCTTGCGAACGTGGCGACAAGTTTCCAACTTCAGTGCTTTCCAATTGAGCTAGAGAACGCAGGCTCCGTTCGCTAGAGGGGTTGTGTCAAGCAATCGCCTCCAGGAAGGAGCCTGCGTTCGATGAAACTCTATCACCCGCCGCGATCCG
>JANXTU010000266.1 GCA_025352235.1 Fimbriiglobus sp.
GTCTTCGGAACCCGCCGTTTCGCAATTGTAAGACGGCGGGTTCCGAAGACTCCACCCGCCCTACGAATCTGGAGCTTCCCATGCCCACCCAATTGATCCGCGTCGGCCACTCCCCGGACCCCGACGACGCCTTCATGTTCCACGCCTTGGCGAACGACAAAATCCCCACGGGGAACTACCGCTTCACCCACGAATTGCAGGACATCGAGACGCTCAACCGGCGGGCGCTGAAAAGCGAACTCGAGGTGACCGCCGTCAGCATCCATGCCTATGCTTTTCTACTAGACCGGTACGCCTTGCTGCCGAGCGGGTGCAGCATGGGCGACCAATACGGCCCGATGATCGTGGCGAAACAGAAGTACGCGCTCGCCGATTTGCCCGGCTTGAAGATCGCCGTGCCGGGGACGCTGACGACGGCGTTCCTCACGCTGAAGTTGTTATTCAACGATGTCGCCCCGGGCCGCGAGATCCAATTCGAGGTCGTGCCCTTCGATGAAATCTTGAACGTCGTCGAAGCCGGGAAATATGACGCGGGGCTGATCATCCACGAAGGGCAGTTGACCTTCCAGAATCAGGGCCTGCAACTGGTGGTCGATCTCGGCGCCTGGTGGTTCGAGAAAACCGGCCTGCCGCTGCCGCTCGGTGGCAACGTGATCCGCAAAGATCTCGGGCCGCAGGCAATGGCCGACGTGAGCAAGTTGCTCCGCGAAAGTATCGTGTACGGCCTCGAACACCGCCGGGAAGCGCTCGACTACGCTTTGCAGTACGCCCGCGATATGGACGTGACCCTCGCGGACAAATTCGTCGGCATGTACGTCAACGATTGGACGCTCGACTACGGCGACCGCGGCCGCGCGGCGGTGAAGCGATTGCTGGATGAAGCGCACCAAGCCGGCATCATCCCCGCCCCGGTGGCCGTGGAATTCGTGGAGTAATCCGCGCAGACGCGCGAGCATCCGAAGGGGCCATCTGGGTTGGGGTCGCAAGCGAAAATGGTTCCAGCGCCATTCCACACACCCTCCCGTGGAATCATTGCAAAAAGCTGGAACCATTGCAAAGTTCTGGACACAAGTTGCAATCGCTGGACAGGCCAAGGATTCCGCTTCCAACTTTCCGAAAGAAATCCCCGGCCGCGGAATCCCCTGCGATCACCCTGCGCCGGGAGGTGTCGCCCGATGTCCCCGGGGCATAGGCTGATTGCATGGCCAAGAAGAAGATCCGTGTCGAGTTTCGCAAGAACCGGAACAAGCCGCCGCGGGCGAACGACATCACGGTGCAGTTCCAGGGCGACGCGGCGGTGGCCGGGGATGCGCAATCGGGCGAGCGCGTCCGCGCCAAGGGCGACATCTCCCGTCACCGGACGATCATTCAAGACGACACCGGGGAACCGATGCCGTCGATGAAAGACGGCGGGGAGAGCCGCGTCGGCCGAGTCCTACGCGTCCAGGGGTTGCTCAGCGCGGTCGAACTGGCGGATGGCTCCGTGGTCCGTTGCGGCGTGCGCCGGTTGTTGAAGTCGCTGCTGACGGACGAACGCAGCATCGTGACGACGGGCGACCTCGTGACGATCCGCCTCGGGGATCGGCCGGACGAGGGGACGATCGAGCGCGTCGAGCCGCGTCGCGGCGTGCTGACGCGGGCCAGCCGGCGGAAGGAGCACGTGCTGGTGGCGAACGTCGACCAAGTCGTCATCGTCATGTCGCTGGTTCAACCCGAGATCAAAATCCACCTGATCGACCGCTACGTCGCCACGGCGTACAAGGGGGAACTCGCCCCCATCCTCTGTTTGAATAAAGCCGACCTCGCCGATGCGGTCGAACTCCAACCGATGATCGGGGCCTACTCGCAGATGGGCATCCCGACGCTGCTCACGAGCGCTCGCACCGGTCAGGGTTTGCCACGGCTGCGCGAATTGCTCGCGGATCGGGCCACCGTCTTCTCGGGCCAAAGCGGCGTCGGCAAGTCGTCGCTGTTGAACGCGATTCAACCCGAACTCGCCTTGAGGGTGAAAACGGTGAGCGAGCAGAATCAGAAGGGCCGGCACACCACGACGACGGCGGAACTCATCAAGCTCGAGACCGGCGGCTGGGTCGTCGACACCCCCGGCGTTCGCCAACTGCAACTGTGGGACACGCGGCCCGAGGAGGTCGAGATGTACTTCCGCGAGTTCCGGCCGTTCCTCGCAATGTGCGGCTTCCCGGACTGCACCCATACTCATGAAACGACCTGCGAAGTGAAGGCGGCCGTGCGGCGCCGGCACCTCAGCGAGCGCCGCTACATGAGCTACCTCGGCATGTTCAACGGCCTCGACGAAGAATAGGAATCCGACACATGCCCGTGCTCGCCCCGTTGCGGTTCGAACCGATTTTCCAATCGATGCTCTGGGGCGGGAATCGCTTGCCGGGGTTCGTCCGGAGGCCGGCGCCGACGACCGACCCCATCGGCGAAGCGTGGATGCTTTCGGACATCGACGGCTGCGTGTCGATCGTCGCGGGGGGGCCGTTCGCGGGCCGGTCGCTGCGCGACATCCTCGCGGAATTTCCGTCGGAGATTTTCGGATCGACCGTCCCCGCCGATGGTCGCTTCCCCCTACTATTCAAGTTTCTCGACGCCGCGAAAGAACTCTCAGTGCAGGTCCACCCGGACGACGCGCAAGCGGTCGCGCTGCATGGCCCCGGCCATCGCGGCAAGACCGAAGCGTGGGTGATCCTCGACGCCGACCCGCAGACGAGCCGACTCTACGCCGGCTTCCGCGCGGGCGTGAGCGCCGAAAGTTTCCGCACGGCGATGGCCGCGCAAACGACCGCCGAAACGTTGCACGCGTTCACCCCGAAGGCCGGCGATTGCGTATTTTTGGAAGCCGGCACCGTCCACGCGATCGGCGCCGAGATCCTGCTGTTTGAAGTCCAGCAAACCAGCGACATCACCTACCGGCTCTACGATTGGGACCGCATCGATGCCAAAACGGGGCAACCCCGAGAACTCCACGTCGACCGCGGCCTCGCCTGTTCGAACTTCGCCGCGGGGCCGTGCCATCCGGTGACGCCGCGACCGGTTGGCGACCGGCACGAACTCGTCGCCTGCCCGTACTTCGCGCTGCACCGGCACGGCGGTGACAAGCCGATGTCAGCGGGCGAACCGGGGCGATGCCGCGTCGTCGTCGCCGTGGGCGGGCGCGGCACGTTGGCCGGCGAACCGTTCCGGACGGGCGACGTGGTGCTCTTGCCCGCGAGCCTCGGCGCCGTGCGGATCGTCCCGGATGGCCCGCTCCAATTTTTGGAAATCGGCCTCGGGGAGGGCGCGGGATGCTGATCGACCTCAACGCCGACTTGGGGGAAGGGGCCGGGCACGACGCCGAATTGATGGGTTGGGTCACGTCCGCGAATATCTGTTGCGGTGCCCACGCGGGCGGGCCGGACGAGATGCGGCTCGCGGTCGCCGCGGCGAAGCGGCACGGCGTGACCGTCGGCGCACACCCCGGCTACGCGGATCGCGCCCGCTTCGGCCGCGCCGAGATCGACTTGGAACCGCACGAGGTCAAGAGCCTCTGTTTCCGGCAGATCGCGGCACTGATGGCGGCCGGGGCGGACGTGAAATACCTGAAGCCACACGGGGCGCTGTACCACCGGGCCATGCGCGACGAAGGCACGGCGTGGGGCGTCGCCCAAGCCGCGGAGGCCTTCGGTCTGCCGTGCGTCGGCCTACCGGGGTCGCGCTTGGCGGAGGTCAGCGAGGCGTTCATTCCGGAGGGTTTCGCCGACCGGCGCTATTCACCGGACGGTGCGCTCGTGCCGCGCGATCGACCGAACGCCGTCATCGAATCCATCCCGGAGGCCTTGGAACAACTGGAGTGGTTGATCCGCACGCAGGCCGTCCGGACGATTTGCGTCCACGGCGACAACCCCGCGGCGCTGGCATTGGTGCCGGCGTTGAAGTCGCACCTGCTCGCCCTCGGGCACCGGGTTCAAGCCTTCGCGTAAAAAAGGGGTCCGGCATGGCACATGATTTCGAAGCGCTTTCCGGCCGCGTTCTCGGCGCGGCGGTGGACGTCCACAAGTCGCTCGGGCCGGGCTTTTTGGAATCCATTTATCAGCGGGCGATGGAAGTGGCACTCTCGAATCGGGCCGTCCCATTCGAGCGGCAAAAAGAGATCCGGATCGCGTTCGAGGGGGTCGAGGTCGGGTTCCATCGGCTCGATTTGGTCGTCGATGCGCAAATTGTCGTCGAGTTGAAAGCCGTCAAGGCGTTCGAGGATATCCACTACGCCCAACTTAAGTCCTACCTCAAAGCCACGGGTTTGAAGGTGGGATTGCTCCTCAATTTCAACGCTCCCACCGTCGCGATCAAACGGGTCGTCCTCTGATTCCAACAATCACGAAAGAACGAAATGACGACAACACGAAAAAATGGGAAGGTGCAAACAGATCCACCCAGACTTACTCTTTTTCGCGTTTTCGTCCTTTCGTTCTTTCGTGATGGTCACAGTTTTCGTTTTTTGATATTTCGTGAGTGCAATCAGGTATTTATCCTTGATTCCGTCCACGGGTCGCCGCGCATGTGGTAGCCGCCGTGTTCGGGGCTTTCCCAGAAGCCGGGGCGGTCGTCGGCCAGGAACTCGATCCCGCGGACCCACTTCGCGCTCTTCCACGCGTAGAGTTTGGGGATCACCAAGCGCACGGGGTAGCCGTGGTCCGGCGCGAGATCCTCGCCATTATGGCCTAGGGCGAAGATCGCATCGTCGTCGAAAAAATCGGCGAGCGGCAGGTTCGTTGTGAAGCCGTGTTCGCAGTGAATCATCACGAATTTCGCTTCCGGCGCGATCTCGATGCGATTCCGCAATTCCGCCGTCGACACGCCTTCCCAGAGATTGCCGAGCTTGCTTTCGCCCGTGACGCAGTGCATGTCGGCAAACAGCTGGACGCGAGGCAGCGCCTGGAACTCGGGCCAAGTGAAAGTCGCCACGGCATCGACGAACGGCACCGGGAATACCGTCAGATCCCAGGTCGCAGGATCGAACGTCGGCACGTCTCCCCAGTGCAGTGCGGGCCACTTCCGCGTCTCCACTTGGTTCGGCGGTAGGCGCTGTGCCCGCCGGGTATCCGAGCTGATGATGGTGGGCAGCGGGTGCATCAGGCGAGATCCTTCACAGTCGGGAATGCGCTTCATGCCAGTCGGTCCGCGAGCCGCGCCTTCGCCCGTTCCAGAATCATCGCGTGGTCGAACGCGAGTGCAGGCAGATCGTCGATGGGGAACCACGCCGCGGCGGAGGCGTCGTCGGACCCCTTCGGCTTCAATTTCTTTCGATCCACCCGGCCCAAGAAGGCGACGGTGACGGTCCAACCGCGCGGATCGCGGCCGGGGTCGCCGGCGGTGTGCAGCGGCTCGAGTTCCGGCGCGATGAGCATCGTTTCTTCGAGCAGTTCCCGCGCGGCGGCCTGCGCCAACGTCTCGCCCTCTTCGACGAAGCCGCCGGGGAAAGCCCAGCAACCGGCGAACGGATCGCGCTTGCGTCGGATGAGCAGCACGCGCGGCACCGCGTCGCGCGTCAGCAAAACGACGTCCACGGTCAGAGCGGGGCGCGGGTAGTCGTAGGTATGTTTTTTCGCCATGTTCAACTTTCGCGGGTCGCCAGTTTGTACAGGTGCAGGGCCGCGCGACCGCTGATCTGGCCGTGCTTCATCAATTCCGCGGCGATGCTTTCCACGGCGGCCCAGAGGGCGTCGTCGTTCATCAGGTTCTCGACTTTGGACAGCATCCGGCGCTCGTAGCGGTCGAGTTGTTTCTCGGTGGCGCGCTGCAACGCCATCGTGCGGGCGTGTCGCAAATCGCGCCCGGCGGCGGCGCGGTCGTAGCGGCCCGTGTGCCGGGCTTCGGCGGCCATGCCGGCCAACGAGATCAAGATTTCCTGTTCGACGAAATCGACCGAGCCGCGCTGCACGCCTTTGCGGAACTCGCAGATGCCGAGGTGGAGTTGATTCGGCAGCACGCTGACGCGGTGGATGGGCCGGTCGTGGGCCAGGGCCACCACGGCGTGTCCCGCTTCGTGGTAGGCCGTGGCGATGTCGAATGCCGGGGCGGACTCTGCTGACATCCGAGTGTCACCGGGGGTATTTCAGAAGGAGGGCGTCGAGGCATTCGGTGAGCTTGCGGGCGATCCGCACGGTCGGCACCGATAGTACCGCCCGGATTTTCAACTCTCCGGTGCCGCCGACGGTCAGGCGGGCGACCGGTGCAAGTTTGTCGGCGGCGTCGAGGGTGTCGCGGACGAGGTCGACGAGCTCGTCGAAGTCCGCCTTCGGCCAGCCGGCGAGCTTCTTCGGGTTCACCCGGGCGAGTTCGCCGACCTTCGCCGCGTTCAACTTCAACGCCTCAACGATCATAAAAAGCTTAGCTTCGGCCGCGTTGCCGGTCAGCGGGGCGTAGGCGATCAGGGGCTTCGAGAGATCGACGCTTTTCAGGCCGTCGTCGCCAAAGGTGGTTTCAAGCCAATCGTCGAAGGGGGCGCCCGCCAGTTTCGCCAGCGTCTTCGCTTCGCCGATGAGCGCCCCGGTCGAGCGGGACTGCACCACGAGCGCGGGCGGTTCTGCCCCGGCGAACGGGGCGAACAGCGCCGCGAGGACGAACGCGAGGAATGCGCGCGGCATAGCGTCACCCTTTCTTCGTTCCGGTCGGCACCGGCGGGACTTCGACGCGGGGTTGACCCATCGGCATCGGCGGCACCACCATCGGTTCAGGCGGGGCCGGCTCCATCCCGGCGACGGGGGTCGTCGAAGGAACCGGCTCGGCGGAAGGCGCCGGCGGTTCGACCGCGAGCGGCGCCGGCGGTCCAATGACGATGGACGTGGCAACCGGCGCCGGGGTGAGTTCCCAAGCGAGCGCGACCGACCCGGCCGCGAAGATTCCCAATCCGACCCAAAGCGCCGGGTGCCCGCGGTACGAGCGGATCGGGAAAAGCCGGCTTAGAGGCGTCGGGAGGAGTCGATCCCGGATGGCGAAGAAGGTGTCGGATGGCGGCGCCGGCAGGGCGCCCCCCGCCACGGCGGCGCTGAGGCGGACGCTTTCGCCGAGCGCCTCCCGCGCGGCCGCGTCGGTGGCGAGGCTCACTTCGAAGGCGTCCGCTTCGGCGCCGGCCAGTTCTCCGGCGGCGTAGCGCAAGGCCCGGTAGGCCAGGTCCCCGGTCGGTTCACGGTACGGCATAGCGGGCCTCCCAAAGCCGGCGGAGTGTCTTCAATCCCAGGTGCATGCGGGCGAGCGCCGTGTTCAACGGGCACCCGAGCCGCTCGGCCACTTCGCGGAAGCACAGGCCTTCAAACATTCGCAACCGGACGACCGCCCGCTGTGCCAGCGGCAGTTCGTCCAACAATCCGCGCAGCAGTTCCGCGCTCTCGGCCGTATCGTACGCCGCCGTCGGGTCGTCGATCCCGGCCCACCCGTTCAATACTTCGGCCGGTGTCGGTTGGGCCACCCGCTTGGCTTTGCGCTTCAACAAGACCGCTTGCTGGTGGGCGACGGTGAACAACCAACTGCGGAGTGTTTCGCCCGCGACGGCGTCCGATTTCCGCAGCGCTTGGATGAACGTTTCTTGCAAGGCGTCTTCGGCGTCGTGCGGGTGGCGCAGCATACCGACAAGGAAGAGGAATATCGGCCGCTCGTACCGGGAGTACAAGTTCGCGAGCGCGTCGGCATCCCCGGCCCGGAAGCGGGCCAGCAGGATCGCGTCGCTCTCGGCCAGCGGGGTCATTTCTTCTTTTTCTTCTTCTTGGGTTTCACTTCCTCGTCTTCCTCTGCTTCCTCTTCCTCGTCATCATCCTGCTCGGCGGACTTCTCCCCGGCGAGTTTTTTCACGGCATCGTCTTCGCTAATCTGATTCGGCCCGGCCTCGGGTTCGATGTAGCCGGCCATCACGCGCGGATCTTTCAGCGTGATGATGCTGAAGATCCCGGCGAGCAGCGGGAACAGCCCGAAGACGGCGCCGACGAACGCCCACGGGTACGAGCCGATGGTCGACATTTGATACGAGCCGAAGCAGACGATCCCGCCCCAAACGAAGGCGACGATGCCGAAGAGGATGTAGTACATCGTCTCGGCGACTTCTTCGTCCGACGGGGGGGCTTCGTTGAAGATCAACGGCCAGAGGCCGAGGATGAACATCGCGAGGCCGACGACCGACGTGAGAACACCCTGCCCGAGGAGCAGGGTCGAGGGCATGACCATGAGCGCCGCCGCGGGGCCGCGGGCGCTGCGTTTGAACTTATCGCGGACGGCGCCGAAGACCGGCTTGTTCTTCTGCGCGAGCTTCTGCTCTTCTTCCGATTCGGTGACGACCCCATACGCCGAGATGTCGTCGTCATCGTCGTCGGCCGGCGGTTTGACCGGCGCCGGGGCCGGCACCGCGGCAAGGGCCGGCTTCGGCTTCGCCGCGACCGGTTTGGCCACGGTTTTCTTCGGTTTGTCGTCCGCCATGCCGTCCCTTTCACTTTTCGGTATCGGCAGATATCGTACCGGATTTCGCGGGGGATTTCTAGGAGATCTGAAGTGAGCGTGTCGCAACGATCCTCGGAGGTTGGGGATTTCCGTATCGAGCCGCATTCCAGAAGTTGTCTGAGCCGTCGCGTGGCTCACTCGAAACTCCGAGAATCGTCGCGACACCCCAGAGTTGTCACAAGCCGGGAATAATTCCATCCGTTCCGGCTCTTATTTCCAGCAGACCCATTCTCAGTCGCATCCCGCGAACCACCCCGAACCGAGGCGGACTATGTACGGCTATTTGGCCGACGGAGTCGTGTTGTTCCACGTGCTCTACGTCGCGTATGTTTTGGTCGGACAACTGTTGATCATCGCCGCGGCGCCGTTCAAACGATTCTGGGCGCGGAACCCGTGGTTCCGCTTCACGCACCTCGCCGCCATCGGCATCGTCGCCGTGGAAGCCGTCATGGGCTGGCGCTGTCCCCTGAGCACGTGGGAAGAAAAACTCCGGCTGCTCGACGGGCAAACCTTCGACTCGAGCGCGACCTTCCTCGGCCGGTTGCTCCACAACCTTCTGTTCATCGACGGCATGCCCGAGGTTTTCTTCACGGTGCTGTACATCGCGATGATGGTCCTCGTGGTCCAGGGGTTGGTCATGTACCCGCCGCGTTGGTTCCGCGCGATCAAGCGGGCACCGCGCGGGTCCGATCCGATGCCGGCGTAACGGGTGCTACAATGAATTTGGCCCACCGAATTCCCACCCGGACCTCCCGACGATGCCGACCTACGATTATCAATGCGACGCCTGCGATCACAAATTCGAGCAGTGGCAATCGTTCAAGGACGACCATCTGACGACCTGCCCGAGCTGCAAAAAGAAAAAGCTTCGCCGGCTGTTCGGCTCCGGCGCCGCGATTCTGTTCAAAGGCTCGGGCTTCTACGAGACCGACTACAACCGCAACGAAGATTACCAGAAGTCGGCGAAAGCCGAGGCCGACGCGGGCACCGCCAAACCCGTTGAAACGAAGCCGGAAACGCCCGCCGCAACTCCGGCCCCAGCCGCGGAAACCCCGGCCGCGCCTGCCAAAAAGACCGGTGGAAGCGGGAAAACCAAGAAGGATGGCAAGTAGCGTTGTGGGCGGAATTTCCGAAGTTCAGGGGGCGGCGGACAATGAGTAGGGTGCAATGTCCGATCTGCGACACGCCGATGCCGGCCTCGCCGGTTGAGTACCCGGATTACCCCTTCTGCACGAAGCGGTGCCGGGTGATCGACCTCGGCCGCTGGTTGCGGGAAGACTACAAAGTCGCTAGCCGCGAGGAGGCCTCCGAAGATCGATCGACGCCGACATCGGCGGACGAGGAATAAGTTGTCCGCCTAGCCGGCCGCTCCTTCGGCCGTTAGAGCATTTTCGATTTGATCGTAGTCGCCAGACTTCCGTGTTTTCCCAGTCCGGAAGTCTGGCGACTTCCGCTACGAAGATTCAGAAGCCGCTCCTTCGGCGGATCGAACGCACCGGCAGTCTTTTTCCGACACGTTAAGAAACGTGTCGCCACATCGAGCGGTTGACCTCCACGCCAGATTTCCCACAACACTCCCAACGCAGCACCGCCGGTCGTTTTTCGGAATCCCCTATGCCGTTCGAGTGGTACCACGTCCCGCTGGCCCTGCTGGCGTACTGCTCGCTCTATGCCATGCTGTCTTGGATCTTCCCCGGCTTGCTCCGGCCCGTCTGGTGGTTGGTCGTCCGTGGATTGCACCGGTTCCACGTGTACGGCCGCGAACGCATCCCCGCGAGTGGGCCAGTGCTCATCGTCGCCAACCACGTCAGCTATTTCGATTGGATGTACCTTTGGCTCGCCTGCCCGCGCCCGCTGACGTTCGTGCTGTGGAGCGGCTACAAGCGGCACTGGGTTCTGCGCGTGCTCCTGTCGTTCGTCCGCAACCGGGCGCATTACATCGACAGCCGGGACATCGTGAAGCCGCACAGCTTGACGGGTTCGCTCGAAAAGATCGCCATGGCACTCGCGGCGGGCCGCGCGGTGTTGATGTTCCCCGAAGGCCGGCTAACGCGCAACGGCCAGATGCTCCCATTCCAGCGCGGCATGGAGCAGATCGTCGAACGGGCCGGGGTGCCGGTGCCGATTGTCCCCGCGTGCCTGTGGAATCTGTGGGGATCGCTGCTGAGTTGGAAGCACGGCCGGGTGCTCTTCCGCTGCCCCGAAGGGTTCCGCCGGCGGATCGCGGTCTACTTCGGCGAGGCACTTCCGGGGACGACGAAGTCCGCCGATGTCCGCGCCGCGGTGGTCGAATGCGTCGCCGATTGCGGGACGCTGCAAAGCGAGTACGTCATCCCCGTCCACGCCGGATTTGTGCGGAAGGGGGCGTCGATCCTCAATGTCCGCCGCGTTGGATTTGTGGATGCCTCCTCGGGTACGGATCGGAAGTTGACGTGGCCGCAGGCGCTCGTCGGGGCGTGGTGCTTGGCGAAGTATTTGAAGGGCCAACTCGGGAAGGACGAAAAGGTCGTCGGCGTCTGGCTCCCGACGGGCTTGGGAAGTGCATTCGCCAATTTTGCACTGGCCTTCCTGCACCGGACTTCGGTGAACTTGAACTACACCGCCGGCACGAGTTCGGTGCGCTCGTCGGCGGATCAAACCGGCATGAAGACGGTGATCACGGCGAAGCGATTCGTCGCCCGAATGCCCCTCGATCTGCCGGATGATGTCCGTCGGATTTATCTCGAAGATGCGCTCGGCGCGATCCCGAGGTCGTGGAAACTCTGGCGCATCATCCTCGTGCTGCTGCTGCCGGGTTGGTTTCTCGACCGGGTCGTCCTGCGCTGCCGGCGCTTCAAATGGGACGACCTGCTGACGATTATTTTCAGCAGCGGCAGCACCGGCGATCCGAAGGGCGTCATGCTCACGCTGCGGAACATCTCGTGCAACGCCGACGGTTTTCAGAAAGGCGTCAACTTCACCCGGCACGACCGGATGCTCTGCACGCTGCCGAACTTCCACAGTTTCGGCTACACCGTCTGCCTCTGGGCGCCCGCGAGCATCGGCATGATGTCGGTCTTCTACCCCGACCCCCGCGCGGCCAAGGAAGTCGGCGAACTCAGCCGGCGCTGGAGTTGCTCCATCATCCTCGGCACGGCGACCTTCGTGCGCTTCTACCTGCGCCGCTGCGACCCGGCGGACTTCCGGGCCGCGCGGTTGTTCATCTGCGGGGCCGAGAAACTCCCCGTGAGCTTGGCCCAAGAATTCCAAGCGAAGCTCGGCGTGCTGCCGCTCGAAGGATACGGCTGCACGGAACTCTCCCCGGTCGTCAGTGCGAATCTGCTCGATGTTTTCGTCGCCGGGGTCAAGCAGATCGCCAACACCCCGGGCACTGTCGGCCAGCCGATCCCCGGAGTCGTCGCCAAGGCCTTCGACCCGGATACGCAACTGGCTTTGCCCACCGGCACCGAAGGCGTGTTGTGCGTGAAGGGATCCAATGCGATGATCGGCTACTGGCAGCAGCCGGAGAAGACGCGGTCGGTCTACATCGGGAAGTGGTACATCACCGGCGATATGGGCCTCATTGAACCGGACGGCTTCATCCGCATCACCGGCCGGTTGTCTCGGTTCGCCAAGATCGCCGGGGAAATGGTCCCGCTCGAAAAAATCGAAGAAGAACTGCACGACGCCCTCGCCACGGCCGGGGACCGCGTGCTGGCCGTGACGGCCGTCCCCGACGCCAAACGCGGCGAACGCCTCGTCGTCCTGCACCTCACCGACACCGCGAGTCGGTTGAAAGCGGCCTTCGAGAACCTACGGGGCCGCGGATTACCGAACCTCTGGATACCCGATCTCCGCGATTGCTTCGCCGTGGAGACGCTGCCCGTCCTCGGCAGTGGCAAGCTCGACCTCCGCGGCGTCCAAGATTTGGCGAAGCGGATTGCGGGAGGAGAATGATCTCACGCAGAGACGCGAAGGCGCAGAGATAAAATCCTACCATTCTCATTTCAAACTTTGTGACTTTGCGGCTTTGCGTGAGAGAGTGTGGCAACGATTCTTGGGGGTTGTCCTCGCCGGCGGGGTTCGGAGGTGACTCTTGGCGCGACGTCGATGCGCATCGAAAACACCTCGGGAAATTGCTTCCAACAGAGTGTGTGACACCCCACTTTGGAACCATTTAAAAGAATTGGAAGAATCAGAGCCGAAACGGCCCTTGTGGCCGATCCTCTTGCTCAGCAATGACTTGCGTCATGAAATTTAAAGAAATCCCCAAGCCTACAGAGGCGGGGGTGTTGGAACAATCGCCTTTGGAACAATCGCTTTTGGATGAATTCCGGGAACGCCTCCAAGAAGCACGACGAGACGATCTCGCAAATACCGCATCCGCGTTCGATGACCCCAGGCCCCAGCCCAGTTCCAGCAACCTACAAGAATCGTTGCGACACCCGCGTGAGAGGGTCTGTTGACCCGGTCTCGTCGATTGGCTATTGCGTCGCCTGACCTTGGGGAATGCCGATGCCGCGTCGCCGTGCGAAAATCCTCGCTTGGACTCTTTCCGTCTGCCTCCACGCCGCGCTCGGACTGGTGTTATTCCAAGATGATCCCGGCCAGGTGCGAACCCTGCCGTCGTGGGAACCGATGACCCGCGACGACTCGGCCGGCGAAGAATCGTCCTTCACGATGGTCTTGGAGCGGACGGTCGAACCGAGCGCACCGAAGTCGATGGCCATGGCCGCGCCGACGGGTCATCGACCGGTCGAACCGACACGGCCGAATCCAATTTCGCCCGAGCTTTCGAACCTCGTCCGCGAGTTGGCCTCACGACCGCCGCCGCGGGACGAAGTGCAAGACGTGACGCCCATTGAATTCCGAGCGCCGGTCGTCGAGCCGAACACCGGAAATAGTAGACCGGTCGAAGTCGCCAAGCCCGGATTCGGCCAAGGACAACCGTTGCACGGGCAACTCCCCGCCGGAAAATCGGTGGTCTACATCCTCGATCGTTCCACGAGCATGGGCCTGACCCGCGAGACCTTCGACGCCGCCCGCGCCGCGCTGCTGGCCTCGGTGCAAGCCCTCCCCGCCGACAGCCGCTACCAAGTGCTCGCGTACAACGGCCGGGTCGAGCGGTTGTTCCCCGGCCGCGATCTGCTGACAAAATCGCCCGAGCAAGGTGGCCAACTCACAACCGCGCTCGAAAATTTGAAGCCCGAAGGCGACAGCCAACACGAAGTCGCTCTGCGTGCGGCGCTGGCGCTCAACGCGGATTATCTGGTCTTCATCACCGACGCCGACGAGGACGAACTCGCCGCACTCAAGCCGATTCTAAAAGGCCATGTTAAGCCCGTCGCCGTGTCGATCGTCCGCGTCACGGCCGGCCGGGTCGATGGTGCAAAAGCATTTCGATGACATCTTCTCGCCCGCAAACTTGTGACCGGCCCCCCGCTCTGATAAGTTAAGGGATGTTGCGACCGACAGGAGGGCACGGGCATGGCCGACGCGAAGACGATCCTCATCGTGGATGACGACCGGGAGTTGGTGGACGGGCTGCGGATGATGCTCGAGCGGCAAGGGTACCAGGTCATCCACGCCCACGACGGCCACCAGGGCAAAAATACCATTTACGACAAGAAACCGGATTTGGTCATCCTCGACATGATGATGCCGCGCATGGGCGGTTACCCCGTGCTCGAGCATTTCAAAGGAAAAGCCGACGCGCCGCCGTTTATCATGATCACCGCGAACGAAGGAAGCCGGCACAAGGCCTACGCCGAATACCTCGGCGTCGTGGAATACATCCGCAAGCCATTCGCGACCGAGAAACTGATGGACGCGGTGAACCGGGCCTTCGCCGCGAAACCCGAAGGCCCCCCACTTCCTAGCGGCGAGCCCGCCTAAGATACAATTTCAGAACGACACTTGGAGCGGAGCGTGGACGAAGCCGAGTTGACCCCGATCATCATGGGCGAAGATGAAATCCGCACGTCCGAACAACTGCGCGCGACCTGCCGGCGGCTCCTCGACGAATGCGAGAAAGTCATCGTCGGCCAACGGCCGGTACTCGAACAGTTGATCCTCGCGATCTTGTCGCGGGGACACTGTCTGCTCGTCGGGGTGCCCGGCCTCGCCAAGACGCTGATGATCCGCACTCTCGCCGACGGCATGAACCTCAGTTTCAACCGCGTCCAGTTCACCCCCGACCTGATGCCGACCGACATCACCGGCACGGAAATCCTCTACGACGACAAAACGACCGGCCAGCGCGGCTTCCGCTTCGTGCCGGGACCTATTTTCGCGAACATTGTGCTCGCCGACGAAATCAACCGTACTCCGCCGAAGACACAAGCCGCGTTGCTCGAAGCAATGCAAGAGCGACAAGTGACCGTCGGCGGCGCCCGGCACATGTTGCCGAATCCGTTCTTCGTTCTGGCGACGCAAAACCCGATCGAACAAGAAGGCACCTACCCGTTGCCCGAAGCGCAGCAAGATCGCTTCATGTTCAACATCAAGGTCGATTACCCCGTCGAAGACGACGAATGCCGGATCATCGAATCGACCACCGGGGGCGCCCGCAGGCCCGTGCAACGGGTCATTTCCGGCCCGGAAATCTTGGCGATGCAGGATCTCGTGTTGAAGATCCCCGCGGCGCAGTACGTCATCCGCTACGCGGCCCGACTGGCGCGCTACACCCGGCCGAAACCGCAACCGGGCGAAGCCGATCCGCACCCGATTCCCGACTTCGTCAAAAAGTATGTCAGCTTCGGCGCCGGTCCGCGGGCGGGACAGAACCTCATCCTCGCGGCCAAGGCCCGGGCCATCATGACCGGCCGCGCCTACGTGGCTCTCGACGATGTGAAGTCGGTGGCGCTACCGGTACTGCGGCACCGGATCATGACGAATTACATCGCCGAAGCCGAAGGCGTCACCCCGGACGACATCGTGGAGCGATTGTTGAAGTTGATCCCCCGGGACGGCGAGAAGTGACAAAGAAGTGCGGAATGCGGAGTTCGGAGTGCGGAATCTCCGAATGACTCTTTATTCCGAATTCCGCACTCCGAACTCCGCACTCGAATATGCCTTCCAAACTCACCCCCGAAATCCTGGCCCGCATCGACAAGCTCGAACTCGACGCCCGCCAGGTCGTCGAAGGGTACTTGTCGGGCCGACACCGCTCGCCGCGGTTCGGCTTCGCCGTGGAATTCGCCCAGCACCGCGAGTACGCGCCCGGCGACGACATCCGCCACATCGACTGGAAGGTCTACGCCCGCACCGAGCGCTACCACCTGAAGCAGTACGAACAGGAAACGAACCTCGTCGGCTGGCTCGTGATCGACGCCAGCGAGTCGATGAAGGTCGGCACCGTGCGCGGCCCGGATGGCGCGACGAGTACCAAGTACGACGTCGCCTGCACACTGGTCGCGGCCCTCGCTTACCTCATGGTGCAGCAGGCCGACAGCATCGGCTTCCAAATGTACGCGGGGAACTTGAAGCTCGGGCTGAAGCCGCTAGGCGGCCCGAGCCGGGTGCGCGAAGTCGTGCGGGCGCTCGTCGAAGGCCCCTACCGCGAACCGGCGAACACGGGACGCGCCCTGACCGAGATGGCCGGGCTTTTCAGCCGGCGCGGAATCGTCTTCCTCTTCAGCGATCTGCTCGACGAACCAGCGGAACTGATCGCTGGACTACGCATTCTGAAATCACAGCGGCAGGAAGTGGTGATCTTTCAAGTCCTCGACGCCGCCGAAGTCGATTTCCCCTTCCGCCAACCGACGCTCTTCCAAGGTCTCGAAGACCTGCCGGAAATCAGCACCGACCCGCTGACCGTGCGCGACAGCTATTTGAAAGCCTTCGGTGAGCACCAAGCCGAGATCGAAGCGATTTGCCTGTCGATGCAAATCGACGTGATCAGGGTCCGCACCGACGATGACATCGGGCTGACACTGGCGATGTATTTGCAGAAGCGGTTGCGGAAGTGAGTTGTCTTCGTTGGAGTTCAACCTTCAGGTTGTCTTCGTCGGGCCGAGTCTTCGAGGCACGACGCGGATTCGGAAGGATTCGCGCCTCGAAGACTCGGCCCGACGTCTTTGCAATCGGGGCACAACCTAAAGGTTGAACTCCAACGAAATCAACTCCGCGAACACGAACTGGCTCCACGTCTCGAATTGTTCCTCGTCGTGGATCAAATCCGCCAGCGGGGTGAAGCCGCAGTCGGCCAGTGCCTCTTCCTTCGGAGTCGCCATTGGCTTTGCCAATTCCCAGAGGTGGACGACTCCCAGGTGCACGCGGCCGACGGGGGTGCGGGGGTCGAAGATGAACCCGAATTGTCGCTCTGAAACGACGGCCTCGTGGGTCACTTCTTCGGAGACTTCGCGGAGCATCCCTGTCCGGTACGGGTCGCTGCCGCCGGCGGCGTCGGCTTCGGAGATATGCCCGCCGATGCCGACGGAGCGCAGCGCCCGCAGACGGGTTTCGGTGCCGCTCGCCCCGCGGCGATAGTGGAAGAGCTGCGAGCCGCACATCAACACGACGTACGGAATGAGCTGGAGCCACTCGGGATCGGTCTCGCATTCCGCGCGCGGCAGAAACCGGTATTGCGAAGCATCGAGCAGCGATAGGCGATACTCTTCGTCGGCCCGGCGGAAGCCTGCGAACGCCCCGACGGCGCGAAAGTGTGCCGCCGGGATGCAGAGGACGTGTTCATCGAGTGGCATAATCACAGCACCACAGTCTTCAATTTGTTCTTGGCGCTCGGGGCGAGTTTGGACTTCGGGAACGCCTTCAGCAGATGCTGGAGCACGGCGGCACCGAAGGCCTTCTCGTGCTGGTATTGCTCGGCGAAGTGAAAGCCCAAGTAGAACAGATCCGCGTCGTCGAGCCACTTGGCTTTCTCGACTTCCGCCTGCACTTGGGCCGCGTCTTGGGTGATGACGTGCGAGAAATGCCGCAGCGATGGATCGTTGTTGCGGGAATCGTGGCTGACGTCTTTGCTCGACACCTTCAACCCGCACATCGCCAATTCGAGGCGGATCGGGAAGCCGATAGCGGGGTCGCGGGCCAGCCATTTGAGGTAGAGCACGGCGGCGGGGTAGGCCTTCTTCTTCCGCATCGCCACGGCTTTTTCGAAGAGGTCGTCCCGCAGCGCGGCGGGGTCGGCTTCCTTCAGCAAGAACAAGAGCGGATCGCCCCGGTGGCTTTCGGCTTCGATTTCCTTGCTGAGGTGTTCGACGATTTCGGCGCGGACGGCCGGGGCAAGCGTCTTACCAAACGGGGCGATGATCCGCGCGAGCCGCCAGAGGTCTTCCATCGAATCGGCGTTCAACAGTGCGGCGACGAGGGCCTTGCGGCCGTGGCTCAACTGGCCGAGGCGAGCTTGGGCCAGTTCTTGTAGCACGCGGTCGGCGTGTTTGGATTGTTCCATCAACCCCGCGGCCACCGCGGCCGTGTCGCGGTCGCCGATTTTTTCGATGCCCAACCGCCGCGCGGCCATGTCCGGAGCGTGCAGCAAGCCGACCCAATCGCCGAGTTGTTTATCGGTGACGGTCATGCGACCCAGGAGCGCGAGTGCTGGGGCCGCGATTTGGAAGTTCGTCTCGGCGGCGCAGGCGAAGAGCCGTTTCCACTGCTCTTTGGTCGGGTTGTCGAGCCAGCCACCGACGGCGTGAAGCGCTTGGGCGCGGAGCTCGACGGGGTACGGCGCCTGCGTCCGCGCCCACAGAACATCCGCGGTCGAGGGGTCATTGAGCGCCGAGAGTACCCGCAGCACGGTGAACTCGGCGGGGGCCAAGAGCTTCGCTTTCTTGTTCGTCGCCACGGCGACGAGGGCCTCGGCGAGCGACTTCTTATGCTCCGCCGACATCGTGGGGATGCGGTTCACCATCGAATTCGCGGCGGCGGTGGCGACGGAAGAATCGGCGTCGGTGAGCACCGCGATCGCGGCTTCCGGGTTCGTGGCCACGGCCCCGGTGAGCGCCGCTGCGACGGTTTTACGAACGCCGGGCGCGACTTTGTGCAGGATGTCCCGCAGGCCTTTCACCCCCTCGGCGCCGAGTTTCGCAGCGGCTTCGGAGGCGAGACCCCCTTCGACCCCGCCGCGTTTGATACGGTCGAGGAGCTTTTGCAGGCTCTTCGTCTGTTTCAATTTGCCGGTGGCGACGATGGCGGCTTCGCGGACGATATCGTCGTCGTCGTCGAGCTTGGCCGCGATGGCCGCGAGGATCTCGGCGTCCTTCAGACCGAGTTCGGCGAGGACGTGCAGCGCCGCGGCGCGCAATTCGGGAGCTTGGTCGTCGGCGAGGAGCTTGACGATCTTCTTGACGGGAATGTCCATCGGCGCAACCCAACCCGCGGAATCGACGTTCAATCGGGATAGGATAGAAGTTGGCGCCGCCGAAGTACGCCCGAGTCGCTACAATTCTGGTTCGGTTGAAATCAAACCCCGAACACAAAGGAACCCAACTATGGGCATCCAGCACAAATCGAAGTCTTTGCGGAACGCGAACAAGAAGCGCGTCCGCGCCCGCAAGCACAAGAACCGCAGCTTGAAGAAGAGCAAAAAAGGCGTCTCGTAGTTTCGATTCCGCGCGGCGGGACCGACCCGCCGTCGCGATCTTCGGTCACTTTTCACTTCGTCGCAATCGATTCAATTGTGTCTGAGGGCTTCAATCGGGTCGAGCCGCGCTGCGCGCCGGGCGGGGATGATCCCGGACATCAAGCCGACGAGCATCGAAACGCTGAACGCCAAGATGGGCGACCAGAGGCGGATCATCGTCGGCACTTCAAAAACTTCCGCAAGCAGAGTCGCGGTACCGATGCCGACGCCGATGCCGATGATCCCGCCAATGCCCGTGAGGACGAGCGTCTCGATCAGGAACTGCGCGGCGATGTCGCGCTGCTTCGCCCCGAGCGCCCGCCGAATGCCGATCTCGCGGGTGCGCTCGGTGACGGTGGCCAGCATGATGTTCATGATGCCGATGCCGCCGACGATGAGGGAAATCCCCGCGATGGCTCCGAGGATGAGCGTGAACATCCGCTGGGTCTGCTCGGCCTTCTGCAACAGTTCCAACGGCACGATCACGACGACGTCTTTGTTCGGATGGTACTTGTCCATCAGCGATTGGATGACCGCCGCCGTGCGCGGGACGTTCGTCACGTCGTCGATCGACACCGTGATCTGACTGACTTCGAGCCGCTCGATGGAGAACGACCCGGATTTCATGCTGACGATCTCCCGGCCGAAGCGGGCGCGGTCGGTCTTGAACGGGATGAACAGCACCTTGCTGTAATCCGCGTTGGCCCCGGCATCGCCGCCGGTGGCGAGCGATTTATCTTCCGAGACGCCGACGATGGTGAAGGTGAGTTGCTCGCCCAAGCCGTCGACGTTGACGGTGCGGCCGAGCGGGTCCATGGCCGGGAAGAGCGACTCGGCCGCGGAGGCGCCGATGACCGCGACGTTGTCCGTGAGGTCGTTGTCGACAGTCGAGATCGCCCGGCCGCGCAGGATCACGAGGTTGTTCTGCGTGAAGAAGTCGGGCATCACGCCGGCCAAGCGGGCGTCGAGTTTCCGATCGCGGTAGCGGATCGTCTTGCGGTAGTCGCGCATCGGCGTCGCGGCGGTGACGGTCGGCACGGTGCCGCGGATGCGCTCGAGGTCGGCGTAGGTCAGCCCGTACGACAGTAGGTCGGTCCCCTTCGATTCGCTCGCCTCCTCGCCCGGCTTCACGCTCCGCAGCAGGATCGTGTTGACGCCGAGATCCTCGAGTTGTTTGAGGGCTTGGTAGCGGGCCGCTTCGCCGACGGCGAGCATGATGATGACCGACGCGACCCCGAGGATGATGCCGAGCGCCGTGAGGCCGGAGCGCAACCGGTGCCCCGCGAGGCTGCGCAGACCGAGTTTCAGGGCGTGCCGGAGTCGGAGGGCGACCATAGTGCGGGAATTCGAGTTCGGGGACAGCGGATTTTAGGTCATCGCATAGTGCGAGTCTTGAGTCCAGCGAGAAGTCGCACACCCTCGCGTAGACTCAAGCCAAAAACGCTGGACTCAAGCCAAAAACGCTGGACTCAAGCCAAAAACGCTGGACTCAAGCCAAAAACGCTCCGCCAACTTGAAATTCGCTCTGATCTCCGTCATTTCTTCGCGGTAGGCGGCGTCTTCCCGGCGGTCGGCCCAGCGGCTTTCAACTGCGCGGCGGCGCGGATGCGGGCATCCAGTGCGACCGGATTGCCCGGTTCCAGCCCCGTGAGGATTTGGATGTACTGGTCGTTGCTGTCGCCGACCGTCACCTCGCGGCGTTCGATACCGGCCGAGGTCACGAGGTAGCAGATGGAACTCCCCTCGTACTCCGCGACCGCTTGCACGGGGACGGTCAGCGCATCCGGGATCGTGTTGATCAAGATTTTCACTTCGGCGGTCATACCCGGTTTCAGCCCGGCGTCGGCGGGGAGATCGTCGATGGAAATTTCCGTTTCGTATTGCTTGACCCCGCCGCCGCGCCAGCTGTCCGACTGCGCGAGCGTGCCGATTTTCATCACCTTCCCGTTGAGAACCCGGTTCGGCAGGGCGTCGATCTGCATCGTCGCGGGGTGGCCGATTTGGACCTTCTTGATCATCGACTCGTGGACTTTCACCTTCACTAACATCTTGGAAAGATCGGGGAGCGTAAAGATCGGCTGGCGGAAGAAGAGCTGCGCGCCGGGGCGGATGCGGGCGCTTTCGTCGTAATACCGCGAACTGGCGTAGACGACGATCCCTGCCGACGGCGCTTTAACGATGCAGCGGTCGATCTGTTTCTGCAGTCGCTCGAGTTGTTTCTTCTCGATCTCGGTCGTTTTAGCGGCCGATTTCAAATCGGCCTCGGCCTTGCCGATGGCGGTGGATTGAGTGTCCTTGGTCCGGGCGAGTTCGAGCTTGGCCTCGTTCGCCTTGGATGCGAGTTCGGTCTGGTCTTTCTTGCGTGTGAATTTCTCCAAGATGATGAGTTCGGCTTCGGCGCTCGTCACGGCGAGCCGCTTCTCTTGGAGCGTCAGTTCTTTCGTGCGGACTTGATCGAGCTGGGCGAAGCCCTTCTTCACCAAGCCGCGCGTGAATTCGAGATCGTCTTGGGATTCGTTCAAATTCTTGCGGGCGAGTTCGAGCGCCCCTTTCGCTTTGTCATGGTCACGCTTGTATTTGCCCTGCGGGTCGGCGAACGCTTCGAGTTCAATTTCCGCGAGCGCCAGCGCGAGTTCGGCCTTGGCGATTTCGCTCAACGCTTTGTTCTTCGCCAGCGCCACCTCGCTCCGGCTCGAGTTCACTTTGCTCTCGGCGGCCTCCCATTTGATCTCTTGTTCGTTGATCAATTTCATCAGCGCGTCGGTGTCGAGCTTGGCGACTTCGTCCCCTTTTTCCACGCGCGTCCCCTCAGGGAGGATCGACACGAGCTTCCCGCCCCCTTCCAATTCGCAGGTCACTTGCAGCGAATTGATGCTCTCGAGTTCGCCGCGGTCGGTCACCGTGACTTTCATTTCCCCGGCGTGGACGTTGGCCGTTAACGGCGCTTTGCCGCCGGATTCGAGACCGAGCCAGCGCGGGCCGAACTTCCAAGCCCCGTAGGCCAGGACGCACAACGCTGCGAGGGTGAGTGCCCAAATGGCGATCCGGAGCCAAGGGCCGCGCGGGCGTTTGCGGACGCTCGGGGCACGGGGTGCCGCGGCGATCAGCGGGATCGGCATTTCCGCGACGGTTTCAATTTGCGCCGGGGCGTCCGGGAACCGCCGGGGCGGGGCGAGGAGAGTTGGGGCTGACATTGATTGGGAACCCTCGTTCGTCCAGTTGCAGTTCCTCCAAGTTTAGCAGAAGTCGGACGCGCTGTTGCTCGTAGCGGATGAAACTCCCGGACAATTGTTCGCGGGCCGCGAGGAGTTGTTCGAGCGCCCGCAGTTTGCGGAGCGTGGCGTCGCCGGTGTTCGCCTGCGCCTGGTTCGGCGCGGTCAACAACAACTGCTCGTTTTCCAGTTGTCGGGCCGCGGCGATCAGCGATTGCCGGGCGTTTTCGAAACTGAATTTCTGGAGCTGCAGCGAGCGGATGTCGTTCCGGATCTGCGCTTCGATGGTGTCGGACAGTTCCATGTATGCCCGGCGCGAGCGCTGGTAGGCGATCAAACTTTGGCGATAGCGGTTACGTTCCGCGAGGCGGTTCAGCGGACTGTCGAACTGCAATCCGACGCTGTACCGGCCGAGATCCTTCGAGAAGTCGAGGGGGTGGCCCGCCTCGGGATCGGTGGCGAGATTCACCTTCGCGATGAGGTTGAGGTCGGATTGCAATTGATTGGCCGCGACGGCGACC
>JANXTU010000136.1 GCA_025352235.1 Fimbriiglobus sp.
CCTGGGTGCCAACGACATCGCCTGCCACATCAACCCGACCGGCTGCTTCCTCGAAGGCGGTCCGCACGGCGACTGCGGCCTCACGGGGCGCAAGATCATCGTCGATACCTACGGCGGCCGCGGTCGCCACGGCGGCGGGGCATTCAGCGGCAAAGATCCGACGAAGGTCGACCGCAGCGCGGCCTACCTCTGCCGGTACATCGCCAAGAACATCGTCGCTGCGAAGTTGGCCAAGCGCTGCGAAGTGCAACTGAGCTACGCCATCGGCTACCCGGATCCGCTCAACGTCTGGGTGAACACCGAAGGGACCATCGCCCCCGGCGTGACCGAAGAGAAACTCATCGAACTGATCCGCTCGAATTTCCTACTGACGCCGAAGGGGATCATCGAGGGGTTGAACCTCCGCCGACCGATCTACCGCGAGACGGCGCGGCACGGTCACTTCGGCCGCGAGAGCGCCGACTTCACTTGGGAGAAGACCGACAAAGCCGAAGCATTGCGGAAGGCCGCGGGGGTGTGAGCCATGAAGACGGTACTCGGAGAGAACCTGTTTACCGTCTCCGGATTGCTCACGTCCGCCGAGTGCACTGATTTGATCGAACGAGGCGAATCAATTGGTTTCGAGCGGGCAGCCGTACGAACTGCTACGGGCCCTCAAATGCGACCCGGCATCCGGGATAATGATCGTGCCGAGTTCACTGACCCGGAACTTGCTCGAATGCTCTGGTTGCGTTGTTTGCCACATGTCCCCGAGCTGCTGGAAGATGGCATTCCTGCGGGATTTGACGACAGTTTTCGCTTCTACCGTTACGACGTTGGCCAGCGGTTCAAACGCCATCGAGATGGTGTCATCGTCCGCTCGCCTGATGTACGCACTCGGCTGACCTGCCTTTTCTATCTCAACGACGGTTTCACGGGTGGTGAGACTGTGTTCTACTCCACCGAACAGATCGATGGAGTACGACGAGAAGACGCTGTGATTGTACCCCGCGCAGGTGATGCACTGTTCTTTCTCCACGAATGGTGGCACGAAGGCCGAGAGTTAACGGAGGGTCGCAAGTACGTGCTTCGATCCGACTTGTTTTTCAAGTTCCCGAATTGACAGCCTCTTCACTTGGGAGAAGACGGACAAGGCCGAAGGATTGCGGAAGGCCGCCGGTATTTGATTCTCCCCATCGTCACTTCCCGCACTCGCCGTCGCAGAGCAGCCCCATGGTCTCGCGGGCTTTGACGTCGGCGCGTTTCCACTTGGCGATTTCGCCGATCAACTCCGATTCGGCCTTCAGCCATTCCAGCTTCGCTTTGCGGAGCTCGGCTTCCACGCCCTGCCCTGACGCCGATTTCTTGACCAAGTCGTCGACGCGATCCTGGTGCAGTTGGAAACGCAACCGGGCGATGGCGACGAGCGCGCGGGCCGTGGTCCACTCCTCGGCGGCCGTGCGGATCTCTTTGGCGGCTTCCCGTTCGCGGTCCTGCAGCAGTCCGAGAAGTTGCGCCCGTGTCGCCGCGACTTCGGCCTTGGCCATCGCCGAAATGAACGGCAACAGCGTCGGGACCAATTGCTCCGAAGCCTGGACGACGGCCGCGAGCGGCGGGGCGATTCCGACGAGCGCCTTCCGGACCGTTTGCAGCGTCCGGTGATCGACCGAGCTGGCCAAGCAACGCAGCAGATTTAGGTCCGCCCGCCGCATCAGCCCAAGTTGCACGGCTTGCTCAGGGTCGAGCGGATCGGGAACGACTCGCACTTGGTCGGCCGGGAGGAGCAAGCCCGGCGTGCCCGAATCGATGGCGAGCAGCGACTTCAACTCGGCGTTGAGTTTCTGGAGCGCGGAGCGCAACCGCGTCCGGTCGGCCTCGAGTTCAATGCGCTGCTTCTTGAGTTCGAAGCCTTCGGCGGTCTGTTTGAAGCCCTTCTCGATGAGCTTCTCGTTGATCTCCATCATCGCCACGAGTTCGACGATCGAATTGGCGAGTACGTCGGACTGCAATTCGAGTTCAAGGATTTTGTAATAGAGGGCGAGCGCGGCTCCGGCGGCACGATTGCGGGCTTCTTGCGCCAAAAATCGGCCGGTGAAGGCGCGGACGTGATCGACGGCGGCGGACGCGCCGTGAGAGAACGCTCGACCGCTCGGAGCGCCCGCGCCAGCGACGATCAAGTTCGCCAGCGAACTGTTGTCGCAGGCGAGTTGCCGGCATTCCTCGGCCGTCAGGCGGTAGTAACCGACGGGGGGCAGCGGGTCGGCCGCACCCAAGCTCGGCAAATCGGTGATCGCGCTGGCATCGGGTGCGGGAATTTGCCGCTCGGCAACCGGCAGAGCTGCGGCTGGCGGCGCCGACCGCACCGGCATCGGCGTGCGACACCCCGCCGTCAGCGTGCAGAATCCGACGATCGTCCCAAGTACCAAAACGGCACGCATGCCACATCCCCGGAAGAATCCGCGTCCGGAGAATTATCGGCACTCCGCGCGGCGAACTTCGCCGCAAATGCCTTAAATCGATTCAAGTTCAGCGTCGGGCGACCAACATCCCTTTGGCCAAACCGAGCGACCGGTGGAATTGCAGCATCAAATTGTCGAAGTCGATCCTTCTGCCGGAGCTTGTCGGGCCGGCGACTTCGGCGAAGTTCGCGGGGGTGGGCACCGGGGCGAAAAATTCTCGCTCGGTCGGGCTGCGTTCGTGCCCCTGCGGGTGGGCATTCGAAACGCCCGTGGATGCCGCGAGCAACAGCGTCGTCCAAGCGAATGACGCGGCGATGGAGATGGCGAAGCGGTGCATAAATCATCCTGGGTGAACCGGGGCCGCAGACAATAGCGGCCGCGCCGGCTCGCACAAGTGGGGTTTTCAATCGCTTGATTGTGAAGTCGGCCCACCGTAGCTTGATGGCGCGCCCACTCCCACCGCGACACCCGCCGCCATGCACCGCGAGTTCGATTCCACCGAGTCTCCGTTTCGGCCGCGCGGCAACGGCGCGCTCTACCTCATCACGGGCCTGCTGGCGGCGCTGCTCCTCGGCGACCTCTGGCCGCAGTTGGCGAATTGGCTCACCGAGAGCGTCTATCCGACGCCGACTTGGGCGACGACCGAGCTGTTCGGATTTCGCTTCGCGCTGATCGCCGCGGTCCTCGGCGGGGCGCGGGTGCTCTACGGCTCGCTGGAAAAACTGACTGAAGGCCGCGTCGGCGCCGACTTGGCCATCGCCATCGCCTGCGTCGCGGCGATCCTCATCGGCCAGCCCCTCGTCGCGGCGGAAGTCGTCTTCATCGGCCTCGTCGGCGAATGTCTGGAAGCGTTCACCTTCGACCGCACCCAACGCGCCTTGGGCAAACTGACGGAGTTGTTCCCGCAACGCTGCTGGGTGATCCGCGACGGCGTCGAAGTCCGCGTGCTCACGTCGGCCGTCGTCGTCGGCGACAGCGTCGTCGTGAAGCCGGGCGGCCGAGTGCCCGTCGATGGCGTCGTGATCGACGGGCGCAGCGAAGTCGATTCGAGCGCGCTCACGGGCGAGAGTCTACCGGTTGAAAAAGCGACGGGCGACACCGTCCTCGCGGGGAGCATCGTCCGAAACGGCGCGCTCACCATTCGAACCGAGAAGATCGACCGGCAGACCGTTGCCGGCAAAGTGATCGAACTGACGGCGCAGGCTTTGAAGTCGAAGTCGAAGGGCGAACGCCAAGCCGATCGGCTCGCCCGTTACTTCTTGCCCGCGGTCCTCGGGATTGCGCTCGCGGTGTTCCTCGCCAACGTCGGCTACCAATATTTCGGTACGCAACCGGAGGGGAAGAAAATCTCCCTCGGCGCGGCCAGTCGCGTGGCGGTTTACCCGGCGCTCGCGGTGCTCGTCGTCGCATGCCCCTGTCCGTTGGTGTTGGCGACCCCGGCCGCGGTCATCGCGGCGCTCGGCCGCCTCGCCGGTACGGGCATTTTGATCAAGAGCGGTGCGGCGCTCGAACGACTCGCGGAAGTGCGGGGCTTCGCCTTCGATAAAACCGGCACACTCACCGAAGGCAAGCTCGAACTCGGCGAGATCCGCCCCGCCCCGGATATTGGCGAAGAAGAACTGCTGCGCGCCGCGGCACTCGCCGAATTCCGCAGCGAACACCCGATCGCCAAGCTGATCCTCGATGAAATCGCCCGCCGACAATGGGTTGTCCGTGAACCGGAAACCTTCACCGCATTCCCCGGCGGCGGGGCGAGCGCGACCCTCGGCGACACGACCGTACTCGTCGGCACCCGGCGATTCCTCACCGAGCACGGCATCCCCGGATCGGACCTTGCCGATGCGGCGCTGAAGCACTTCGACGAGTCCGGCCAAACACCGCTGCTCGTGGCCCGCAACGGGACGTATCTCGGGGCCATCGGCGCCCGGGATCGCCTCCGTCCGGAAGCCCCCGGTGTCTTAGCCGACCTGCAAGCTCTCGGACTTCAACCGCTGGTTCTCCTCACAGGCGACCGCAGCGCGGTGGCACGAACCATCTCCGCGAATCTCGGCTTGTCCGATGTCCGCGCCGAATTACTGCCGGCCCAAAAGGCCGATGCCCTCCACGCGCTCGGCACGCCGATGGCCTTCGTCGGCGACGGCATCAACGATGCCCCGGCGCTCGCCGGTGCCCACGTCGGCATCGCCATCGGCACCGGGACCGATGTCGCGGCGCACGCCGGCGATGTCATCCTGATGGGGGAGCCGCTGCGGCCCCTGCCGATGCTGATCCGGCTCAGCCGGGAAACGGCCAAGGTCATCCGGCAGAACATCGTCTGGTTCGGCTTCGGCGTCAACTTCTTCGGCATCCTCTTGACCGGCATCCTCTGGCCGCTGTTCGCCACCGGCCCGGAATGGTACGAGCGCGCTCCCCTCGCCGGGGCGATCTACCACCAACTCGGATCGCTGTTGGTATTGCTCAATTCGATGCGGCTACTCGCCTTCGAACGGAAAAGTACAAGCGCCGTCGTCGGCCGGGCCCGCGAAGCCGGTCGGAACATGGATCGCTGGATCAACGCGGTCCACCTCGACGATCTGTTGCACGGGGTCGCCCACCGTTGGAAGCCGATCCTCGGCGCTGTCATCACGTTGTCACTGCTCGGCTGGATCGCCTCGGGGTTTACGGCCATCGCGGCGGACGAGGTCGGCGTCGTCCGCCGCTTCGGGGCCGTGCAGGACGATCTTCCCCCTGGGCTGCACGTTCGCTGGCCTTGGCCGGTCGAGGCCGTCACCCGCGTCAAACCGGCCGAAGTGCGGACGGTTGAAATCGGCTTTCGACTGTTGTCCGACGACAAAATCCAACAGTTGGAACTGGCCCGCGTCGAACAGAACAAACTCCGGCGCGCGGGGAGCAAATCCAACGACGGCGGGTTGACGTGGGCAAGTTCCCACGCCGAAGGGATCGCCCGCCAGACGGATGAATCGCTGATGCTGACGGGCGACGGAGACCTCATCGAACTCCTGGCGACGATCCGCTACACGATCGATGACCCGCGCGGTTACCTCTTCCATTCCAAGAACCCGGATGCGGTTTTGCGCTCCGTCGCGGAAGCGGTCTTCCGCGAACTGATCGCGGCGCGGTCGTTCCAAAATCTGCTCGGGACCGGCCGACCGGAGTTTGAACGAGCCGCGCAATTCAAGCTCGCCGAGCGTTTGAAAGAAGCCGCCCCCAGTGGTTTGGGAGTCCGCATCGACGGCCTCACGATCCATGATTTGCACCCGCCGCAGGAGGTTGTGGCCGCGTACCACGCCGTCGCCGATGCGATCCAAAAGCGCGACACCGCCGTCAACAACGCGATCTCCGAGGCGGCCCGGATGAAGTCCCGCGCGAACGACGACGGCCTACGAACGGTTCGTTCCGCCGAGGCCGAAGCCCACCGCCGCACCGCCGAGGCGACCGCGACCCGCGACGTCATGCTCGGCTGGCAAGCGGCGCGGAACAGTTTGACCCCCGAAGATGAAGCGATGCTGAAGGCGGAACTCGAAGATCGCGTGAAACGCGGGCAAGATCGCACCGTCGTCACGGCGGAGATCCAAGCCCGAAGACAGCAACTGATCGCGGCGCGGCGGTCGCTCACCGATTTCCGCTTGGGCCTCGCGGCCATCACCGCCGTGTTGAAAACGCGGGACAAAATCCTCATCGATGCCGACAAACTCCCGGGCACGCGGAAGTTGTATCTGATCGACCCCGACTTGATGCCGCGGGTGCAACCCGGCGGCGTGCCGCTCGCCTTCCCGCGCGGCGCCGACCAACGCGAGAAAGATCCATGAGACGCTTCTTGACTTGGATCGTATTGCCGCTCGCGCTGTTGGCTTGGGCGCGCACGGCGTTGTACATCGTCGATTACTCCGAGTTCGCCTACGTCACGCGTTTCGGCCAACCCGTGGCGACCCACGACGGCGAGACCGAAGCCGGGCTGCACCTCAAAATGCCCTGGCCCATCGACGGCGTTTTGCGCGTCGATCACCGGTTGCAATCGTTCGACCTCCCCGCGACCGAAGCGTTGACGCGTGACCCCACCACCGGCACCGTCGATAAGACGCTGACGCTCGACGCCTTCATCACGTGGCGCGTACCCGACGCGAAGGCCGCCGATCAATTCGTCCGCTCCGTCGGCACGGCGGAACAGGTGAAGCGCGTGCTCGCACCGCGCATCACCGGCCGGCTCGCGTCGATCATCAGCGGGATGTCGCTCGACGAACTCATCTCCGTCGCCGACGACGGCAAGACCGAAGCCCGCTCCGAAAAGCTACTTCAACAACTGCTCTCGGACGATTTGAAAGCGAAGGTCCGCGACGAATACGGCATCGAGATCGTCACGCTCCGCATTCGCCGCTTGAGTTATCCGGAGGCGGTGCGCTCGAGCATCTACGAGCGCATCCGCAGCGAACGCGGTCGCAAGGTCGCAGAGTACGAGAATCAAGGTCGGAAGGAGTCGGCGGAGATCCTGAGCCAAGCCGACAAAGATCGCCGCGGGATCGAAGCCGATGCGAAAGCGAAGAAGCAGTTGTTGGAAGGTCAAGCCGACGTGACGGCAGACCGCCTGCGGAACGAAGCCCACGCGAAAGACCCGGAGTTCTACGCCTTCTTGCAGAAGCTCAAGGCGCTGCAAGCCTCGCTGATGGACACGAAGGATACCCTGCTGCTATCGCTGAACCACGAGCTGTTCCGGATGCTCCGGGAGCCGCCGAAGGCGCCGATGAAGTGAGCATTGCGAAGCCGAAGTTCGAAGCGCTGGGATCTTTTGTCATGCGTGGACTTTTTCAAATCAATTTTAGGAGACATACCGAATGGGCTTCATCACAAACCAGTGGTTGATGGGCAACCCTGAGCGGAACCGACACTTCAATCCTGTGCAGGGTTTAATTAAGGCGTTTAAGGCCTGGCATACCTGGTTGACGGAAGAGCGCGGAGTGGTGTTAGGAATACAGCTAAAACGCGAGGGAGGAGATTACCAAACAATGTACTTCACCCAAGCAGAAATCGACAAGATGTTTCCCGTGATAAGCGGGACAGTTACACAAGCGGTGCGACTAAAAATGGCTCAAAACGCATTGCGTGACGTGAGCGACGCGGAACTCCTCTCGTTCCTCGCAATGCTCTTGTCCCTACGGGCAGAGGCCATTCCAGCTTCGGAGACTAAGGCTCGTACTCCTTCTGCGATCCCTCCGGGATTGAAGACAGGGTGACTCGTTCCGGCGGTCTTTGACCGCCGGCTAAACTCTGCGATCCCTCCGGGATCAAGCGGTGCAAAAGGTTCCCGCCATGCGACTCTCTCTCTCTCTCATTCCGATCGCCCTCGTTGGTTATGCCCTCACCGGTGTCGCCCAAGTGGGGCCGGAGGAGCGGGCCGTCGTCCGGCGGTTCGGCCGAGTGGTCGCTAGGCCCGGCCCCGGCCTTTGGATCGGCTTCCCCTAC
>JANXTU010000137.1 GCA_025352235.1 Fimbriiglobus sp.
GATGCTTGACGGAATTAATTTCCCCCTGTCCCCCTATGTTAGGGACATTATTATTGTCGTGGTCAATCGATGTCACGACGAAAAAACGCCCCGAACCGGGGGGTCACCGGATATTTTCCAGCAAGCGCTCTGCGGGGGTCGATTTTCTTTCCCGTCGATTCCGGTTCGTCTCGCACCCCCCCGCGCGCTCGGCTCCGAAGACTGCGCCTCGCGGCTAGAGCGGACGCCGGACTTCGAGTGTGGCGACACGTTTCCCAACGTGTCGTGGACCGCTGGGGGATTCCTCTTCCGCGATTCTTATAGACCGGCACGTTGGAAAACGTGCCGCCACACCAACGACCGCCGGACTTCGAGTGTGGCGACACGTTTCCCAACGTGTCGTGGACCGCTGGGGGATTCCTCCTCCGCGATTCTTCTAGACCGGCACGTTGGAAAACGTGCCGCCACACCGATGCACCCCTCACTCTCGCCGTCTTCGGGCTCCTCACTCCCCTTGCAGGCCCCGGGCGAATCCGGATAATCACCTTGTTGAACATCTGCCGGAGCTCCGCATGTCCCGTCTCGCTTTCGCCATCGGTATCATTCTGCTCGCTTCGACTCCGCTCTTGGCGCAGCCCGTGAAACGGGCCGACCTCAAACCGGGCCTCGTCTTCGCCGCGCAAGCCGAGACGACGCGAAGCACCCGGCTCGAACCGCTCGTCGGGCTGACCCTGAATCCGGGCGAATCGGTTCATCCTCAGGTTTCTGGCGGTGCGGCGACGTTCACCTGGACCGGATACATCCAGATTATCACGGCCGGGAAATACAAGTTCGACACGGCGTTGCTCGGAAAGTTGAACGTCCGCATCGACGGTGTCGAGGTACTCGCCGGGGAAGTCGTCGGCGACGCGGCCAAGCCGGTCGCGGGCCGGGATGTCGAGTTGAAAACGGGGATCCAACTGTTTGAAGTGCAACTGCTGCGCACGTCAAAAGGGTGCCGCGTCGAGCTGCAATGGCAAGGCCCCGGCTTCGTGCGCGAACCGGTCCCGTACTTTTTCTTCGGTCACACGTTGAAACAACGACCCGCCGAATACGCCGCCGATTTGAAGAAGGAACACGGCCGGTTTTTGTTCGAGGAACAGGCCTGCATCAAATGTCACGCGGCCGGCCAGGACGAGACGAATGCGAAGACGCTCGTCGAGCGCCACGGCCCGAGCCTCACGGAAATCGGCAAGCGGGCCTATCCCGGTTGGATCGACGCCTGGTTGAAGGATCCCAAAGCCCACCGCCCGCAGACGACGATGCCGAAGGTCTTTGCGGACGACGAAGTCGGCGCCCGCCAGCGCTACGCCGTCACGGCCTACCTCAGTAGTCTCGGGGGTTCGCTGCCGGAGTTCAAACCCGTGGCGGTCCTGCCGAAGCCTGAGCGCGACAGTGTCGAGCGCGGCGGCAAGCTCTACATCACAACCGGTTGCGCGACTTGCCACGGCGATTCGATCACGGCGCCACCCGTTAAGACCGTCCCCGACGAAGACGACCCCAAAGATGCCCCGAAACCCGAAGACAGCATCTATGGCCTCGGCACCAAGGCCGGCGCCCAGAGCTACTACACGCTCGGGTCCATCGGCAGCAAGACCCGCCCGGAGCCGCTGGCCAAATACTTGCTCGACCCGTTGGCGACGAACGCCCACGGCCGGATGCCGCGCATGGGGTTGTCCGCGGCCGAGGCCACCGACATCGCCAAGTTCCTGTGCCGAGTCACCGACGGCAAGCTCAATCCCGCGATGCCGGCGGAACCGAACGGCGACCCGACGCATTTGGTCGATCTCGAGACCGGGGTGAAGCTCAAAAACCTGAAACGCCCCGAAGCGTGGAAGGAAGCCGGGAAGTGGCTACTGACCTCCAAAGGCTGCACGAACTGCCACGAGGTCAAGCCCGGCGGCGCGGCGCTCCCGGTGAAAGAGCATGTCGGTTTGAAACTCGCGACGATTGCGAAGACCCCCGAGAAGGGCTGCCTCACCAGGACGGAGACCCCCACGACCGCGCCGAAATTCGGCTTCAGTCGAGATCAACAAGAAGCGCTCACCGCCTTCTTGAAGGACGGTCTCACCGGGGCCGGGGCGCCGTCACCCGTGTATGCGGCGCGGACTTCGATCAAGCGCTTCAACTGCTTGAATTGCCACAACCGCGACGGCGAAGGGAGTATCGACGAAGGCTTGGCGAACAAGATGAAGGCGCTGGCGGGCGCCGACAACGCCGATGATATTCAACCGCCGCGGCTCACGGGTGTCGGCCACAAAATGCGCACGAGCTGGCTGAAAGAAGTCTTACTCGCGGGAGGCCGCGCCCGGCCGTGGATGACGCTGCGGATGCCGCAGTACGGCCAAGACTGCGTCGGTACATTGCCGGAAGCACTGCCCGCCCTCGAGGGCGCGGTGGCGGACGACGCCATCGGCCGCGCCGAGTTCACTGCGGAGAAACTCACGGCGGGTCGCACGCTGGCTGGGAAGTCCGGGCACGGCTGCATTTCGTGCCACGACATCTCCGGGCAATCCGGCGGCGGCACCCGCGGGCCCGACTTGGCGACCACGAACAAACGCGTCCGCTACGACTGGTACACCCGCTGGATGCACCAACCGCAGCGCATCGCCCCCGGCACCAAGATGCCCCAAGTGCTGATCGACGGACAATCCTTACTCAAAACCGTGTACGACGGCGACGGTCCGAAGCAGCTCGAAGCGCTCTGGGCGTACTTCAGCCTCGGGCCGGGGTTGCCCCTGCCGAGTGGCATGGAGCCGCCCAAGGGGGTCGTCGTGAACGCGTCCGAGCGCCCGGAGATCCTGCGCACCTTCATGCCGGACAACGCCGGCACCAAATGCGTGGCCGTGGCCTTCCCATCGGGCCTGAACGTCGTCTTCGATTCCGAACAAGGTCGGCTGGCCTACGCCTGGAGCGGCAACTTCCTCGAAATGTCGAACGTCTGGAATGGCCGGGGCGGGAACCCAGCGAGAACGCTCGGGGCGAAGTTCTGGACGGCCCCGTTGGGGAACCCTTGGAGTGTTTCCGATTCGCGCGAGACGCCGGACTTCGACAAACAGACCAAGAACCCGGCCTACGGCCTGCCGCTGCCGGATGGGAAGACCTACACCGGGCCGAAGGCCGTGACGTTCGCGGGGTATACGCTCGATCGCGGCGGCAACCCGACCTTCAAGTACCGGGTCACGCCGGACGAAGGCCAATCGACGCTGCTCGTCGCCGAGACTCCGCAACCGGTCCAAGTGACGCTGGCCAACGGCGTCGTCCGCAAGTTCGCGGTGGAGCGGCCCGCCGGCAAAACGGTTTGGTTCCGCGCCGGCGACTCGACCCAAGAACCGCGGATCTACGATCGGGCCGGCAAGAAACTCAACCCATTCGACAACGCCGACGGCGAGCAGCCCGCATCGGGAACGACGGTGGTGCTGCCCGTAGCGGGCGATCGAGCCACGGTGTTGATGTTGGAAAATCCTTCGACGGGAACCGTATGGCGAATCGTCAAGAGGTCCGCTGGCGCGTACGAAGTTTTGATCCGGTTCCCGGAGCCGAAAGAAAACATGAAGGTGGAGTTCGCGCTGAAAGCGTGGAGCCTGCCGCGCGACGATGAGAAGCTGATCCAAGAACTGAAGTGACCGTCACTTCGCGGCTTCGTTCCAAATGGAAATGCCGAATCCGTTGAGGTCGAGATCCTCGCCCTTCTCGGGTTCGCCGGGGCCACCGCGTTCGAGCGACAACCGGGTGTACATCCAGACGACCGATTTTTCGGAATCCATGTCGTAGCCGTTGGCGTCGGTGTCGGCTTCTAAGAGCCAGCGCCAACTCCGGCGTTCGGTGCCGCTGTCGGTCGCTTCTTCTTGCCAACCTTTCAAAACGCGGGCCAAGGCTTGCAAAGCTTGCTTGCAGGTCTTGGCGTCATCGATGTGCAGTTGCAATTCGTCCGGTGCCGTTTCCGATTCGATATCGGCCAAGCCCTTTACCGCATCGAAAAGCCGGTGTTCCAACTGGGAACAGCGCCATGGGGCCCAAAGATGGCAGGTGACGCCCTGCGCTTCAAACAACAAACCGTAAACATCGACCCGCATTTGACCCACTCCTGCGAAAACGTTTTCGTCAGTTTAAGCGCTGAGGGGAATAAAGCGAGACGGCGAATTCAACGGGGCTTTTTGGGCAGGCGGGCGTGGTGCTTTTTCAGGCGGTTTTCGAGCTGGAGCGGCGTCGAAGTATCAGCCGGGAGGATGCGGGGCGAACCGGGCCCGAGCAGCGTCTCGGCGATGCGGTTGTGGAGGCCGGGGACTTCGACCCGGTGGCCGACGGGCATCTCGTGTTTTTTCTCGTGGATCTCAGCACGATCCACCGAAACGGAGCGCGGGGCGTCGATTCCGATTTTAACGCGACCGGGGCCGACTTCGACGATCGAGATGCGGATGTTGCCGGCGATGATGATTTCTTCGCCGATCTTGCGGGTGAGAACGAGCATGATGGATCCTTCCAAGTGACGGGTTGTGCGGGGCGGTGGGTGAGATGCACCTTCTATACCAGGGTCGAAATTCGCGGCCGGTATCTGTCGATTGTGAATCAGCAAGCCAATATACATCACGATTTAACTTCATCCAAAAGTACAACCCGAAAAAAGAAACCTTTCATTCGGGTTCCGGTTCTGCCGATTGTAAGGGGTGATGCCGTAGTCCGCGCCGCTAGCTGCGCAGTTTGGGGTATAAGCAATGCGAAAGTCGCTCGCCCGGCTCGGATGGACACTTTTGCTAGCGTCCCCGGTTTTGGGTGCCGAATCCACCGCCACAAATCCGTCACAACTACCGACTCAGCAATCAGTTGGGTCTCAGCCGTCGGGCAATACTTACGCCGATCCGTTCTTCGCCCCACCCGGGGGCATGCCGGTCATGGATCCGTCGCGCCCCGGTTCCGGCGCCGCCGCGGCCGATACGCTCGTCCCCCCATCAAGACCCTTCCGTCCCGAGCGACTTTGGATCGCGGGCGATTTTTATTTCGCGGCCGGCCAAGGGACACTTTTGCCACCCTTGGTGACAACGGCGCCCACGGGGCAAAGCGTCGCCTTGAATCAGCCGACGACGACGACGCTTTTCGGCGGCGAACGCAAACTGCAATACGCCCGCCCCGGCTTGCGGGCGACGGCCGGAATCTGGTTGACCGAAGATTACCGCTTCGGTCTCGACACCACGCTGATGTTCCTCGCCGACCGGTCGAGCGAGTTCACCGGCAGCGCGACCCCAGGCGGGCCGATCTTGGCCCAGCCGATCACGATCGGTGGAACGGGTCTCCAAGTCGGCGTTCCCGTGATCTCCGGAACGCTTTCGGCCCGAGCCCACACCGCCGTCATCGGAGGCGACGCGAACTTCCGCTACGGCTTGACGACCTCCGACCTCGGCCGGCTCGACCTGCTCGTCGGGTACCGCTACGTGAATCTGCGCGACACGGTCGATGTCGAATCCCGGAGTCAATTTGTCGCCAACCCCATCGGTCTCTCGACTGTCCCGACTCTCGATTTCGCGGTTTCGGATCACTTCCGCACGCTGAACCAGTTCCACGGGGCCCAAGTCGGCCTCGGCGGGACGCACCGGCTCTTCGACCGGCTGACGCTGACAACCAAAGGTACGGTGGCCATCGGGGTGAACATCTCGGACGTCACGATCTCCGGGCAGACGTTCACCGTCGCCGGGGTCAACAACGGCGGTCTGCTGACGGGGAACAACAACATCGGCTCGTTCCGCGAAAATCAGTTCGCGGTGGTGCCCGAAGGGACGCTGAAACTCGGTTGGGACTTCACCGACCGGTTCCGCGTCAACGCCGGCTACTCGTTCCTGTATTGGACGAAGGTCCGCCGCGCGGCCGATCAAATTGACACGACCACTCAAGCGGGGAGCCGCCCGGCCTTCCGCAATTACGACACGGATTATTGGGTACAAGGGTGGACCGTCGGCCTGGACCTACGTTGGTAGTCCCCGGTCACCCGACCCATTTCGCCAGCGTGTGGCGGGCGGCCCGATTCACGCGCCGTTCGCCGCGGGCTTTCCACTGCAGCGACTTCACCGCGGCGGCGGCGTCCTTCGCCGGGAATGCCCCGAGCGATTGAATCGCCGCGAGTTGCACATCTTCGTCCCGATCTTGCAAGAGTTCGATCAGTCGGGGCACGGCCACCGCCGCGTCGCGGTCGAAGCGGCCGAGGGCTTCGGCGGCCAATTGACGCACGGTCGAGTCTTTCGATCGGCTCAATTTGTCGACCGCGGGGAAATCGGCCGTGGTCGCCGGGATGGCTTTCCCAAGAGCCCGGATCGAAGCGCGCTGTTCGCCGGGCTTCCCGACGAGCCCGGATCGGACGAGCTTCTCCAAATCCGCGGTGCGGTCGTCGATCCGGGCCAGCGCGATCTTCGCCCAGTGCGCCTGCTCCGGGACCGGGGCTTTGGCGAGTGCTTCGAGTTGAGTTTTGAACGCCGTCGGTTTCGGTTCGATCTCGGCGAGCGCTTGCGTGGCCCGCATCCGGACCGCGACACTGGCATCGGATGCCGCCATCACCGCGAGTTTGGACAGGATCTCGGGCGATGCGCCCTTCAACCGCGAAGCGGCGCCCGCCGCCGATTCGCGCGAGCCGTTGGATTTATCCGCCATCATTTTCAGCACGGCCTCGGCGGATTGCGGATCGGCCGGGGCGATGGACAGTAGTACCGCGAGGGCCGTGCCCCGGAGTTCGTCACTCGCTTTCGCATCGCGAATCGTCGCGAGAAGCGCCGGTTTCCCGGAGATTCCCGCCGGCCCAAGATCGGCCAATGCAGCCGTCGCGGTTTGACGCACTTCGGCGTCATCATCGCCCGCGGCGGCTTGCGCGAGATCGTCGGCCGCGGCGGCCGCGAGCGGGCCGAAGTCCGCCAAGACCCTCACGGCCGCGGTGCGTACGTTGGCCGATTCATCTTTTAACCGCTTGGCCAACCGGGGCACAGCCGCTTCCCGCCCCTTGGAATCGAGCGTGGCGACATACGCGATGGCCTGTTGGCGGATGATTGGCTCCGGGTCGTCGAGCAGCGGAAAAATCGCTTCGGCGAAGCCGCGACCGGGGACGCCCATCCGCGCCGCGGCTTGCAACCCGAGGTTGCGGACAAAAGCATCTTGGAACCCGAGGGCGAGCTTCATCACGGGGGTCGACTTGGCCGCATCCCCGGTGATCGTGGCCAGAGCCCGGCAGGCTTCGAGGCGGACGTCGGCGGAATGGGCTTGAACGCCCATGATCTTCTCGATGGCGTCGGCCGTCACCTTCGCCGGCGGGCCGATCTCCCCGAGTACGTACAGTGCTTGATACAGAATCAGCGGGTTTTTCTCGGCGAGCAGTTTCCCGACCGGTTCGACGCTGCCGGCCCCGATGGTGACCAGCAAATTCAACACGCTGAAATCCGGTTCGAACGGGACGTTCGGCTGCACGTCTTTGGCCGATTGTCGGATCGACTCCGCGAGGTCGGGCGCGGCGGCGGCGGCCTTCGCTCCGAAATCGAGGAGCGCCTCCGCCGCCGTCGTGCGGATGAATTTGTTCGGATCGACCAGGGCTTTGCGGAGCGGTTCGACCGAATCGGCGGGGAGCGGCTTGAAGCGTGACAACTGTTCTGCGGCGGTTTGGCGGACCCCCGCTTCGGCGTGCGCGAGATTCCCCGCGACTTGCGGAGCGGAGGCGACCCCGAGTTCGATCAGGCAGTTGTACGCCGCGTCGCGGACGAACGCCGACTTGTCTTCGGTCCGCGGCCAGATTTTCGCGATCGCGCCGTTCGCCTTGAGTTTCAATCGCCCGATGGCGATCAGCGCGTGCTCTCGCACTGCGGCATCGGGGTCGGTCAAACCGGACAGCAGAATCGGGAGACCCAATTCGACGGCGGCTGTTTCACCCGGTTCGCCGCAGTAGATCAACGCGATCACCGCCGCTTCACGGACGCTGTTCGGCTGGTGGGCCATCACTTGGCCTTCGCCGAGGTTCGCCTTGTCCTTCAATAACTCGATCAGTCCGGGAATGACGGTCGCGTCGGTCTCGGCGAGGTCGGCGAGTTTGTCCGCCGTGGCCAACTGCGCTTCCCGTTTAGTCTTCGTGAGTTGAGTCAGCAACCTCGCCGCTTCGGACGGCACCGGCACGCTGGGCGCACCCGGTTGCGACGGCGCCGCTTCGGTGGGCTGCGTTTTTTTCTTGCAGCCGGCGCAAACGCAAATCGACAGAGCGAAGAAGCAGAGCAGGGTGCGCATGGGAGAAATCCTAACCTTTCACCAACGTCAGCAGATTGATTTCTGGAGGGCAGTTCAGTCGGATCGGCACGCCGGCTTCGCCGAGACCGCGCGAGACGAACACCTGAGTGCCCGGGGCTCGCGCCAACCCGCCGCGGTACTTAGCGCCGTATTTCGAGGGCATCCAAGCGGTGCCGCAACCCGGCAAGTACGCTTGGCCACCGTGCGTATGGCCGCTGAGCACGAGACCGACGCGCGGGTCGGAATTGGTCTCGGCATAGTCCGGATTGTGGGCGAGCAGGATCACGGCTTCGCCGGCAGGGATGCCGTCGAGCGCCGCGTTCAGGCTCGGTTTTCCCCACCAAAAATCATCGACCCCCGCGAACCAAAGGGCATCGGCACCGAGGACCGCGCGGTGGGATCGGTTGGTCACATCGGTCAAGTGCGTACCCCGGATCATCTCGCGGTAAACGCGGCCGTCGTCTTGCATATCGTGATTTCCCGGCACCGCGAAAACGCCGTGCGGAGCCCGCAGCGCCGAGACGGCTTCCAGGCATGCCGGCAATTGCTCGGCCGTGTGGGTGCCTTTGTGGGCGAAGTCGCCGACGAGGGCGTAGGCATCGGCGTTCAACGATTGGGCGATAGCCACGGCGGCGCGGATGAAATCGATGCCCACGAGCGGACCGTGGTGGAAGTCGGTGAGCACGGCGACGGTCTTCCCATCGAATGCAGCCGGGAGATTCGGCAGAAGGATCGATTGCGGGCGGATACGGATTTGCGACGGCTCCCACAGCCCGTATGCGGTCGCGGTTCCCCCGACCCCGACGAGCGCCGCCCCGCACCAGAATGTCCGCTTCAGAAACTTCCGTCGGTTCACTCCGTTCTCCGGTCGAGCTACAATAACTCCAGTATGATCGAAACCCCGCCGGAAACAATCTCGGTCGTCGTGCGACCAGCGACGGGTTTCCGCCGCTGGCTTTACGTGGGCTTGGGGCTACTGTTCGTGGGCATTGGCATCCTCGGGGCGATCTTGCCGGTGCTACCCACAACGCCGTGGATCCTCTTGGCGGGGGCCTGCTTCGCGCGGTCGTCGCCTCGGTTGCACCGATGGTTGAAGCGCTCGCCGTACTTCGGGCACCTCTTGCGTGATTGGGAAGCGCACCGGGGTATCCGTTGGCGGGTGAAGCTGTTCGCGGTGGGCATGGTCGTCACTGTCATCGGGTTGACAGCGGCCTTCGGCCGGGCGCCGGATTGGGCCAAGTGGAGCGCCATCGGGCTCGGATCCGTGGGAATCGCCACCATCCTGTTCGTCGTCCCGACGGTGTGGGATTCGCAATTGAAACGCAAATCAGCGGATGGCGAAATCGTGGCGGAGTAGCAATTCCGCGGCGAGGTGATCGCGCTCGTCGGCCGAGGTCGCCGCGATGGTGACGTGCCCGACTTTGCGACGGGGCTTCGGTTCCTTGCCGTACCAATGCAGGTGCGTCCCCGATCGTTCGAGGATCGAATCGAAGTCGGGCCGGTGGCCGATGAGGTTGAACAGGCCGGAATGCCCGACGGCGGACGTCGAGCCCAACGGCAATCCGCAAACGGCGCGGACGTGGTTCTCGAACTGGCTGCACGCGGCCCCTTCGATGGTCCAATGCCCGGAGTTGTGGACGCGCGGGGCCATCTCGTTGGCGATCAGGCGCGGGCCGTCTTGGAACCATTCGATGGCGAGTACGCCGACGTAATTCAGTTCGGTCAACACGCGCTCGGCGAAGTCGCAGGCGCGCTCGGTCAGTTCCTCGCCAGTGTTTGCGGCCGGGGCGAGACTTTTGTAGAGCATGCCATCGCGGTGTTCGTTTTCGACCAGCGGATAGAACCGGCATTCGCCCGTTCGATTGCGTACGGCGATCAGCGACAGTTCGCGGTCGAACGGCACGAAGCCTTCCAAAATCAGGGGCCGGCCGCCGAGTTGCGCCCACGCCGCTTCGATTTGCTCGGCGGTGCGGATGACGCATTGGCCTTTGCCATCGTAGCCGAAGCGGCGCGTCTTCAGCACGGCCGGGAGGCCGATGCCCCGGAGAGACCGGTCGAATTCCGCGCGGGTCAGCACATCGGCGAATGCGGGCGTCGGGATACCGAGCTTCTCGAAGAAATTCTTTTCGACGATGCGATCTTGCGACACTTCGAGCGCGCCCGGCGGCGGGAACACCGGCAGACGCTCGGCGAGCCAGCGAGCGCATTCGACCGGTACATTTTCAAATTCGTACGTGATGACATCGGACGCTTGTGCGAGTTCGTAAAGCGACCGCAGATCGTCGTATTCGCCCCGGATGACATCCGCAACGGCCCCGGCGCACGGCTCGGCCCCCGGGTCGAGGACGGTGCAAGAGATGCCGAGCGGATGGGCCGCGAGGGCCATCATCCGCGCCAGTTGACCACCGCCGAGAATGCCGAGCTTCATGAATTCGCGCCCCGCGGATCGGATGCTTCGAGGACGGCTCGGGTTTGATTCGCCCGGTAGGCCGAGTAACGAATTCGGATCGATTCGTACTTATTGCCGAGAATCGCAATGGCGAGAAGGGCCGCGTTGATCGCCCCGGCTTTGCCGATGGCCAGCGTGCCAACGGGGACGCCCGCCGGCATTTGCACGATGCTGAGGAGCGCGTCTTGGCCGCGGAGCAGGGAGGTTTCATGCGCGACGGGCACGCCGAGCACCGGGAGCATCGTCTTCGCGGCGCACATGCCGGGAAGGTGGGCCGCGCCGCCGGCGCCGGCGATAATCACTTCCAAACCGCGACCGGCCGCGGCACCGGCGAACGCGAATAATTTATCCGGCGTACGGTGGGCCGAGACGACCTCGCACTCGTGCGGAATGCCGAACTCGGCGAGCGTCTTCGCGGCGTGCTGCATCACGTCCCAATCAGATTGGGACCCCATGATGACGGCGACGAGCGGCGTTTGCGGGATCGTCATGGTTGGATCACCAAGAGACAGTCGTTCGTGTCGGGCGGGGGACTGAACAGTCCCGGTTTGGGTTTGGAGTTCTCGGGCGCACCCCATTTGCCATTGCGCGGATCGAACCAACGAATCGCTTCGTGCCGTCGGCGTGCTCGAGGTGCGTGCCGACTTTGGCGACGCGGATGCGGCCGTGCTTTTCAAAAGGCGTCTCGGCAAAGGCCGCGCCCGCTGACAACGCGATGACAGCAACGAAAAGAAACTTCATCGACGGTACTCCGGGAGAGAATGGAGCATTACCGTTGGACGCGGGCGCTGCCGCCTTTGGCGAGCGCTTCGACTTCGTCGAGCCGGGCGTTGGTCACGTCGCCGGGGAAGGTCGTCAGGAGCGCCCCGTGGGCCCAACCGAGATTCAAAGCTTCCTGCGTCGGCCGACCCGCAATCAGGCCGTAGATCAGCCCGGCTGCGAAACCGTCGCCGCCGCCGATGCGGTCGACAACATCGAGCTGGCAGGTCGGGCTCGTGAACTTTTCACCATTCAACCAGAGTACGGCGGCCCAGTCGTGGCGGTTCGTGCTGTGCACTTCCCGCAGCGTCGTCGCCACGGCTTTGATGTTCGGGAACTTTTGTAGCGCCTGGCCGATCACGTCGAAGAACGCCGACGAATCGAGCTTCGACTCGACCTGCTTCTCGACCTTCGGCCCTTGGATTCCGAGGCCGAGTTGCAAGTCTTCCTCGTTGCCAATCAATACGTCGACGTGCTTCACGATCTTGCCGAGGACATCCTGAGGCGAGCGGTTCCCCCCGGCGACCTTCCAGAGCTTGGCCCGGTAGTTGAGGTCGAACGAGGTGATCGCCCCCGCGGCCTTGGCGGCTTGCATCCCTTCGAGAATCAGTTCGGATGTCGTATCGGACAGGGCGGCAAAGATACCGCCGGAGTGGAACCACTTCACGCCGCCGGCGAAGATCGCATCCCAATCGAAGTCGCCCGGTTTCAGCGATGCCCCGGCTTCGTTGGAGCGGTTGTAGAAGACGACCGGCGGGCGGACACCGGCGCCGCGGTCGCTGTAGACGGTCGCGAGGTTCGGCCCGCGGACACCGTCGTGCTCGAAGAATTTGTACAGCGGCGTCACGCCCATGGCGCGGACGCTCGCCTGCACGAGTTCGCCGATTGGGTATTTGGGCATGGCCGTGGCGATGCCAGTTTTCAGCCCGAAGCAGTCGGCCAAATTCGCGGCGACGTTGTACTCGCCACCGGAGACGTGGATCTCGAGCGAGCGCGCTTTGCGGAAGGGGATGATCCCCGGATCGAGGCGGTGCACGAGCGCCCCGAGCGAGAGAAAATCGAAGGCGGCCGGGCCGGGGCGGACGGTCAACGCGGACATGGAAACTCCGAAAGGGACCAGAAAGGCGAGAGCGATCAAATTAGACGGAAGCAGTTTGTGACGTGAGCCGCCGAATTTTTTCAAAATCCCGTTGTTCGAGTTCTCGGAGTCTGGCTTGGGCCGATTTCCATAGCGCCGACCCAATGAGTGTTTTACGATCCTCCACATTCGAACACATCCTCGCGAAAAGGCCGTGAAATTGGCCGAAGACGCGGTTGCTGAATTCCGTCGAAGTCAAATCGGCAAGTAGTAGTGCTTCAACTTGTTTTTCGAGACTCAAGTCCATGGGAATCTCCGCCGGCTCAAATCAATCTCATTTCGACATTGTACTGCACTTCCATGTAAATTGCTTCCTGAGTCGTTTTCGCTTTGAACCGTCGCACCACCCCTTCGATGTCGCCGATTCCGGTTTCATCGGTCATGATCGCGTAGGCACGGTGATCGTCGATGGCCCGCGAACCATCGGTCATCCGATAGGCCCCTTGAACCATACCGAGAAATGTCCAACCCAAGTAGATCATGAACAGATCGTTCTCGGCTGATTCTCGTTCTGCAGTCAAATCCCGACCGTCGTTATCGCGAACCGGTAAAAACACGACGACTTTTACATTTGCCATAGTCGACCCTCAAGGGACAATGTCGTGGCGTAAAGACCACACACTAAC
>JANXTU010000001.1 GCA_025352235.1 Fimbriiglobus sp.
GATCCGGCCGACGCGCTGTTTAATCGCACCGGTGAAGGCGCCCGCTTCGTGGCCGAACAACTCGCTCGAAATCAAACCCGGCACCAGAGCGGCGCAGTTCACGGCGACAAACGCCTGTTCGTGGCGGCGGCTTTGTTCGTGAATCGACCGCGCGATCAACTCTTTGCCGATCCCCGTTTCGCCGAGGATGAGTACCGTGGCGCCGGTTGGGGCGACCCGGGCCACGGCGTTGCGCACCCCGTCCAAACCGGCGCTGGTCCCGACAATGGGCGATGCCACACGACTCATTTCGCTCTCGCATCGAAACGGTAAAGCTGATCCCGATCATGCGGGGCTATTTGGGGATTGTCCCCGGAACCGGCCGGAGTGCAAGGTCCGTTGTCGGCGCGGGGGTGTAGCAACAATTCTTGGAGCCACGGGGGAATGACTTGTGAATCCAAGTGATGGGAGGCACCTGAAATCGGACGTAACTCCTTGCCGCGCCTAGGTCGTTCCGAAAGTTGGACGTCATTCCACGATTGGGTGGGTGGGTTCACGCTGGAATGACGACTCCCAGAATCGTTGGCACACCCTCGGCGCGGTGACCCGGCTTGAAGCGCCCCGCCCCGCCCCTAGAATACCCATTGGTACTTTTCCACACTTTTTGCGCGTCCCGATTGCACCGTATGGCCACCAAACTCAAGACGAAATCCTTGCCGTTGACGCAGGCCGCTGCGGAGCCGGCCGCGCCGACATCGCCGAAGGGGAGTTACGCCTTCATCAGTTTGGGGTGCCCGAAGAATCTCGTCGATTCCGAGCGGATGCTCGGCAAGCTCGCCCAAGATGGCTACGCGTTCCAATCCGACACCGACGGCGCGGATGTCGTGGTCATCAACACCTGCGGCTTCATCGAACCGGCCCGGCAAGAATCGCTCGGCGTCATCCGCGAAATGCTGGCGCTGAAAAAGGCCGGGCGCATCGGCTCGGTTGTGGTCGCCGGTTGCTTGGCCGAGCGCCAAGGCGACATGCTGCTGAAGGAAGTCCCCGAAGTCGATCAGATCGTCGGCGTCTTCGGCCGGGAAGAAATCGCGTCGGTCGTCGACCGCGCCGTGCTCCACCGCGACGAGCAGCGCTCGGTCTTCCGGCCCGCGCCGGTGCGTGCCCAAGAAGACACCTCGCGTTTGCGCATCACCCCACGGCACTTCGCGTACCTCAAGATTTCCGAGGGCTGCGACCGGCTTTGCACCTACTGCGCCATCCCGCAGATGCGCGGCAAGCACGTCACGAAGCCCATCGAGGAAGTGATCCGGGAAGCGCGCGAACTCGTCGCCGACGGCGTGCGGGAATTGATCCTCGTCGCCCAAGATACGACCTATTACGGCATGGATCTCTACGGCAAAATCCGCCTCGCGGAACTGCTGCGGGAACTCGACCAGGTCGACGGGCTGATTTGGATCCGCGTGCTGTACGTCTACCCGGAACACGTCTCGGACGACCTGCTCGAAACCCTCGGGAACGCGAAGAAGATCATCCCGTATCTCGATATGCCGCTGCAGCACATCAACGACCGCGTCTTGAAGCGGATGGTCCGCCGGGTGAACCGCAGTGCGACGGAGACGCTCATCGCAAAGATGCGCGCGGCGATCCCGAACCTCGCGCTGCGGACGACCTTCATCGCCGGTTTCCCCGGCGAGACCGACGCGGAATACGAAGAGCTCAAGCAGTTCGTGAAAGAACAGAAGTTCGAGCGCGCCGGCGTCTTCCCGTACAGCTTGGAACCGGGCACCCCGGCCGAGAAGCTCGACGGCCACATGCCCGAAGATGTGAAGGCCGCCCGCGTCGCGGGGATTATGGAAGTGCAGCAACAAGTGGCCTTCGATTGGGCCGCGAACCGCGTGGGACAGGAGCTCGAGTGCATCGTCGACGGCCCCGATCCGGAGTTCGCCAACCACTTCAAAGCCCGCGGCACCGCCGATAGCCCGGACATCGATTGCGAGGTCCGCGTGAAAGGGAAGAACCTCCGCGGCGGCGACTTCGTCAAAGTGAAGATCACCGCCGCCGACGGCTACGACTTGGCCGGCCGGGTCATTGGCGCCGCTTGGTGAAAGTCGGCCCCAACGGGGCCGACTTTCACCGCCCAGGGCGAAAACCCCGACCCTTAAACTATGTTTCTTCGTTTTGAATGGCGGGGGTTCTTCGGGCTTGGCTTTCGCTGGGTGTGGCTAAACTTTCTGGCAGTACTGGCACGCACGCACATCGAGTGCCGCGACGGCGAGCCAGTTGTGGACGATGCGGGTGGTCGCGAGCTGTCCGAGCATGTTGGCGGTGGCGAAACCCCACTCGTTTTGCAACATCACCACCCGTGTGTTGCGACCGCGTCGTTTCCGGCCACTTGGCCGACGAGCGAGCAGCGGGCGCGACCATCGTGTTCCTCCAGCGCTTGATAGCCTTGGAATCGGCGAGGTAGTCCAGGCTTTTCGAGCGCGCTTGTGTACCCATTGACCGCCGCAGATCGGCGATGGTCGTGGCGTTCGGGGATCCGGTCAATAGCGAGAATGGGCGCAGACTCGCTGTCCGCGATCATCATCCCACAGACTCTCCGATTCGCAGGCCGAACTCCGGCATCACGACGAATTGCTTCGCGAGGTCGGTCAGCCGGCCACCGCCTTGGGAGAAGGCCAGCCAGTTGGCCTGGCCTTCCGCTTCCCCGGGCCGATTGAGGAATTGGGCGTACAGGCTGTCGATGGCCCGCAGGTACGCCTCCGTGGAATCGATGAATCCGCGGGCGATGACCTCGCGAGACTCCCCGTTGACCAGGCGCGCCACGTAGCCCTGCACTTCCTCGGCACCGCCCTCGCGACCGAGTTCATTGCGGTACAGCGATCGGACGAAGCTCACCGCGTCGGGGTACAGAGCGAGGTATTCCGGAGAGCTGAGGAAGTACTGTGCCATCTCCTCGTACGTCATGCCGTTCTGGAGGTGTGCCAGCCAGCCGGCGCGGCCCGCCGCATCGGCCTCGCGATCCAGAAACATCCGGTAACAACCGTCCACCTGGTAATTGAGGTACTCGTTCGAGCGGAGAAAGTCGTTCGTCACTCCGGCCAGCGAGAGGCCGTTTCTCAGGTGGTCGGTCCAGACTCCCCACTCCGCGGTGCTCCCTTCGCGACCGAGGATTCCGAGGTAGAGACCCCGCACAAGTGCCGTCTGCGGATCGCCTCCGGTCTGCGCGAACAGGTTGGCCGTCGTGGCGACCGGGAAGGCGGGGTTCATCTTCCGCAATCCCAGCTCTCTCGCGATCGCGGTACCGCCCGCCGCGATGATGGTGGTGCCGCCCGCGGCGCCCACGATTACCTCACTCGGGAAAAGTTCGACGCGGAGTATGTGGGTTCCTACGCTCACTCCGTCGATCCGGTAAGCCCCGGTTCCGTCCGTGAATGCCGTCGGCTCGCCCGCATCGAACGTGCCGTTGCCGTTCTCATCGAGGTAAACCCGTCGGCCGGCCAAACCGGCGTCGGAACCTGTATTCGAGCCGTCGGCGTTGTAGTCGAGGAAGACCACTCCGCGGACCGTGTACGCGATCATGATGGTCAGTTCGCGGGGCGCCGAGAGCGGCCCCGTGTTCCCGGCAGGATCGGTCGCGCGGGCCGTAATCGTGTGCGTTCCCTCGGTAAACGGAGTGGAGGGGACGAAGGACCAAGCTCCCACTCCGTCGGCCGTTGCGGTGCCGATCTGCGTCGATCCCTCGAAGACGGCCACCGTGCTGCCCGGCTCGGCAATGCCGCCGATGACCGGGCTCGTCACCCCGATCGGTGGAATGGAGCTCGTGATCGACGCGGCGACTGGAACGGTCCGGTCGATGACCGTGAGAGCCGTGGCCGATGTGCCGGACGTATTCCCCGCCGCGTCGGTGGCGGTGGCGGTGAGGCTGTAAACACCTTCGGCTAGGGCCGAAGTCAGCGACCAGTTGCCCGCGGCGTCGGCCGTCACGATGCCTAGGAACGTGGCCCCGTCGTACAGCGAAACCGTACTGTCCGCCTCCGCCGTCCCGTTCACTGTCACGACCGCCGCGTTCGTCACGCGATCGATCGCGGAGAAACCGCTGTCCGGGCTGATCCCCGTGATCGTCGGCGGCAAAACCGGCGATGCGGTATCCACGGTGACGGTGAGCACGGTCGAAGTCGCAGAGGTGTTCCCGGCCGCGTCGGTGGCGGTCGCCGTGAAGGCGTGCGGACCATCGGCGAGCAGCCCGACCCCGGCGACCGACCAGTTGCCCGAGCCGTCGGCGGTCGCGGTCCCGACCTGGACTCCCCCGAGGAACAGGACCACGGACGAACCCGCTTCGGCGGTCCCGGAGAGCGTCAGGACGGTGGCCGAGGTGATGCGGTCGCCGGCCACGCCCGTGTCGGAAGAGAAGGCGGTGATCGCCGGGGCCGACGGCGGAGTTGTGTCGGCCCCGACCGTAACCAGGGCCGGCGCCTGATCGTTCGTCGGCACCGTCGTGTCGATTTGCGTGTCGCCGATACGGGCGAATCCTGCAATTTGATAATTCCCGGTCTCAGGCACGCCGACACGGAACGTCAGCACGGAGTTGCCCCCGGGTGGCACCGTAAACGTGCTCGACCAAGTCAATCTGCTGGCGCTCTCTGTCGGGTCGGTCAAGGCCGACCCGCCGAGTGTGGAGGAACCGACCGTGTAAGTCAATCCTGCGGGGAGATCGACCAGGAGTTGATCCAGCGATGCGGCGACCGATCCGCTGTTGTGTACCGTCAGGGTAACGGTGGACTCACCGCTGGTCACGGCGCCTGCGGCCATCGCGACCGACAGGTTGTTCTGCACCGGCGGAATCAAGGGCAAACTCGCCCATGTGCCGGTGTCGGTGTGTTTCACCTGAGTCCCGCTCCCGATATTGACGAGCGGCGAAAGGGACGTTGAGGTTGCGCTCGAATTGATCGCGCGGAATGTGTAGGTCAACGTGTAATCGGAGTTCGACGTGGCCGTGGGCGACGGCTGGTAGAACAGCGAATCCTGGACGGTCACCCCGTTCAGATCGCCCGAGGTGAAGGTTAAGTTCGTGGATTGGAGCTGGAAGGTCGAGGCCAGCCAGCCCGGCAGCGTCGCCGGCGAGTACCAGAATACGGGATTGCCGATCGTCCCCGTCGAACCCTGGATGACGAGGTCAAACGTGGATCCGATGGAGAGCGAGGGCGGTCCGACGATCGACCCGCCCGTGAACTTGTTGGCCGCCGCTTTGATCGTATCCGCGACGGCGACGATCGATTCGCTCGACGATACGAGAACGTTCCCCAGACTCGGGAGACCGCTGTAGAAGGTGACGGTGAAGGCCAGCGGCGTGGTGGCCGCGGTGCTCGTCGTCAGGTAGAAGTACGCGTTTTTGGTTCCGGACGCCGAGAGGTCGCCGAGTCGGGTCGTGCTCGGCGCACTCGCCGCGAGACCGATGCCCGCGGAGAAACCGCCGATGACGGCGTAGACATCCGAATGCGCGACACCGTCTCCGTGCAGCTGGTAACCGACGTAAGCCGAAGTGGCCGCCGGCGTGAGCCCCTCATCCACGTAGAAGGTGTCCGACGAGAGCGCGCTGATGGTCGGAGCGGGGTTGAGGCGATCTTCCATCCGTTCGAGACCGAGGCGGGCGGATCGCTGCGTGCGCGTGCGAATCGGTTGGCGCGGTCCGGAGCCCAGAGCCTGCAGAAGGCTGAGCCAAGAACGCTTGCGGATGGGACTATCCATGAGGTGCTCCATGATGAGAATTCGACGATTTTTGAAGACTGTATGCTGCTGCTGCTCAATCGCACTTGTAGCCACGGATCGCTGGACCCGCTGCGAAACGAGTGTTGTTCCGATCTCGGCGGCGAGCATTCTGCTCAAAACAAAAACTTGCTATATACAAAAAATTTAGGACAAGTCAAGGGTGTGCCAACGGGGTGTAGCAACCATTCTTGGAGTTTCTTAGGAATGGCCTGAATCCGCAGGTTATGCCCGGGATGACGCCGGGAAGGAATTGACCGTTGAAAGCAGTTCATGCCGAGCATGAATTGCGAAAAGCTCCAAGAATCGTTGCTACACCCCCGCTCCA
>JANXTU010000162.1 GCA_025352235.1 Fimbriiglobus sp.
ACCCACCCACCCTATCGTGGAATGACGTCCGACTTTCGGAACGACCTAGCGCGGCAAGGAGTTACGTCCGATTTCAGGTGCCTCCCCTGGCTTGGATTCACAAGTCATTCCCCCGTGGCTCCAAGAATTGTTGTCATACCCTGTTCCGTCGCCCCGGCTCGGTTGCCGCGTGCACATGCCCTCCCGCAACACTCTGGTGCTTCACCTTTTCGGCTGTTGATTCGCGTTTTGCCACAATAACTTCAGCGCTTCCTTGCCGGCGTTCAACGCTTGGCCGATGACCTTGCGGGTCTTATCGGCGCCGGCTTCGGCGTGGAGCACCCGCAGGAATTGAACGCCGCGGGCGTCGTCGAGTTGGTTCGCGAGCGCCGGCAGTAGTTCGTCTTTCACGCCGTACTCCCGGTCGTGGGCCGTGCAGACCGGCACCGCATCGACGACCCCCTTAGCGAATTGTTCCTTTGCCGCGATCACCGCTTCGCGGATCGATTCTTCCTTCAGGCCCTCCCCGGTTTTCCAATCGTAGGGCGGTGCCCATTCCATCGCGGGGGTTAAACCGTCGATGTGCGAGAGCACCAGCACCACCGGCGGTAGTTTCAACTCCGGTTTCTTGGCGAAGAGCGCCCGGACTCGTTCCAGGAATTCGACCTCCGGCTTGCGGGCCGCCGAGCGTGCCGGTACCACCAACAGCGCGATGTCCGACTTGGCGAACGCATCGGCGGCGGCGGCGACATCGGCGTCCCCGGCACCCTGATAGCCGAACCCGGCGGTGTCGATCAGCGACAACGGCGTGAACCCTTCCGGATGCAGGTCGTAGCGCGTCGCGGACAGCGTCAACGGCGTCGAGGCCACGCCGGCTTTTTGTTCGCCGAAGATCGCGTTGACGAGGCTCGACTTCCCGGCTTTCACCGGCCCGACGATGGCGATGGTGATGCGGTTCGGGTCGGTCTGCAGCCGTTCGCCGGTGGCCGCGGGATCGGGGACGATCGTCACTTCGGGCGCGCCGGTGTCGGCCGGCGGGGCTTCTTTTTTCTCCATAAGTTCCCGGTAGCGTTTGACGCCGACGCGCAACCGGCCGCTGTTCAACTCGATGAGGTACTTGCCGAGTTCTTGCAAGTAGGTCGTGTAGAACCACGTGATGACGTTGTTTTGGACTTGCTTGAGCGTCGTTTGAAGTCCGGCCTTGGTCGCCAGAATTTGGGCGCCGGCCCGGACGGGGTCGAGGATCGCGGAGAAGACCCAATACAAATTGCGGCCGCGCTCGTACCAGTCGACCACTTGCTTGACGCGTTTGAAATTGTCCACGCTGATGGCGTGGCTACCGGGAATGTACCGGTCGACGAGTTGAGCGAGGTCGGCCGCGACGAGTTCGGCGCAGGCCAGAATCTCCGGCAGCGTCAAGTGGCCGAAGGGATCTTTGGCACCGGGTCGGTAGATGGCCGCGACCTTCTCGACGAGCACTTTGGCGTCCGCCGCGTAGCGGTTCATGTCGCTCAGGTCTTTCTCCGCGAGCGGGGGCACGCTTTCGGAATACACCTGCACCACGGCCCACGCTTCTTTGTCGCGCTCGGTCCAATAATTCGGGGCGTCGATCTTGCTCTTCGGCAGGATCAGCGTTTTCTTGCGGCGCGTCCAGTGCCACGTCAGCCCGTAGGCCGCCAAGAAGCAGAGGGCCATCGGCCACCAAGCGACAAACGTGTAGCCGCGATCCCAGAGGTGGTAGACACCGGTACCAATGAGGAACAGCACCGGCGCGGCGAACAACAGCGCGACCGCCGCAATGCGAATCTTCGCGGCACCGGGCAGGTGGAACATCATCTTCATGCGGGGGCTCCGGGGGTGGTGCCCCACTTGTGCTCGGCTTTGTTCATGTGGTCGCGGTAGATCTTTTTGACCGTCTCCGCATCCGGGGCGTGCCCGGCGTGGGCTTGTTGATCGTATTCGATGAACGCCCGGCCGAGCGCGTACGTCGACGAATAGGCCAGCCCGGCCCCGACGGCGGAGCCGACGTACGGAATGAGCTTGGCGATCTGCCGGATGGCTTGCTGCGCGAGTAAGCCGATGCCGATGGAGGCGGAGAGTTCGAGGAACCGCTTGCCGCCGCCGGGGCTGCCCGACAGATCGGCGAGAGCCTTCACCATCCGGACTTGGATCGACGGCAGCACGAACAGATCGACGAATGGGATCGGGATCGCCCCGGCCGTCGCCGCGAGTGTGCTATAGCCGATGATCACCGGGATCGCCCGCTTCAAATAGATTTCTTTGAACTGCGCGTTCACGCCGTCCAATCGCAGCAGCGTTTCGCGGTACGCCACGGGCAGCAATTCGACGAGTTTCGCTTTGAGCGCCGCCCCGCCATATTCGGTGTCGTCGAAGCCTTCCAACGGCTTGGTCAAGTCGATGGGCACGAGAGCGTCGAACAGGCCGGCGAACTCCGCCTTCTGCTGTTCGATCAAGCTCAGCGTCGCGGCCGGGGCCGGAAAGTTCGGCTGTGGGTGCTGTTGCTGGGGATACGATTCATGCAGACACGTTAGCGCCAAAACCACCGGGCGGCGTGGGTTTGCCCCCCGGACTTTGCGGAGGGCGTCCTTCAAGCCGCCGTGGGCGAAGTCGCGCAGCCGACAGGTGACGATCATGAGGTGGGCCCGGCCGTCGAACGAGGCGAGGTCCTCGGCCGGGTCGTACGCCGGCTCATCGAGACCGCGGGTGTCGAGGAACGTCAGCACCGGGGCGTCGTCAGTCGGGAACGGATAAATGCGCGACGTCTTCGTGCAGGGCCGGAAACCGTTGCCGATGGCGGCGTCCTCGGCTCCGGTGAGGTAGCGGATGATCGAAGTCTTACCCGATTGCGTTTTGCCGAAGAGCCAGAAAACCGGCGCCGGAGTCTTGGCGCGGATGTCCGCGATGTCGATCTCACGGATCGGCTCGGGGTTCCAGAATTGGCGCACGCCGCCCCAGAAGCGGGAAAGCGCGTTCGGTGTATCCATTTTCGGTTCGTCGCTCACGCTGCCTCCAAAAATCAGACCTCACCCCCGGCCCCCTCTCCGTTTCGGAGAGAACGTCTCAGTTCAGGAGCGTTTCGGAGAGAACGTCTCAGTTCAGGAGTACGGGGCAAATAAAACTAAAACTTCAATCACGAATCATGCCCTGCCGTCGGCTACTTCGCAAGTTTCGGCCTGCTTTAGCTTTTCAAGGACGAAGTAATCATCGTCCTCCGTGCCGTCCAGCAGGGTGATGAGCCGGTAATGACCGACCGGCCGCAACCCCCGGAAGCACAAACCGGATGGGTCAGCGACGTACAATCCGAGACGCGTCTCCAAGAACGGGTAGCTCAGGATACCGTGGTCGAAGACCAGCGAGCATCGCTCAAACACGACTTGGATGTCCGCAGGAGACAACACGCCCAAGTCACCCTCCGCTGCCGACACGCGCAGCCACTGGCGGCATGTCGCCTCCGCCCGCCGCCGCAGGTCGTGGGCGTCCGCCAGTCCGAGCATCGCCGCGACCGTGTTGCTGGTTATCGTCTCCATGCCTCGGACGCCCTCCGCCGCCAACCGATTGATTCATTGCGGTTGTATGTTTTGAACTTTTCGTCCCAACGGGACGACAGACGGTCGCCAAGGGTGGAGCGAAGCGGAACCCCTGGAATTCAGGATTCTGTTTTTTCTTCGGACCCGAAGGGGCTACCTCACTCGGGAACAGGTATCCCCTTTGGGGCCAATATTCCAACTCTATTTTCCAGGGGTTCCGCTTCGCTCCACCCTTGGCTACCGTCTGTCGTCCCGTTGGGACGCAATCAGGAGTACCTCTTCAACTGCAAGCAACATTAGAGGGTGCGATCTTACAGTGTTGCCCCCAAACCCAAACCGGTCAATTGACCCGTATTCAATTGGCCGTCGGTCGTCGCGAACAACCCGGGGAAGCGCCCTTCCCACTCTTCGTTCGCGGCGGGGACAAATTGCCGGGAGTTCGCTTCGATCGCGGCGACGCCGGGAATGTGGGCCGCCAATCCGGCCGAGTGAATCAAGGACGCGCCGGGGCAGGTGAGGTCTTGCACGCATCGGAACAGGCCTAGTTTCTGAGTCGCTGCCGCGAGCAACAGCGATTGCGTTTGGCCCTTGCACGCTTTGAACGCCACGCCGGTGTAGCCGAGGTCGCGGGCCATCAACAGACTTTCGAGATCGAGCAGCGATTCGTCGATCACCACCGGCTTGAGCTTCGCGGCTTCGTGCATGCGGTTGCTCGGATTCGCACGCAAATCGCGGGCCGTGGGTTGCTCGACGTATTGAATGCGCGCGTATCCGACGGGGGCATCGGCCTCCACCCGCCGGAGGACTTCGAGGAGATATTCGACATTCGGGCAGCGCTCGTTGAAATCGAGAGAGAAACGGTAGTCTCGCTCGGGCACCGCTTGCGAGGCGACCGTGTGAACCGAGACGATCCGCCGAACGTCCCAATCGAGGTCGTCCCCGTTGAGCTTGATCTTCAAATGCGTCAGGCCATCCCGGCGAATCCAATCGATGAGATGCTCCGGCCCACTGTCGCCGACGGGCGACACGACATCGGCCGGGGTCAACGGATCGAGCGCCCCGACGAGGTGATACAGCGGCATCGTCCGTTGGGGTTCGCACGCGAGGTACCGATTCAACTTCTCGCCGGTGAAATCGGCGTTCAAATAGTCACCGAGGTCGTCGTCGAAGAACGGGGACTCGTAGGTGTGGTAGCAGTTCAAGCCGTGCGCTTTACCGTAGGCGTCGTGGAGCGCCGCATCGAAGGCGCTGGCGACGACGAACGTGGCTAACCGCGGCGCGTTGGGATCGAGGCTCACAAACTGTTTTTCCAACTCGTGCGTAATGCGGATCGGATGACCGACGAGATTGCATTCGCCGTAGACCTTCGAGATTCTCGCCGCGATTTGTTTCATGAACCCCATGGTTTGGCCGTAGGTGAACTCCTTCGACGGCCACGCCCAGACATTGCCCAGAGGCATCGACCCGAAGCCTTCGGCGACTGCGCCCGCCGCGGTTTCCACGGTCATCGTGACGTTCAGCAGCGTGACTTCCGTCACCGGCACGCCGCCGAATTTCAACGGGGTGCGGTAGCGGAAGTCCTCGAAGGCGAAGCTCACCGCGCGGATGCGGACATCGGTCGGTCGCATGGAAACTCCCTACGGGACACTACAACTCTAATGTACGGCCGAGCGACTTATCCCGAGATCCTTCTCCGATGATCCCCGATTGGCAACTCCCCCCCGGCGTCGACCGCGGCCTGCACGACTACCTCCGCAGCGTCGACATGGTGCGGGGCTACGACGCCATGATGGCGATCTCCCCGCTGGCCGCGGTCGATTGTGAATTTTGCGAGCGCTGGTTCCCGACCCCCGGACGATTGCTCGACCTCGGCTGTGGCACCGGCCGGCTCGGCCGGCACTTCGGCCCCCAGGGCTTCGAATACGTCGGCGTCGATCTGTCCGAAGAAATGCTGGCCGTGGCGGAGTTGCAAAAAGCGACCGAGCGCGAAACCTTCGCGAAGGCGAACCTCGTCGAACTCGACCCGGAAGCATTCCAAAACTTCGACTGCGCCGCGTGCCTGTTCAGCACCCTCGGCATGATCCGCGGCACCGAGAACCGCGATGCGGTGCTGCGGAACGCCTTCCGGTCCCTGCGCCCGGGCGGCCGGTTCGTGCTGCACGTTCACAACCGCTACTTCCACGGATTGGGTCTTCGCGGCTGGCGCTCGGGCGACCTCGCGATGCCCCAAGCCTACGGCGGCGCCCCGCTGACGCTGCACCACTATTCCCTCGGCGAAGCGCTGTTCGCGGTGCGCGGCGCCGGCTTCCGCGTCTCGGATATTATGCCCGTGAGCGCGGGCGGTGTGTTGACGAAGCGCTGGTTCCTGCCGAAACTGCGGAGCTACGGCTACTTGATCGCGGCGGAGAAGTGATGGGGCGACACGTTTTTAACGTGTCGTGGAATCGATCTCCCGACACGTTAAGACACGTGTCGCCACAATTGTACTACGCCCTCGGCCAGACGCTGGCCGAGGCGACAACGGGTACAGTCCTCTCATAGCTTTGGCCCATCAGTGGCGACGAAAACAAATGGTCGGCGGTCATGCGGTTGTTGGCAACGGGGATATTCCACACGACTGCGAGCCGGAGTAGCGCCTTCACGTCCGGGTCGTGCGGCTGGGCGCTCAGGGGGTCCCAGAAGAAGATCAGCACGTCCACGGCGCACTCGGCGATGAGCGCCCCGATCTGCTGATCGCCGCCGATGGGACCGCTCAGGTAGCGCCGCACGGGGATGTCGAGTGCCTCCTCGATGATCTTCCCGGTGGTACCGGTGCCGAGGAGTTCGTGCTGAGCGAGTTGGTCGCGGTGCGCAGTCGCCCACTGGAGAAGCTCGGGCTTCTTGCCATCGTGGGCGACCAAGGCGATCCGCTTGCGCGCGGCGACGGTGATGACGGACATAGTTCAGGCAACGCATGATAGGGGATGGGATCCGGTGCTCCGGTTTAGCTAACAACTTATCCATGTCCGCTGGTTGACATCTCGATTTTTTAAACGTTGTACGCGACAATTGCCAGCAATCAGCCAGAAGCACAAGCTGCCGCTTCCGTTAATCTTCGGAACGTTTATCGTACCCGTTCACCCCAATCCGGTTGATCTTGCGCTTTCCATTTGATTCCGGCATACTGCGGGCATGGATGCCGCGTTCGCCAATCCGGTTCTCGAATGCCCGTCGTGCCGCGTTTGGCTCGCCGAGCGGGCGGCCCGTCGAACCCCAGCCACCGGCTCCGGCCAAGGTGCCGACCGGCAAGAAACGCGGGGCGCAGCCGGGCCATCCGCCGCACTTGAAGTCGTTCCTGCCGAGCGAGCGGGTGAAGGCGGTCGTCGATCACGCCCCCGCGTGCTGCGCTTCCTGCGACAAGTCGTTGTCAGCGGTCCCGAACAACGCCGATCCGAAGCGGCACCAGGTCGCCGAGTTGCCGGCGATCCTCGCCGAGATCACCGAACACCGGGGCCATTCGCGCACCTGCCCCTGCGGCCACACCACCCGCGCTTCCATCCCCGCCGACGTCCGCAAAGACAGCCTCGGGCCGCATCGGACGGCCACGGTCC
>JANXTU010000172.1 GCA_025352235.1 Fimbriiglobus sp.
TAGTGGGCGCCGGGGAATGTGATCGCCTTCACCGCCTCGTAGGCTTTGGCCTTCGCGTCCGCCAGTGTGTCGCCGAGGGCCGTGACACCGAGCACCCGACCGCCGTCGGTGTCGATGCGGTTGTCGCGGCCGATCTTCGTCCCCGCGTGGAAGACCTTCACATCGGGCAGTTTCTTCACCGCGTCGAGCCCCGTGATCGTCTTGCCGCTCTCGGCTTTGCCGGGGTAGCCCGCTGAGCACATCACGACGCAGACAGCCGGGCGCGGGTCCCACACCACCGCGTCGTCCGGCAGTTCCCCGAGTCGCTCTTGCGCCACGGCCAGCAGCAGTTCCAGCAGGTCGGACTTCAACCGCATCAAGATGACTTGCGTTTCCGGGTCGCCGAAGCGGCCGTTGTATTCCAAGACTTTCGTCCCTTGTTTCGTCAGCATCAGCCCGGCGAATAGCACGCCGGCGAACGGGTTCAACGAGCGTTTCATCGCGTGGACGATCGGCACGAAGACGCTCTCTTCCGCTTCGCGGATCAGCTCCGGCGTGCCGATGGGGGCGGGGCAATATGTGCCCATGCCGCCGGTGTTCGGCCCGGTATCGCCGTCGAATGCGGCCTTGTGATCCTGCGTCGGCGGTAGCAGCAAGATCGTCCGCCCCGCCACCAGCGCGAGCATCGACACCTCTTCCCCTTCGAGCTTCTTCTCCACGACGATCTGCTTCCCGGCGGTCCGGCCGAACTCCTCATCGACCATAATCCGCTCGACCGCCCGTAGCCCTTCGGGGATGTCCTTGCAGACGATCACACCCTTGCCCGCCGCCAATCCGTCGGCCTTCACGACCACGGGGTAATCGCGGCTGGCGACGTAGGTGTGCGCCGAACTCGGGTGATCGAAGACGCGGAAGTCGGCCGTCGGCACGTCGGCGTGCCGCATGAGATTCTTCGAGAAGACCTTGCTCGATTCGATCTTCGCGGCCTCTTTGGTCGGGCCGAAGACGGTGATGCCACGGTCGCGGAGGTAGTCCGACAAGCCGAGCGCCAGCAGATCTTCCGGGCCGATGACGACGAGGCCGACGTTCTCTTTGAGACAGAAGCGGGCCAGGCGCTCGAAGTCCGTGCCGTCGAACGGCAGGTTCACGCCGTCGGAGGCGGTGCCGGCGTTGCCGGGGCAGCAGTAGATCGTCCCCGCTTGCGGACTCTGGGCCAACTTCCAAACGAGGGCGTGTTCGCGCCCCCCTTTACCGACGACGACGACGTTGATTTTCATAACGATATGCTATGGATCCGCCGCGCGAATCGAACCGGACTCCGCCGGCTCACGCCTTCAGCGCCAAGCCCATCCAGTACAAGATCGCCTTGATCTCGAACGGCTTCAGGGTCGGGCGCAGCGACAGTAACCGCGCCGCGATGCCGGCCAAGTGCGGGGTCGCCCAACTGGTAGCCGGTTCGCGGCTGAACGGGCCGAAGTAGCCCCGGCTGTGCGCTTGGAATTCGACCTGATCGCGCAGGGCATACGCGAATTGCAGCGGGTCGTCGAAGAGGGCTTTGTCCACGGAAATCAGCGGCGGGCCGAATGCGGCCGGGTAGCTCTTGGTCACGGGATGGTCGTTGTGCGCCGCCGCGAAGACCAGGACATCGCGGTAGTACGCTTCCTCGATGGCCCTCAGCAACTGGTTCCGCTTCGGCAGCAATTGCAGCTTGTGCTCGGGCACCCCGAGCGACAAATTGACAACCTTCACGTTCCAAACATCCATGGCATAACGCAGGCCGGCGATGACGGTTTCGACTTCGCACGAACCTTGCGGGCCGAAGACGTCGGCCGAAAAGAGCGTCGCCTTCGGGGCCAAGCTGAGGATGATGTCGGCGACCGTCGTGCCGTGCGGCGACGATTGGTGCCCGTCGTACGGCAGCGGCGCGGGCGAGTTGGCCCGGAACACGGCCCCTTCGATGCGCGGCAGGACCTCCCCGCGCTGGGCGTAGCGATCTTCGAGCACGCTGCGCTCGATCCCCGAGTCGATGACCGCCACGCGGATGCCCTCGCCCGTGGCGCGCGGGTCGCGCAGCCAGCGCTTCGGGTCGAACCGGGCGAGGAGATCGTCGAACGTTTCGGGCGAATCGAACATGGGCACCGGCCGCTTCATCCGTGAGTGGAGTCGAGCAGCTTCCGCAAGCTCTCGATCAAAATCAGGCAGTGATCCACCGCCGGGGAACCGTGCCGCGTGGCCAAGATGCGCACCGCTTCCAGCAAGCGCAACCCGGTTTCGCCATCGGTGATCGGGGCGTCGTCGCCACCGAAACTTTGCTTCAATCGATCCAATACCGCTTGTGTCGGCGACTCGTGGATGCGGCCGGGTTCGAGCGTCGCCGTCACTTCTTCGCTCGCCTTCAGGGCCGCTTCGACCGCGTCGAACAACAGCCGGTGCGTCTGGCGTTCGGTCAGCGCCCGCCGCAGCAGTTCCGCGCCGACATCGGCCGTCGCCGCGACCAGCTTCTTGTCGGCATCGACGAATTCCGGTTTGTCGAACAGTTCGAGAATCACGTGCAATCCGGGCCCGACGCGCAGCGGGGCCGCGAGGATCGTGGAGCGACCCTGTTCAAAGGGGAGCCACTCGATGCTGTCGTCCGGCGCACCGATTCGATTCATGATGCACGGCTCTTGCCGGCTGACGACGCTCGCCCCGAGCGTCCGGCTGAACGGCACCGTACCGACTGACAACGCATTGCCATCGGGGCCGTAGGCGGCGGCGGTTTCCGGCGCACCCTGCGGAAGATGCCGGACGACGAGCGCCCCGGACTTGGCCCCGGTCGCCGTGAGCAAGAACCGGAACAGCGTGTGGACGGCCACGGGCAACGGCAGCGGATCGTGCAACGCCGCCGAGCCTTGGACGAGCGGCAGCACCTTGGCCACGGCCTCGCGGAAGTCGGCGAGGCTGCGATTGAGTTCGCGCTGCCGCTTCGCCGGGATGATCTTGGCGAGTTGTTTCGTGACGGCCGCGAGAAAGGTCGCCCGGTTCAAGTCTTGGTTTTTGTCGAGGTAATCGCGCACGCCCATCCGGAGAGCATCGAGCGGGGTCGCTTGATTGGCGAACCCGGTGACCAGAATGGCGACGATCTCGGGTTGGAATTCGACGAGGTCTTCGAGGAGCTGCAACCCGTCCGACCCGGCCCCGAGGTTCCAATCGAGGATTGTCAGGTCGATCGGGACTTCGTTGACGATCCGCAGCGCCGCCTCGGCGTCCGCTGCGGCGTACACCGTCACCCCCGGCATGCCGGCCAACCATTCCTGGAAGGTCCGCCGCACGCCGTCTTCGTCGTCCACGATCAACACGGTCTCGGTCATGGCACTCCGTATTCCGGGAGACCCGCGAATTGCTCGCGTCGATGGAATTGTATCAGACCGTGGTCAACCCGACGCGTCGGCCCCGTTTGTGTTCGGCCGCAGCATTGGTTCCAACTCGTGCAGTTGATTCCAGCGGAGGGTGGCACACACTCCGTTGGAATCATTCTGCGGTGCGAGACCTTACGCGATTCGGCGGGCAAAATGTGTAGGGGGTGGGAGCGATCGCCGAAAATGCTTCCGAATCATAACACCGCTCAGAAGCCAATAGGATTAGGCCTCGCGTCGCATCGGTCTCAACAAGTCCACTGCTGCCAACCAGAACAAGTACACCTGACTGGAGTCGAACCAGTAACCTTCGGTTCCGTAGGCGGGCTCTGCCAATCCCCAAAAGCTTCTCAGACGCCATGAATTCCAGCATATTGTAAGGTTTTGACTCTCCCGCGTCAATCGACAAACTCCGCAATCGGGAACAACGACCCCCCTTAAATCGTGGGCTTTTCATGGAAGGGGATTTTCAATCGTGGAATATCGTGGAACGAAAAACCCCTAAAAATCGTGGGTCATATCGTGAAATGAAAATCTTTTCGTGGAATATCGGCCACAGTGGGGGAGCGTTGCGGGGGGCAAGCGGCACAAATGCCGCTTGATATCCCCCACATTTCTCAGGGGAAAGCCGCCGAAATGCTCAATATCGTGGAACGAAAAACCCCCGGCCACAGGCCGAGGGTGAAGCGATCCCCCAATGTCGTGTCATCAACTTGCGCCCTTGCTCATCACCCCGGCTAAGGATTCGGCCACGTCGCAACCGAAGTCATGAAAGCCACGGAATTGGACGCCGAGCGTATCGAAGTCGGCGTCGGCGCTTTCGACCGTCGGGGTCTCGTTGCCGCCGAGGAACGACACGGTCATCGCGGGCAGAGTCCCGGGGTTTCCGAAAAGGTACCAAGCGGTCGTCGAGTTGCCCGTGAACGCGGAATCGCTCAGCCAAGGGACGACGACGGGCTTGTACTTGTTGGCGTAGATATTGGCCGAGGAGTTCGCGACATTGCCGAGATTCTGGTTGCGGTAGAGCACGTTCGCCACGCCCTCGAGTTCGGGCGGGACGAGCAGGATCGCGGGGGCGCCGCCGATGCGCTTCGACCCGTCGGCCGTCGGCGAGCGCCTCGTGCGGAAGGCCGTGATGCCGAGGCCGAGACCGACGCCGTCGGTGCCGAGGTTCGTCGTGGCCCCGCTGATATAGTTCGTCCGCGCGGTCGTGAAGGTCGTGCCGAGCGCGCCCATGAACGCCGTCCAAAAGACGTTGTTCATTTTCTTCGCGGCGCCACGGCCCAACCTCGTGCGGGTATCTGCGAACGCGCCGAGGTCGTCGTTGAGGAAGTCGCGCCGGGTCAAGGTGAACATCTTCGCGTAGGTGTTCGCTTGCCGGGTGTATGACTCGCTGCCGACCGTGCCGTGTTTGATCTCCCCGGCAGCGCCGACCTTTTCGTATTCCATCGAGTCGAGCAGGCGTGCCGAGGTGTGCTGGTAGAAGTTGCTCACGGGTTTGAGGGCGGAGATTTCCCGCCACGATTGATCTTCTTCGACGAAGCCCATCAAAAGCTCTTTGTTGGCCACGTTCGCGAGGATCCCACCGCCGAGGCTCCCCGTTGAGAACCCGCTCGAAGCGCGGGGGCCGTGGTCCCCGGAAAACGCCGAGCGGAGTAGGGCGCCGAGGTTTCCGGCGGTGACGCGCTCCGCGGGGCCGACCGGGTAGCCGTTGGCGGCGGCGAGCACAAGGAGGAATTGTTGAAGGCCGACGCCACCGCGTCCATACGTCTCGTCGGCGGATTGGAGCGCGTCGGCGGAGTAGTGCTTCTCGATGTTCGGCGAACCGATGGCTTTCGACAACGCGGCTTCGAGGACTGGGCCTGGGGCGTGCGAGCGGCGGTACGAAGCGGCGGCGGCGCGGCGGGAGGCTGTAAAGTCTGGAAGGGGGGAATCGGCCATGGTCTGTACTCTCCGATGACAACCGGCTGTCAGTGAAAAAAGCAGGCCCCCGCCGCTCGCCTGCAAAGAGCGACGGCGGGGTCAACCCGCTGAGGTGGCCGCCGAGGTGGAGCGAATCACTTCATGAGCAAACTGTATCGCGTCGGCGGCCAAAGGGGGATGGCCTTTGACGGCTTCGAGAAAGATCCTGCTATGGGTGACAATGGCTGCTATCGGTAACGCCGTGGCCGGGATTCCGGTGCTTTCCCACGTCTGGAAAACATGGCCGCACGCTCCGCAGACCCGGCTCCGAATCATGTTCGGGGGGGAGCACGTGGTCCGAAGGCACCGGCCATAGCACGCTTTGCATCGAGGGCATTCCGCCGAGGCCCGGCGCGGAGATCGCCGCTTCAAAGGCTTCGGGGCCGGCGTCTTCGCCATGGTCGATCCTCCGCACGGTGGGGGGGGAAAGCTTCCGGCCACAGTGCCGGAAGCTATTCCAGAGTGTCAATCGGTTGACAGTGCCATTTTCAGTTCAACGGCCTCGAGATCAAGAACCGCGCGATCGTATTCCTTGCGGCACTCGACGAGCCGGGCCCGGTTCGCTTCCGTCCGTGATCGCGCGAGTTCCACGACGCCTTCGCCGAACATCATCCCGGCGCCCGGCTCGTTGGTCGCGGCGCTACGGTCGCGGACGATTTGCTCCTCGAGCCGCTTCGGCTCAGCGGCCAGTTCGCGCAGGCGGTCCCCCGTGCTCTGCCGGATTTCGAGCAACTCGGGATTGCGACAAGTGCGGATGCGGTCGATCTTGGCATCTTGGGCGACGGTCAAGCGATCCACGATCAGCGTGAACCGCCGGCCCAAGTCGCGGTCTCGCGCGGCCCGAATCTTGTCCTCAGCGTCATCCTTCGCCTTGTTCGTTTCGGTCTCTTCCAAGATGGCCGCGTGATCGGCCGCGAGCTTCGGCAACTCGCGCACCACGGCGGCCAGGGTCAAGCGATGGCCAAGCCCTTGAACCATCCCGGCGAAGTCAACGACCGTCCGGCCGGTCGCCTTGAGCGCCGCCAAGAGCTTCTGTTGATCGACCGGCTTATCCGCAGCGGCCGCCCGCGCGAACGCCACCACGGCGCCTTCCGCCTCCGTCTTCGCCTTTTGCTCATCGCTCACCAACTGTTCGAGAAACGTCGTCGCCATGGTCAATCTCCGAATCCGGCCCGTTGAGTTCCCGCATGCGGTAGCCGGGGCCGCATGCGGGTGTGTATCTGCAGTCCGTCAGGGTGACGGAACCTTTTCACTTCCGGTATAACTTCGTTATAAAGACAGATTCGATTCTCTTTCCGCAGTTCCCCGTGGGGGTCAAAAGCCAAGATCAGGGTTGGGGGAACCGCGAAGGGGGGGGGCCCTTTTTGCCCGGTCAAGGGTCGGAAGGGTCGGAACTGTCGGAAGCGTCGGAGAGGTCGGATGGGTGGTAAAACCTCACACGGTGTCCCCCATGGCCCGTTGGTTCTTTCTGCTCCCAACTCCCGAAACCGGCTCCGACAAGGGTGTCGAGATCAGCCTCAGCCAAGTCACTCCGCTTGTACTTTCGGGAGTTCGAGTTCTGCAGTTGCTTGACGGTGATACTCCCTTCGTACTTGTCCGCCTTGCGCTTCACTTGGGTGGCGAGTGTGCGGAGATTGCGGTCTTCCGGTTGCTCTGCCAGAAGAGCGTAGACCCGGTTGGATTCCCCGATAAACCACTTGGCGAGCAATACTGCCGCCGCCATGTCTTCGATGCCGATTGGTTCGTCGGATGGACTGGCGGGATATCGACAGCAATGGAAGATCAGGGCAAAGCGGAGGGCGTACCCCTCGAGTTTGCTCATGGCCGATCTCAACTCTCCGTCCGCGTCCGCCATGTCGATGCCATTGGAGTTGTAGAAGCCCACAAATTCGGCTTTAGCTTCGGGTGTCAGCTTCACGAGGTGGGGGCGGGGACGACCGTCGTCCCAAGCCCCCGTGGTGAGTTGGTGGAGTGCGGACATGAGGTTGGCCAGCCGCTCTCTGACAGCGTCGGGTACCTCCCGTTCAGTCCACTTCCTCAAGCGCTCAGGGGGGTAGGCGGGGAGTAAGCGGGCGAACAGGCCGGCGGCTTTGAGTTCCGCCGTGAGTACCGAGGCGATGATCTCGGGTTGAGTAGTACCACAGACGGCGACGGCGACCCCCCGAACCCGAACGCGGCGTCGGTCCCCGGTTTTCCGGGTGTAGTCCACGGTTCCGGCGTTGCTGAGTTGCAACCAGTTTTGCAGTTCCGAAGCCCCGGTCTTCCCCGCATACTTCGTGAACCCGCCGATCCAACCCGCCAACTCGTCGCGGCCGATCAGAGCACCACGGGGGTTGTCTTGAAGTACGCCGACGAGGGCTTCGATTGTGATGTCCGTTTTGATAAACTCCCGAAGGACCGGTCGTTTGGGTTTCGAGCCCGCGTCTTCTCCCGTATCCATCCGCTCTTGCCACAGAGATAGACGGCAATCGTACTGCCCATCTTCCTCCTCAAATTCCTTTTCGAGGCGGTCGTTGATGTCCTGAGCCATATCTTCGACGTCGCGATACGGCGGGCTTTTCGTCGTACCGCTGAGCCCGATACAAACCGTCCAAAGAACGGGCGGCTCTCTCCACCCTTTCTTCGGGCTCACCATGTGAGTTGTCCCAATTGCTGCCCCGATGGCGGTCAGCGTGGGCAAGGCGGAATAGGCTTCATCGCAGTTCATCGCCGCAGCCGTCTCGGTGACGTATTCGACCAGTGCGCTCGGAAGCAAATGCGTCGGGAATGCGACCCATTGCGGCACTTCTTTGGGCCTCACCGGGTCGCTTCCGACCTTCCGACCGTCCGACCCTTCCGACCCTTGCTTCTTGTTCGTGTCGCTTCCGACCTTCCGACCGTCCGACCCTTCCGACCCTTGCGAGTTCCCGGGGAAACCGTGCGCTTCCCCATTCGTCGCGCCGTTGGATCCAGTTGATGATCCATTTCTCCCGAAAGTCGCCTTCGGCCCGGGCTTCTTGTCACCGTATCCGCGTGCCGAGAGTTCCCGCGCCGCGGCGCTGTAGTCACCCCCGTGCTTCAAGATCGTGTAGACCGCAAAGCGGCTGAGTGATTCGTTCGACGGAAGCGGCGGGGCGTTGCCGGTGAAGTTGTAGAGCAGCGGCCAACCATTTTTCTTGGAAGTGCAGATCCCGAGCGTCGCCGACGTATCGCGGTCCTTGCCCGGCCGGGTGATGAAGCCCGTTTGATCCCCGGTCTGTTTATCCCACGTCCATCCTGCCTCGAAGAGCCCCGTCTCTTCCCAGGTGCCCCGGGTGTTGAAGTCGTCACCCGGCTTGGCGCCATCGGATCGCGGCTCAGGCGGGGGGGGTATCCCGGCGGGGCTTCGGCGGGCGGGTCGGGGGGATAGTGGTGGTCGAGAACGCCCACGAGCCATCGCGGGGGCGCCGGCAAGAGCTCGTGGGGGCGGAGCGGTTCCACCCACGTGTAGCTTCCATGCTCTGTCACCGATGGGAATTCGACGGCGTACCCGCCATCGGTGCGGACGTCGAGGTCCGGGGCCAGATCGCCCGAGGAGATCGGCCAATTCTTCCCGAGCGGTCGACGCATCCAGTGGTGCCATCCGCCCCGGGGCGTGCGCGAAACGGGCATGCCGGCGGGCCACGGAAAAACGAGCCAAGGGTGTTCGGGGGTGTCGAAGTCTATCACGAGCGCCCCGGCCGCACTCAGGCCGACGTTGTAGGCCGGGTTCTCATTCCACCATTTGCGGATTTGTTCGGGGTCGGTGACGGCGTCGAGGTAGCCGTGGGCCGTCGCCGGCTTCTTGTTGAAGCGGCACGGGAACACGGGATAGCCCATGTCCGCATATTGCAAGGGCGCGTCGGCCGGCGTATCATTCATCTGCAGTTCTCCCTGCGTTGAGTTGAAGCCTTCGGCCCCTTTGCCCGGGGCCGTTGGCGTTGGTGAAGTGAGTTAAGCCCCGGCCAACTCCATCTCCCGGATGGCCGCGGCGACTTGCTTGCGTCGATCCGTGGGCGGGACCACGTGCTCCCGTGCCGTTTCCCCGATGGCCGATAGTCGCTCGAAGAATCGCTTGAGAGCGGGTTCGGACGTCATCCACTTGTAGCCGATGCGAATCCCCTCGAGGTTGATCTTTGAACCGTTGGCGGCGGTGCAACCGTTCACGATCCATCGCGGGATAATGGCGGGATGCTTGCGGTATTTCCGGGCGGCTTCACAGCAACCAATCAACGGTTCGTCGTTGTCAAGAATGGCGTTGGACATGATGATTCCCTCGTGCCGGTGCGGTACGAAGGGAATTGTGGTGGATGTGACAGCATGAGATAACTACCGTGATGGTAGTTATTTGGTAGTCCCTAAGATCTCAACGACGATTCGGTTGCATTTTCGTGAGACAGCTACGCTGAACGTCGCATGAGCTCTTTTCAATTCTGTCTTGAGCTTTTTGTTCAGACGTGTGATCTTTGTTGCGACATTGCTTTCGATTGCAACGCCCTCTTTTTGCATGTACTCCTTGAGCGATGAGCCTCCATCCTTAAAGGCGTATTCGAGTGTTGTCACCATGTCCGGCGTCAGTTGAATAGCCGTACCACGAATGATGAAAACGGATTCGTTTAGCTTTCCGCTCTGCATCTCTTTCAACGGTGCGTTAGATTCAAGGTTCTGGCGTTGCACCGCCGCGACCGCGCAGGTTGCGATTCGGTTTCTGCCCTCCGGTGTGCCGGCATCTTGCGGATCGGCACCTACAACTTGGCCCAATGCGAGCCAATCGTCCGGCTGGAACCCGGGGGGGTCGAAGACGTCGTCGCGGATTAGCCGCCCGCTGCTCCGCGCGTCGCGATGGCGTTTCGCCCAAACCGTGAACCCTACTGTCATGGCCTCGAACGCGGCGGCGCTTGTCAACGGGACTGTCACCCTGACAGAGCCGTCGTTCTCAGTTATCGACACGATCTCCCTGACAGAGCCGTCGTCCTCCGTTACGGTGTAAGACGGCGTGATTTCTGCAGCGCGCCTAAAGGCCGCTTTCACAGGCGAGATAATCGCGTCTACTTCGGCGAGATAATGACGGATTCGCTCTTCAGAAATGGGCATGGCGAAGATCTCCGTGTGAATAGGAACCGCCCGACAGGAAGCCTCGCCACGGATAGCGAAACGGCCGGTCGGGCGGCATGAAGCGGGTAGCTACTCCCACCGTCCCAAAGGCGTTGTATCAGATTGTCGAGAAAGGTAGTCTTCTCAGCCGGCACAATGGCCGAAGGTTCAGACCGGGTGTGGCCACGTGGCCATAACCGATCCTCATCCGCAACCTATCCGACCGCCGCGGCCACCTCGGCCGCGAGCTTCCCGTCGGCACCTTTGGCGTAGTGGGCGCTCATACTGGCGTGAGAATGCCCCAGCGCGGCCCGCACGTGCTCGAGGGAGAATCGCTCCCGCAATTCGGCGCCCTTCAAGTGGCGAAGCTGGTAGGGCGTCCAAACCGGCACGTTCGCCTTCTCGCACGCCAACACCACAGCTTTCCCGATGCCGTTCGACGTGAACCGCTCGCCGGGGATCCGTATCGGCCGGTCGTTCTTCCGGCATTTCTGCGACGGTTGCACTTTCGACTTCCGCCCGGCGCGCATCGCGGCGAACTTCTCGTCGCGCTGGCGGCGGGGGGAGAACATCGCATCCGCGTCGCCGATGGTCCGGCCCTCGAGGTGGGCGTTGAGGATCGCTTGCGCGTCCTTTCCGAGCGAGACGGCACGATGGTGCCCCCGATGTTCGTTCTTGTGCTTGTCGGGGCGGTAGGTCCAGATCGGGCCCGTGCGGTCGATCCGTTCGAGCGTCATCCGGCAGACTTCCGCAGGCCGCATGCCGGTGCACCGGAGCAATTCGACGATCGCGCGGACGTGGGGCGGAAGGATCGGGAGTACCGCGGCGACGTGCGCGGGGTCCGCCGGGAGTCGCGGCTCCGGTTCGGGCGCTTCGCAGTGCCCGCGGCGAAGTGGGGCGAGCGCCTTCAAGGCTTGGTAGACCGCCGGCGGGGCGAGCTCTTCGCCGACCCCCCAGCGGATCGCCCGGACGATCTTTCCGACTTGCTTGTTGACGTACGGCCGCGACCAACCTTTTCGGAGGAACGCTTCGCGGACGGCGGCCAGTTTCTTCGGCCCAAAACCGGCGACAGCATCGGCGCCGTAGTGCTGCCGGACGATCTTCAACGAGGACTTGATCGCCTCCAACTCAGACCCGGCCCCGTAATAACCCGTGGCGTGCTGAAGGTAGGGGGCTAGCACTTCCACGACCGTGGGGCCGTTGAGGCTTGGAAGGGGCTTTTCCGGCGAGCTGGCAAGCTCCAATTGGAACCGGGCGAAGGCTTGAAGCGATTCGGGGGAGTTGAATTCGCCGGGGAGCATCTTTTCCCGGCGGCCGGAAGTGCCATTCCAGACGGCTCGGCCGCGGCCGGAAGGGTGAGAAAGGTAGCGCGGGAGTAGTTTTCGGGTGCGCGACATCGGGGCGGGCTCCGCATATCGTGGAATGATTCCACGATAAGACGTCTGGAGAACCGCGCCCGAAAGTGATCGGGGTAAGGGTAAAACCCTTCGGCTGCTAGCCCGGATATTTCACCAGTTCGGATCGAAGTGGAATGGCGCGGTGGCGGAAGGTTTGGTATGAGAAGGAGTTACCACACCACTTCCCTTCCTCGCCGACAACCACCGCGATGACACACCGTACCACACCGCCCGTCTCGTTTTCCAGTGTCCGCCGCCGGGAACTCGTCGCCGAGTTCACCGCGGGCCACATCACCTCCGATGCCGGCTTGCTGCTCCTGCGGGAGGCCGACCGCCGGATCGGCCTCACCGCGGCCCTCGACGCGGCCATC
>JANXTU010000211.1 GCA_025352235.1 Fimbriiglobus sp.
CTGTCGAAGAAAGTCAGCAGGGTCTCGCGGTTGCTGGGGAGTTCGACCTTGCTGGCGAGGTAGACGTTGAAACCGAAGTCGTCGCACAGGGTGGCAATTGGCGACACCCGGCTCCTCACGGAGCACGGCTCGCCGGTAGGGATTCTTCGCTCCAGTCATTTCCGACCTTGCTTCTGACCCCGCGCGCCCGAACAATACCGCGGACGAGTTTCTGCCGACGCGAAAGGACCCACTACCGTGAACAACTACGCCACCCTGTGCGACGACTTCGGTTTCAACGTCTACCTCGCCAGCAAGGTCGAACTCCCCAGCAACCGCGAGACCCTGCTGACTTTCTTCGACAGCGTCCGGAAAATGTACCCGAAGATGACCGATTTCGAGCGCCGCGATGCCACCGAACACGTCCTCGAAGAAGAGCGCGACTCCGGTAGTTACCGCAGCGTTTCGGTCGACGGCCGTCGGCTCGGTTCGGGATTCGTGAACCCGCCGAGCCTCGACGATGCCGAGGAACAGCACGAAAAGATCCTCGAAATGGCCCCGTACCACCTCGGCATCCACGCCTTGGACACCGATTCGCTCGACGTGCAGTACTACTTCGACCTCACCTTCGGGGGCAACCACGACGAAGTCGTGACCGAGGCCCTCGCGGCCGAAGGGCCGTTCGACACGCTGCTGCGCCTCCCCGGCAGCCGGATGCTGAACTACCAGCCGAGCATGATGCTGGCGCTGGACGAAAGCTGCCAGTTGCAAGCGCGCCTCAGCGTCGAGACCCGGACAAGCGCGTACCAAGTGCGGACGGGCAACTTCTCGGAATCGCCGATCACGGTGTACTTCACCATCCGACAGTTCTGGGGCCGCCAACCGTACAAGACCTACTGGGAATCGTACCTGAACCAGAAGCGAATCTTGGACGAACTCGTGACCGATCACGTGATCCCGCAGATCATCACCCCGCTGCAGCGGGTCATCGGGGCGAAATCTTAGAAGGGAGCTGCGATGCCTCGGAAACCGGACATTGATCCGGATCCGAAATGGTTCCGCCGGGCATCGCATCAATAAGAATCGAACGTAAACCGTTGCCGCGTATGGGTTCTACCCGAAATCGGAAATGATTTCGCCGGGGGGTGGGGCGTTTCGCGGCGAAACCATTTTCCGGAGTCGAATGACTGCCGCTCGGGAAAAGGCGTTGACCCGATGCCTCCAGAATCGGCCCCGGTGCACTCGGGGTTGCAATCGTTTCGGGGTTGCGCGTATAGTCCCCGCGTTCGGCGACGTGGTCGAAGGACCGACCACCCCGCAGGGAAGGAACCCGTATGGGCTCGGCTGCCCCGTTTTTTACCGAGTTCGCGCCCGCCCCGACACTGGGGAGCCGGCCGCGCCCCGCTTCGCCCCGGCTCCGCGTGGCCATCGGCACGCCGCAGCTGTCGGTCGTCATCGTCAACTTTTGCCAGTGGAAAAACACCGCCCGACTGACCCGGCAACTCCGCAATTGCGAGGCGATCCGCCGCGGCGCGGCCGAGGTCGTCATCGTCGACAATCATTCGCCCGCGAACACGTTGGCCAAGTCGCTGAAGAAGCTTTCGGGCGTTTCGGTCGTGCGGTTCGGGAAGAATTACGGCTTCGCGAAAGCCGTCAACCGCGGCAGCAACCTCAGCCGGGGCGAATGGGTCTTGCTGTTGAATCCGGACGTGACGGTTCCCGAAGGATTCTTGGATGAAGTCTTGGAAGCGGCCCAGCGCTTCCCAGCCGTCGACCCGAACGCCGGCGTCATCGGCTTCCAACTGCGCAACCGCGACGGCTCGGCACAGGCGTCGTCCGGGGTGTTCCCGACCCTCGCCCGGACGTTGGCCGGGTTGGTCCTGCCGCGTTCGCGCCGGCGCTGTCAACACCAGACGCTGATGGGCCGGCAGCAAGTGCCGTGGGTGACGGGGGGCTGTTTGCTCGTCCGTCGCGATTGCTTTGAACAAGTCCGCGGGTTGGACGAAACCTTCTTCCTCTATTACGAAGATGTCGATTTCTGCCGGCGCGCCCGCTCGGCGGGATGGAGCGTTTGGTACGAACCGGACTTGCGAGTCACGCACCACTTCCCGCTGCACGCGCGCACGGTACCCGCCCCGCTGCGGCTGGTCACACGCCACGCGCTGCTGACCTACGCCGGCAAACATTGGTCGAAGTGGCAATCGAAACTGCTGTGCGGGATCGTGTGGACGGAAGCCCTGGCCCGTGAGAAACTCGCGCGGCACCGGAAGAACCCGGCCGCGGCCGAGTGCTTTCGGCAGTTGCGCGGTTTGGTCGGGGATGTGTCGCATGGCCGCGAGCCCGAGGCCCAAGCCCGCATCCGGTTCGCCGCGAATTTCCTCGATGCGGTGGCGTCCGAAAACGACGGGAAGACCCAAGAGGGCTGAGCCGTGGACCCGGTACTTTCGATCATCATCCCTTCGTTCAACCGCGCCGATTTGTTGCGACTCTGCTTGTCGAGTTTGAAACTTCACGCCCCCGCGAACACCGAAATCCTCGTCGTCGACGATGGCTCCGCGGACGCCCGCATTTCCGAAACGGCCCTGCTCTTCCCCGGCGTCCGCGCGATCCGGCTCGCCCGGCAAACGGGTTTCTGCACCGCCGCGAACGTGGGCATCGCCTCGGCCACCGCCCCGATTGTCGAACTGCTGAACGACGACACCGAAGTCACGGCGGGCTGGGCCGAGGCGGCACTCGCATGCTTCCGCGACCCGGCCGTGGTCGCGGTTGCGCCGCTCGTGTTGCAGTTGGACGAAAAAGGACTCGCGGCCGGCGTGGCGCCGCTCATCGACAGCGCCGGCGACGAATACGATTGCGGCGGCTTTGCCCAGAAGCGCTGGCACGACCGGAGCATTGCGGAATTGAGGCCGGGCGTGGCCGAACCGGTCTGGGGCGCATCGGCGTCCGCCGCGTTCTACCGCCGCGATGCCGTCCTCGCGGCCGGGGGATTCCCCGACGATTTTGGAGCCTATTTCGAGGACGTCGACCTCGCCCACCGGCTCAATCGGCGCGGGGGCGTCGCCCTGTTTCAACCGAATGCCGTCGTCTGGCACCGCGTCTCGTCAAGCTACGGTCGCCGACCGTCCCGAGCCATCCTCGTTCAACAATCGCGGAACGAGGAGCGCGTCTTTTGGCGGAACGTCCGGGGGACGGGCCAACGGTTGCGATACCTTCCGCGGCATGGGAGTGTCTTGTTGGGCAAAGCGCTCCGCCGCCTGCGCGAAGGGACCTTGGCCCCGTGGTTGCAAGGCCGTTGGGAAGCGTGGTCGACCTGATCGCCGTCTGACGCCGCGTTGTCACCAAGGGTGCGTATATTAATCGCACCGAACCGCGCGGAGCCCCTTCCCTTGGCCGATTCCCCGAAGCCGTGGCTCGTGATGCTGCTGGCACTGATCGCTGTGATCTTTCTCGCTGTCGTCAAGTTCCGCTCCGAGGAATTCCG
>JANXTU010000238.1 GCA_025352235.1 Fimbriiglobus sp.
GGGTTGATTCGCCCACCGTTCCCGCTCGTACCACGGGTAGTAATGCGCCCCGATGATCGGCGCCACCGCCGGGGTCGCGGCAGTGAACGGCGGGCGGACCGACGACAGCGTCAACGCGACCGCCGACAAAATGAGGAGCCCAAAGACCAGAGTCGCAATCACCCGCCGCATGATCGGCTCCTTGTCCTTGTCTTAGCGACATCATGCCGGGCGGACCGGGGAATAGCAACTGGCTTCGTTACCGCCGACCACCGGGGGGCGGGCCGACGGGCTTCTGAAGGACGTCGGCGGCGCGGCGCTGGAACTTCGACAGTTGATCGCGGAGGGCGACGTCGCCGCGCTGCATCAGTTCGAGTTCGTGTTGAATTTCGGCGCTGAGTCGCTTCAGTTCCGTCTCTTGGCGGGCCATGAGCGCCCGGTCGCGGGCCATCGAGACTTCCATCTGGCGCATTTGCATTTCGAGTGACTCCTCGTCTTCGCGCAACTGTTGGCGCTCGTCGTCGATCTTGCGGCGCTCTTGAGTGATCTTGGAGTTCTCGCGTTCGAGGTCGTCGGCCCATTCGTCGAGTTCGCTGCGCGTCTTGGGGACGGCCGGGGCCGGGGTGAGCACCCCGCTGGCGACTTGCTCTTCAATTGCCTGCATCTGCGAGGTCATTTCGTCGAGTTGCCGTTGCTTCAACTGCAACTGCCCGATCAATTCCTGCTCGCGCTGGCCGGCTTTTTGTTCGCTCTCGCTCGCCTCTTGCAGGAGGGTTTTCATCTCTTCGAGGAGTTTCCGAAGTTCGCGGTTCTCGTGGCAGACGCGCTTGTAATCTTCGGGCGTCGGGTTGGCACCGGTGCTGGCCGAGCTTTGCGGCGGCAGGGTTCGAATCAACCGGGAGCCGCCGGTTTCGCCGACCGGGGGAAGGCCCAGGCCCGGCATCGCAAATGGGCTCGGCGCCGGCTCGCCGCCGAGGCGAGAGCGGTAGCCGGGCGGGGGGAGCGGCCCGCCCCCCGGCGCCGCTTCGGCGACCACGGGCGATAGCGACACGGCGGCGACCGGGCCGTTGGCCCCCGGCATCGTCAGGCGGATAATGCCACTGGTTCGCTGCGAATTGGGTTGTTGCGGTTGTTGCTTCGCCAAAAGGGCATCGAGGTCGAAGGCCGCAGTCGGCCTGGCAGACTGCGGCGGCGGCGGCGTGGACGACAGTAAACGCCGCCGCAATTCCGCCGCCGAGATCGACGGGGGCGGATCGGTCCAGGTATCGGGGTGGGCCATCGGGGGGTCGACTCCAGCAAGCGGGGAGGCCGACCGCGGGGACGCGGCGAATCGCGGTGGTTTTCCGGCCTGTCAAAAGTTAGGGCGCCCGGCCAGCGAGTCAAATGAAAATGGTGAGCGCGGGCCTGAATATTGATGCGCTCGATTCAAACCGATTTGCTTTCGAACGACTCCCCGGTGGTCTGGTAGTTCCGTCGGCGCCTGTTACCATGCGGGAATGAATCTCGCCGCCACACTCGCGGAACTCGGCGCCGACCCCCGTGCGCCCGTCGACCTCGCGGAGTTGAACCTCCGCTTCGCCCTCGGCGTCGACGACCCCGATCTCGACCTGCCCGTCTACCTTTCCAAACTCGACGACTTCGCCGAAATCCTTTCCCCGCGCATCGACGCGGCCGAATCGCCCGAGGCCAAAGCCCTCGAACTCGGCCATTTTCTCTTTGAAGAACTCGGCTTCGCCGGCAACACCGATCGTTACTACGACGCCCGCAACAGCTTCCTCCACGAAGTCCTCGACCGCCGGCTCGGCATCCCGATTTCCCTCTCGGTGCTGGCCATCGCCGTCGGCGAACGCTGCGGGTTGACCATCCGCGGCGTCGGTCTGCCGGGCCATTTCATCGCCAAGTTGATCGACGACGGCGAAGAAATTTTGTTCGACCCGTTCCACGGCGGGGCGCTCTTGACCCCGACGGCGTGCCGGGAACTCGTCGGTAGCGTCGCCGGCCGGCCGTTCGCCGCGAGCCCCGCCGACTTGCAGACCACGCCCAACGGCGTCATCGCCACGCGGATGTTGAACAACCTGAAAGCGGTCTATTTGCAAAGCGCCGAGTTCGCCAAGGCCGCGCGCGTGATCGAATGGCTAGTGCCGCTGAACCCCGGCGACCCGAGCCAATGTCGCGACCTCGGGGTGACGCTCGTTCACGCGAACGAGCCCGGGCGGGCCATCGACCCGCTGACCGATTATCTGAAGGCGTCCCCTGACGCATCCGACGCCGGGGTCGTGAAAGACTTCCTGCACGAAGCCCGCCGCCAAGTGGCCAAGTGGAATTGACCGACCGAAACCCGGGAAACGCGATGCTCCAGATCCACACCGTCGAATCGATGCCCTTCGCGGAGAATTCGTACATCGTCTGGCGCACCGGCCATCCCGACGCTTTCGTCATCGACCCCGGTTTCGAGCCGCACCTGATCCTCGATTTTTTGAAGTCGAACGACCTGACTCTCGCGGCCATCGTCAACACCCACGGGCATGTCGACCACATCGCGGGCAACGCCGCCATGAAGGAGGCCTTCCCCGCCGCGCCGATCATCATCGGCGAGGGCGAGGCCGATTTCCTGACCGACGCCGAGATCAACATGAGCGCGAAGTACGGCTTCGAAGTGCTCAGCCCGCCTGCGGACCGCTTGGTGAAGGACGGCGAGACTTTCGCCGTCGCCGGGATCGAACTCGACGTCCGCGAAATCCCCGGCCATTCGCCGGGGCACGTCGTGTACGTCATCCACGAGATGGACCCCAAGTGGGTCCTCGGCGGCGATGTTTTGTTCGAGGGGAGCGTCGGCCGCACCGATTTCCCCGGCGGCAGTTTCGCCACCCTCAAAGCGGGGATCGTCGCGAAACTCTGGCCCCTGCCGGACGATACGCAGGTCTTCCCCGGTCACGGCCCACCGACCACCACCGGTCGCGAGAAACGCATGAATCCGTTCGTCGGTGCCGATGCGTGAAACTTCGGAACCCGCCGCGCCCCGCTCTCGTGGCGGCGGGTTCCGAAGACTCCACCCGCCCTACGAAGAGCGCTCACGCCCCGCTTCGCGGAACTCCCATCTTTTCATCCATCAACCGGACCATGGTCGCGAATTCGCCCGGGTGAATTTGCCCCGGTCGCACCCGCCACTGACCGAGTTTTTCGACGACGAACGCGACGGCTTCTACTCCCGAAAGTCCTGCCGTCTCCTGGATTTCGCGGGCGTGTCCGGCCACTTGGGTTTCTTCTGCGACGGTGAAAATCGGTTTGTTTGATTCCGCCGGGACCGGCCGCGTTTCTTCCGGGTACACTTCGTCGCGAAGCCGATCATCGCGGGTTCCCGCGACGGTTTTGTCGTGCCGCATCCGGGTTCGTTCGAGTTCCAAAATCGAATTGGCCGCGGCCGCGACGATCTCTTCGTTGCGGCTGCCAAGTTGTTTTTGTAGCGCGAGGACGGCTTCGAGGACCGCGTCGTTCCAGAGCCGGCCGCGTTCGCGTTCGCACTCGGGCAACGGCGCGTGGGTCAAGGCCGGGAGTTCGCCGGAGATTCGGTTGTGCAAAAGGGTGGTGACCATGGCCGGCTCCGTTGAGTGTACAAAGAGTTCAGCCATGGTTATAAGCTCCAGATTGGGAGAGTCAAATCGGAAGTGGAATAATGTTCAAAGTTCTTTTGGGTGTCGCCACGATTCCTGGAGGAGTTTGTGGCCGACGAAAAGCCTGCAAAAGTCGTGGCGGTACTCAGGCGAGAATTACCGCCCGACTAGTCGCCGGAGCCAACCCCGGCGCTCGCCGACGGTCACGATGATGCCGAACGACGTGGACACATACGGCCCCAACCGCAATTTCAAGTGGGTCTCTTGGGCGTAGGGCGCTTCGTCGACGTGGAGGTCGGCGGGGAGGCGGTTCATGTCGACGCTGCGAAAGCGGACGCGCTCAACGAACGCCTCCGCCGGGCAGATGCCGTCGCGGTTGAGGTGCTCGATCGACGCCGCGTGCTGTTGGGAATCGACCCAGCCCTGCTTATGGGCTTCGGTGCGAACCTTTAACCGCGCATTGCAAGTGATGCATGGATCACTCAAAATATTGAATAGTAATCGGATCTAGCCTGAATGCGATTTTCGAATGTGATTCGCCAGCATACTTATTTTAAATCTTGTCCCGCAAAATGCGCATGTTGCCGATGCCATCTCAACCGACGGCGTTTGAGAAAAGCCAGACTTGCGTTGCGATTTCATATCGGCACTATAGTGACGCCTCGAATCCGGATACAATCGCGGACGATTTCGGATCGCCACAATTGCATTAAACTCCCGCTTTGCAGCTATTCCCGATTTATTAATATATGGCAAGAGTAGCTTTTCAAAGTGCCAGCATGTTGGAATGTGCAATATCAATAGTAACATCGGAATCGATCGCGGCGCAACAAAATCAAGCACCTCTTGTATGCCAGCGCGAACCAGATAAGATTTAGAATTGGTCGCCGTCAGGATGCCGTAAATGGCGGGCAGGTCATTGAAATGAACCCCTTTCAAACAGGTTTTGGCCGTGCTGCGTGTGGCTGGACTTGAATCCTCAAGTTCAAGGATGCATTTCTCAACCCACGCTGGCCTGACCGGTTTGTTGGTCACGCGGTTTCGAGGAGTTGACGGAAAGAGATGGAAACGGATTCCGTATGCAGTGCGTTCCACCCCGACTATAGATCCGATAATCTTCGTGAATTGAACCGTAGAATCGATTTCTTCATCGAGCGTTGTGCCATCGGAGCATTTCACAATAACCCGACCACTCCGACCGGGAATATCAACGATTGTTTCGACAATAATGCCGAATATCATGTTTGGGAACTGGTGCGCCTTGGCCGCAAGTATTTTAATTGATGAATAACTGGAAGTCGAAGTGTCCATGCAAGGATGCTTTGGCCAAGGCGGCCCAAGGGGAGGATCTAAATATACGCTACCCCCGTTATGTCTGACGAAAAAAACCACATCTCCGCATCGCGGACATTTGGAAATCGCGCAACAATCACTCCCACTATACCTCAACCAAGCGTGATCTCGACCCGTTTATTTTCTGCGAATGCCAAAAAGCTTGAAATCCTCGACGGTTTCCGGGGTCTGTGGATGGAGACGCATCCCGCAGATCTGTACGCCGAAGAGGATTCCGAGTGAAAACTATTTTCCGC
>JANXTU010000239.1 GCA_025352235.1 Fimbriiglobus sp.
GCGCGGAGCCAATTGCGGAAAATAGTTTTCACTCGGAATCCTCTTCGGCGTACGGATCTGCGGGATGCGTCTCCATCCACAGACCCCGGAAACCGTCGAGGATTTCAAGCTTTTTGGCATTCCCAGAAAAATAGCGGGTCGAGATCACGCTTGGTTGAGGATTAAATACTGCTGCACGGGAAGAGCAAATTGCGTAATCTATCAAAGTCGCCAAGAAACGTCTGTATCAACTACATACGGAGTACATGCTATGAAACCCCTAATTTCCAAGGTCGTGCCGACGGTGCCCTACAACTCGAAATCCCTTCCGGATTTTGACAAGTCGTTCCCGGCGGTTGAAAGGCGCATCATTCAGATTCGGCGGGAATTGAAGTGTGAATCCCTTACCGCCGTCGCATCGACCGACGGTAAGTTCATCGGAGTGTGGGCTTTTAACGTCAAGCTTGCTGAAATACGGGTATCGACACAAGAGTTTATCGATTGGACGCTACCGGCGCAGTGCATCGACGCGGCGATTGTTAAGGCGCGTCTATTGCAATCGCGACCGGCCCCGCATTATTCCAAGTGGTGCGCACTCGAAATGGACGTTCGGCAAGATATCGCCGGGTGGAAGCTTCCCCGCAACGGGGAACACGGTATCGTGCTTCGGTACAACAGCGCGGACATTATCCGCCCGACGGTAGTCGGTGCCGAAATTCCCTCAACACGAGAAGCCGCAATGAAAGATTTGACAAAAAGCTTTCCGCTCTTCATACGGAGAGTGGTAAGCGCCCGCGTCTACACCAAATGTCCACTGCTTGAGGCGAGGCTGTCTATTGACAAAACGGATTTCATAATCTGCATTGGTGATATTATGTTGGGAGCCATCTGTGTTGTCAATCAAAAATTTGAAGATAGCCCAATTGCACTCGATACTGATGCCTCGCGTGTGAAGTCGATGATCCTGCAATCCACCCCTATCCGCCGTAGCACTTTGTCAGGATTTCAAGATGGGATCAGAAAAGATGTAAACGCAGGAAAACTGGCCCCAATTGAGATTTCCAGTTTGGCAAATAAGCCAATTGCAAACGCAAGTCCACCCCTCACACTTCAAGAATCGCTTCAGCGCATGAAAGAGTTGAATCAGATTATCAATTCATTAAATAAAATGATGAAGCCGATGATTGCTGAATCCAAACAGCTTGCGAAAGAGGCGAAATTGGAGAAGGCACGAAAACATGGCGACTTGGAGACGAATGCGGGGGCATACCCGATTATTGTAGTGCGAAAGCGTCGCAAGAAATAAATCGATGGTGTGCAAAAAACCCGGAGGTACAATTCCACGGCACTCTGACGCGCGGGTTTGTAAAATGACCGCAACGACACCACGTCTGGGCGGCGGAACCACCATGCAGTTGCGGAAGTACCTCGCGCCGAACGTCATCGAATTGAACCTCGCGGCGGGCAAACCGCTGGGCGTGAACATCTACCTCCTCGACGGCGGCACCGAGTTCGCCCTGCTCGACATCGGCCAAACCGAGACGCTGAACGAAGTCATCGACCTGATCCGGGCGATGGATTTCCCCCTGTCGAAGTGTAAGTTGATCCTCGCGACCCACGCCGATGCGGATCACGTCCAAGCCCTGTCTGCGGCCCGCGACCGGTTGAAGACCAAGACCGCCGCGCACGCCCGCGCCGCCGTGGCCATCGAAGCCGGCGACGTGATCGAAACCTTCGCCCACATCTCGGCGCAGAACTTCAGTATCCCGATGCCGCCGTGCAAGATCGACGTGAAGCTGAAGGACGGCGACATCGTCAAGATCGGCAAGCTGAAGCTCGAAGTCTGGCACACCCCCGGGCACACGCCCGGGCAGTTGAGTTTCAAACTCGACAACTTGCTCTTCAGCGGCGACAACATCTACCGCGATGCCGGGGTCGGCGTCATCGACGCGCACCACGGCTCGAACATCCCGCATTTCATCGAATCGCTCAAACGCATTCAAAACGATGACAGCGATTTTCTGCTGCCGAGCCACGGCCCGGCCTTCCGGCGCGACCCCGCGATACTGCAAGCGGCCATCGACCGGCTGACGGGCTACCAGTTCCTCGCCGACTTCGGCACCTGCGCCACGCGCTGGCCCCTGCAAGAAGAATGGGAGCGGGACATCCTGGCCGGGCGCTCGCCGGTATTGGAGTGAGGCTTCCGACGAGGTGAACCAGCATCCGAGCGAGCGATTGGGCCCTGGGGAGCGGCTCAAGCCTCCCGAATTCCCCGCAACCCCAAGCTGCATAGAGCGTAGCGGAAATGATTCCAGATCTCAGCGATGATTCCAGCTTTTTGCAATGGTTCCACGGGAGGGTGTGTGGATCGGCGCTGGAATCATTTCCGCACCCGAATTCGGGTCGGAGGAAGGGTTCGCGGTTCTTGGTGCTGAAGACGAGGTGGACCAGAACCCGCGCGAGCGATTGGGGCATGGCGGTTGGCTCCTGTCGGGGCGTTGCCCCGGGCTGAGAATTACAAATAACTCAGCCACCACCAGTGCTTCTTCCGCTGCTTGAGGCGCCCGAACCAATAGCAAACCGGATAGAGGGCGATTACAACGGTCGCCCAAACCGCATACACGACCCAAAGATCATATCCCCAGTCGGGCGGGTAATGCTCAGGGGCGATCAGCCATTCGTTCCCGATCAAAAACGACGAATCTCCGTACCGAAGTTCGGCGAAAGCCAAAGCCGACGCGTGGATGATCGCGATGTGGAGTAGGTAATAGAGCAGCGGTGCCCGGCCGTAGACGCCACAGACACGTCCGAAGAGTCCCCACCGCGACGAAGGGCAAGCCAGCAACAAAATCCCCGGTCCCAACGTCACGAGTAGAAAAAGGAGAGATGGAGGATACTTTTCACAATTGAGGAACGACAGCATTGTGAACAAATCATCTCGCTGCACCTGCCAAGGCCGCGGATCCCCGTAAACGTTGGCGACCCGCAGCGCAACGAACGATACCACGGATACTATCCCGATGATGACCAGCCGCCTCCGCCGCTCCGGTACGGGGAGGGTCAATTGCGTGCCGAAAACGTAGCCGGCTGTCATCACGCCGACCCAAGGGATGATCGGGTAGTAAACGTTGAACGTCACACCGGGGGCAATTCCGATGAGGCCTTGGCCATGGAGCAGCAACCATACCGGCCGCCAAGCACCGAGGGTGTTCGGATCGATACCATCGAGGGAGTTGTGCCCGACCATCAGCGCGGCAGAAAAGCCAGCCAGCGCCCAGATCGGCAAGCGGATCAATCCCGCCAGTATTATCATCGACCAACCGATCACCCAGAGGACTTGTCCTGAAGAATGCCCCACATCGGCCGTAAACGTCCAGTCCCAGCGAACCACAACGAGTTCCAAGAATACGAGCCACAGCCCGCGAGTGATCAGAAAGCGGGACGAGTCTGCCTTGGACGCGCCGCGCGTGCCGCGCAGGAATGCGCCGGTGCCCGCCAAGAACACGAAAATTGGCGCGCAGAAGTGGGACAGCCACCGCGTCAGGAACTGTCCGGGCGATGTGTTTTCGACATTCAACGGCGTGAGCGCGGGGCTTGTGAAGTAGTAGTGGACATGGTCGATTGCCATCACCACCATCACCAACCCGCGCAAGTAATCGACCTCGGCGTATCGCGGTCGTCCTCCGACCGAAGCCGGTGCGGAAAGAGGTGCGGTCATTTCCATCGAAGGTTGTCCTGATAGGACGGCATTTGAGCCTTCAAAAGGCCACACGCCGCGTGCACCACCCCATCACCATTACGAACGCAGCGCCGAAAAAAAGCAGCCCCACGCTGATCACCCAGAGATATGCACCGATGAGAGGCTGTCCGTGTGGGACGGCCAAGAACCAGACGCAAAGTGCGAAAGCCACCCCGGCGAGAACCGTCGCCGGTGCGGAAATTCGGCAGGCTAGCAGTATCAAACTGATCAGTGCGAGTGGATTGGCAAACCATGTCAGCGAGGTCGCCTTTTCCGACCAAGACGCGGACTTTACGATAAAAACGATCAAGTGAGTCCATCCCCAAAACAGAGCCCGCGCCCCCGAATTGATCCCGTGAGGCGAGGCCAATTCGGGGCCACCAATTTGAGGGCCGAGGTCGATTGCCGGTGAAAGACAGGCCGCAACGAAGACGAGGAATGTCACGACGCAAACGCACCAGGCGAGGATAGAACGCTTCGTCACGGCCATAACGTCAACCACCTGAAAAGGATTGATTGTCAGTGTCGCTCACATAATGGAACGAGTCAAGGAAATTGATCCCCGATATCCGCATGCCATCCGTTCGCCGGATCATCCCCTCCCCTTGAAACCCACCCCCCACCTCCCGACGATAATCTCCTGACCGCCCGCACCGCTGCGCCCGGAGTTCCCCGCCATGATCCGTCTGTTCGTCGCGTGCCTCATCGCCGGCATGCTCGCTGTCCCGTCGAGTTTCGGGCAACCGAAGCCGACCGCCCCGAAGGAGCCGACGTTGCCCGAAGGAATCACCAAGGGGAGCACCGTCGAGGGCCTCACCGAATACACGCTGAAAAACGGCCTCAAGATCATCCTGCTGCCGGATGCGTCGTCGCCGAAGGTCACCGTCAACTGCACCATCTTCGTCGGCAGCCGGCACGAGGGGTACGGCGAAACGGGCATGGCCCACTTGCTCGAACATATGGTCTTCAAGGGTTGCCCGAAGTTCACCGACGTGCCCAAGGCGCTGCGCGACCACGGGGCCAACTTCAACGGCACCACGGCCGTGGATCGCACGAACTACTTCGAAACGATGACCGCCGGCGACGAGAACCTCGAGTTCGGGATCGAACTCGAAGCCGACCGGATGATGAATAGCTTCGTGAAGCGCGAAGACCTGATGAGCGAGTTCACCGTCGTCCGCAACGAGTTCGAACGCGGCGAAAATAGCCCCGTCTCCATCTTGTTCCAGCGGATGCAAGCGGCCGCATTCGAGTGGCACAACTACGGCAAGTCGACCATTGGCAACCGCACCGACATCGAGAAGGTGCCGATCGATAACCTGAAGGCCTTCTACAAGAAGTACTACCGCCCGGACAACGCGATGCTGATCGTCGCGGGGCAGTTTGAATCGTCCAAGGCGCTCGCGTTGATCGCCAAGCACTTCGGGCCAATCGCGCAGCCGAAGGAACCAATCCCCGCGACGTACACCGAAGAACCGGCCCAAGACGGCGAGCGCGTCGTCACGCTCCGCCGCGTCGGCGACACCGGCGCCGCCGGGGTTTGCTACCACATTCCCTCAGCCGTCCACGCCGACTACGCCGCGGTCGAAGTGCTGAACAGCGTGCTCACGACCGCCCCGACGGGCCGGTTGTACAAGTCCCTCGTCGAGACGAAGAAGGCCAGCCAAGCCGGCGGGTTCGCCCGCAACACGCACGACCCGAGCACGATTACGATGCTCGCGTTCACCGAACCGGACAAAGTCGAAGCGGCCCGCGACGCCCTGATCGAAACCGTCGAGAGCCTCGCCAAGGCGCCGATCACGAAAGAAGAAGTCGAACGCTCGGTGCGGATGCTGACGCAGATGCGCGAGCGCACGCTGGCCAACAGTCAACTCTTCGCCATCAGCCTGTCCGACTGGGCGGCCTGCGGCGATTGGCGTTTGTTCTTCCTGCACCGCGACCGGCTCGAAAAGGTCACGGCGGACGACGTCAACAAAGTCGCGGCGAAGTACCTCGTGCGGCCGAACCGCACCGTCGGCGTGTACATCCCGACGAAGGTGGCCGAGCGCGCCGCCGTGCCGACCGCGCCGGGGATCGACGAATTGGTCAAGGGCTACGTCGGTCGGGACGCCGTGGCCGCGGGCGAAGCCTTCGACACGACGCCGGACAACATCGAGAAGCGCGTGAACCGCGGCGAAATCGGCGGCGTCAAATACGCGTTCCTCTCGAAGAAGACCCGCGGCGAAACCGTGACCGCCGTCCTCAACCTCCGCTTCGGCAACCTCGACAGCCTCAAAGGTCAAAGCGAAACCGCCGACTTCCTGGGTTCTATGATGCTGCGCGGGACGAAGTCGAAAACCCGCGAGCAGTTGAAAGACGCGTTCGACAAACTCAACGCCGTCGTGAGTGTGAAGGCCGATGCGGGGGAGTTGACCGTCACCTTGCAGACGAAGAAAGCAAACCTCCCGGCGGTGCTGGCCCTCGTGAAGGAAGTCCTCCGCGAGCCGAGCTTCCCCGAGGCCGAGTTCGAGACGCTGAAGCGCGAAGAGATCGACGGCTTCGAGCAGAACAAGAGCGACCCGCAGACGCTGGCGAACAATGCCCTGAGCCGGAAACTCGCCCCGTATTCGCCCGACGATGTCCGCTACACGCCGGCGATGGACGAAATGGCCGCGCGGATCAAGAAGGTGACGTTGGCCGACGTGAAGAAACTGTACGAAACGCAAATCGGCGGCGAACACGGCGAGATCGCGATCGTCGGCGACTTCGAGCCGGTCGAAGTCAAGAAGGGTCTCGAAGGCGTCCTCGCCGGGTGGAAGTCGGAGACCCTCTACAAGCGGATCGAAGGGAAAGTCTTCAACGTGAAGGGCAGCACCGAAAAGATCAACACGCCGGATAAGGCCAACGCGGTCTACGTCGCCGGGGTGCCGGTGAAGGTGAAAGACACCGACGAAGACTACGCCGCGCTGCGCGTCGGCAACTACCTGCTGGGCCAAGCGCCGCTGGCGTCGCGGCTCAGCGTCCGCGTCCGCGGCAAAGACGGCCTGAGTTACGGCGTCGGTTCCCGCTTCAGCGCCGACGCGTTGGACGACAACGGCCGGTTCAGCATCAACGCGATCACGAACCCGGCGAACATGGAGAAGGTCGACAAAGCCATCGCCGAGGAAGTGACCCGCTTCGTCAAGGAAGGCGTCAGTGCCTCCGAACTGGAAGAGGGCAAGAAGGCCTTCCTCCAATCGCAGAAGGTTCTGCTGAGCAGCGACGGCGCCATCGCCGGGCAACTGGCCGAAGGGCTGCACGTCGGCCGGACGTTCCAGTACCTCGCGGACTTGGAGAAGAAGATCGAGAGCCTGCAACCGGGCGACGTGAAGAAGGCCTTCGAGAAGCACGTGAAGCCCGGCGAGTTGGTTATTATCCAGGCGGGCGATTTCGAGAAAAAGAAGTAACCCACCATGCCAAGCTCGAACACGCACGACTTGGGCCGTGGCTTTATGGTCCGGTACGATCAGGTCGGGCTGGTGTTCTCGGAGGAATCCGACGAGGATTTGGTGTTGGTCGCACGAGCTTAGTCATTAACGAGGTTGGCCATGATCCAAACTGTCGAAGCCGTGATCGAGGCTGGGGGCCGGGTGCGGCTGTTGGAGGCAATCCGATTGACGGGCTCTCGCCGCGCGTTGGTGACGGTCTTGGAAGAGCCGGCGGCACTCCCCGGTGAGACGGCTTTGCTCGCGGAGGCAGCGCTGCTCGAAGATTGGAACCGCCCCGAGGAGGATGCGGCATGGGCGTATCTACAATCGGGGCAGTAGTTCTCGTACCGTTCCCTTTTTCGGATCTATCGCAAACCAAGGTTCGGCCCGCCGTGTGCTTGGCCGACGCGGGGCGGGGCGATTGGATATTGTGCCAGATCACAAGCAATCCGTACGGGGATGCGGTGGCCATCGAGCTGAACGCCGCCGACTTTGCACTGGGCAGTTTGAATCTGACCAGTTATGCGAGGCCGGGGAAATTGTTCACGGCGAATACCGGTTTGTTCCTCCGTTCGGTCGGAACACTGAAGCCCCAAACCTTGGATCGACTCCGCACCGCGGTCGTTGAAATCATCCGACCCCCCGCGCCGCCTATTTAAAATTGGTCCGTGCCATGCTCCCCGATGACCGCCCCGTCGACAACGCCCCGTACCTGACGCACAAGCACGGCCCGCTGACCATCGAGGGATGGTCCCGCGCGGCCGTGCAAAGCTGTTGGCGCATCCCCGAACTCAAGCTCGGCTTCGACCTCGGGGCCAGTCCCTGGGACTTCATGGGCTCGCCCACGGTGTTCGTGTCGCACACCCACCTCGACCACGTCGCGGCCCTGCCGGTGTACGTCGCCCGCCGGCGCATGATGAAGATGGAACCGCCGACGATTTACGTCCCCGCCGAAAGCTTCGAGGACGTCAAGAAATTGATGGCCATCTTCCAACGATTGGACCGCGGCCGGCAGAACTGCAATCTGATCCCCGTCGAAGCGGGGCAGGAGTTTGAGATTTCCCGTGAGCACGTGGTCACCGCGTGGGCGACGACGCACACCATCCCGTCGCTCGGGTTCGTGGTCTGGGATCGCCGCTTGAAATTGAAGGATGAATTCGTCGGCCTGCCCGGCGAGAAGATCAAGGAGCTGAAGTTCTCGGGCGTGGAGATCACCCGCGAAGTACGGACGCCATTAGTCGCCTACACCGGCGACACCAGCCCGGCCGGGTTAGACAATTGCCCGGCCGCGTTCGATGCGAAAATTCTGATCACCGAACTCAGCTTCATCCGGGCGAGCCACAAACGGGAGAAGATCCACAAGTTCGGCCACATGCACTTGGACGACTTTTTGGAGCGCCAAGACAAGTTCAAAAACGAACTGCTGATCGTCGGCCACTTCAGCACGCGCTACCACCCCTCGGAGGTTCTGCGGACGCTGGAGGCGAAGCTGCCCCCCGCACTGCGTGCGAAGATGAAGCTCTGGATATGAAGGGATTTCACTCCGGCGGCATTGGATCGCGCGAAGGCGGCGCGGGGGATGACCAAATTGGACATCGCCGCGCTCCGCAGCGCGGCCGACGCGGGGTAGGCCGCTTTACTTTCCCACCCCGATGCAGAACAGGTGCTTTTCCCCGCGCAGGAAGATGTCGCCATCGCTGAAGGCGGGGGAGCTGTAGCACTTTTCTTTCAAATTGTTCTTGGCCACGACGTCGAATAGTCCGCCCGTTTTGATCACGATGGTTTCCCCTTCGTCGTTCGTGATGTAGAGGTGCTCGCCCGCCACGACCGGCGAGCCCGTCTGGTGGCCCTTCACCCGCTCTTTGCAGTAGGTCCGCCCGGTCAGCAGATCCCAGACCGAATAGATCCCTTCGTCGGTGATCACGTAGCCCAAGCCCTTGTCCACGACCGGCGACGGGACGTAACCGCCGTCGTTCTTTTTACTCCAGAGGATGCGCGTCTTCGTGACGTCGTCGCGGCCGCGCGGGTCGATGGCCATGACCCAGCGATCCGGGAACCCGGCCGTCAGGAACACCGTCGGCTGCGTCCACCTCAACACCGCGATCGCCCCGCAAGGGAAACCGAGGAGCGCCGGCAGTTTGCCTTCGACGATTTGGAAGACCGGGCTCGCGACGAATTGCTCCGTCGGCCCTTTCACCGTCCAGATCGATTCGCCCGTGGCGGGGTCGAACGCGCATACCGTCTTGCTGCCCGTCAGCACCATTTGCGGCTGGCCGTCGACCGCGATCAACAGCGGCGGGCAGTACGACCGCAGCCGGTTCGCGCGGTCGATCCGCCACTTCTCTTTCCCGGTGAATTTGTCGAAGGCGACGATGTACGCTTTGCCGTCTTTCTTGGGGTCTTGATCGCCATTGACGATGAGCAGGTCCTTGAAAATCAGCGGGGAACTGCAGAAGCCGTGGACCGAGTGAAACTCGCCGGGGGAGGTGTCCCAGAGTTTCTTGCCGGCGAGGTCGTAGCAGTAGATGCGCAGCGCCGGTCGATCGTGGAAGGTGACGTAGATCCGCTCGCCGTCGGCGACGGGTGTGCTGGAGGCGTAGCTGTTGAGCTTGTGCTTGGGTTCGAGCGGGGCGGCCAAGCATTCGCGCGCCCAGAGCTGTTCGCCGGTTTTGCGGTCGAGGCAAAGCAGCATTCGCTTCGCGGGGGCTTTGTCGTCGTCCGCCGTCTCCACGCAGGTCGTCAGGAACACCTTCCCGGCGACCACCACCGGCGACGAATAGCCCGTCCCCGAGATCGGCCGCTTCCACTTGGTGTTTTTCTTCTCGTTCCATTCCGTCGGATAAGCGGAGGCGTCGGTGGTGCCATCGCGGCGCGGGCCGCGCCAACCGGGCCAATCTTCGGCGAAAACAGGGGCGGCACTGAGGGCGAGCAACAAACAAACGAGGCGGGGCATCGCGGGCTCCGAAAGGTGCAGGTTGGCAGGACAGGTATTCCACCACACGCGGGGCGTTCGCGGAACGAAAATCCTTCGGCGGGCGTCCGAATGGATCTGCGCCCGCCGATGCGGGTTGGGTGCTAAACTAGAATATCCTCGCCGGCCCGTCGGCTCTCCCGGAGTTCGCCATGCTGTTCCAACGCTACGCCAAAGCCCTCGCCCTGTTCTTGCTGATCGCCGGCTTCGTCGGGATCGGTGCACCGATGCTCGTCGCGGCGAGCAAAGAGTCGGATGCGAAGAAAGCCAGCGAAGACCTGAAGAAGTCCAAGGACGTCAAGGTGAAAATCGCGGCGCTCGAGAAACTCGGGGAACTCGGGCAGATCCAATACAGCTACGCCGAACCGGCCATCCCCGAGATGCTGAAAGCGCTCGAAGACAAGGACGCCGGTGTCCGCGCCGCAGCGGCCAAGGCCGTGGGCCAAGCCGGCTCCGAAGACCCGAATACGGTGCCGAATTTGGTGAAGCTGCTGAAGAGCGACAAAGAAGAGTCGGTCAAAATCGCCGCGGCGGAAGGCCTCGGCTTGCTGGGCACCAAAGCGAAAGACGCCGTGAACGATCTCCGTTCCGCGGCCAAAGACGCGGACAAGAAGAGCAAGCTCGCCAAAGTGATCACGACTTCGATCAAGAGCATCAATGGTACCAAGAAGTAACACTCACCGTCCAAGCAGGTTTGCCACGATGCGTTTTTCGCTGCTCGCTACGATTGTTCTGGCGTTCCCCTTGTCGGCCGCGGAGCCGACCGGGGCGGAGTTGTACGCGTCGAAATGCGTCGCGTGCCACGGGGCCAAGGGTGAAGGGTCCAAGAAATATAAACGCAGCCTCGAAGGGGATCGTTCGGTTTTACAACTGACCAAGTACGTCCAAGAGACGATGCCCGAAGACGCGCCGGGGACGTTGAGCCCGACCGACGCCGAAAAGGTCTCGGCGTATCTGCACGACGCCTTCTATTCGCCGGTGGCGCGCGATCGCAATCGCCCGGCCCGCATTGAACTCGCCCGGCTGACGGTGCCGCAGTACCGCAATAGCGTCGCCGACTTGGTCCACCACTTCCGCTGGAACGCCAACTGGGGCGACAAGCGCGGCCTGACGGGGGAGTATTACAAGGGTCGAAACCACAACAAGGGCGAACGCGTCATCGAACGGCTCGACCCCGAGGTGAAGTTCGACTTCGGCATTCAGACACCCGAGAAAGACAAATTCCCCGACCCGCACCAGTTCGCCATCGCTTGGAACGGCAGTATCTTGCCCCCCGAAACGGGCTTCTACGAGTTCGTGATCCGCACCGAACACGCCATGCAGTTCTGGCTCAACGACACGCAAAAGCCGTTGATCGACGCCACGGTGAAGTCGGGCAACCAGAACGAATATGTCGCCGGAATGTACCTCGTGGCGGGGCGGGCCTATCCGATCCGGTTGAACTTCAGCAAAGCGAAACAAGGCGTCGACGACTCGAAGAAGAATCCGAATCGGCCGGTGCAGCCCGCATCGATCAGCCTGAATTGGAAACCGCCGGATGGCGTCGTCGAACCGATCCCGAGCCGGGTATTGTCGCCGGTGGCCTTCCCGGAGCAATTCGCCCTCGGCACGCCCTTCCCGCCCGACGACCGCAGCCTCGGTTGGGAGCGCGGCACGGCCGTGTCCAAAGAATGGGACGCCGCCACAACCGAAGCCGCGCTCGAAACGGCGACGTACGTCTCGGTGAAGATCAATGATCTCGCCAAGACCAACGACGGCGCCGGGGATCGCGCGGTGAAGATCCAAGCCTTCGCCAAGGCGTTCGCCGAACGCGCCTACCGACGACCGTTGACGGACGCCCAAAAGAAGCTCGTCGAGAAGCAGTTCGAATCGCAGAAGGAAATCGACATCGCTATCAAGCGCGTCGTGCTGCTGGTGCTGAAGTCGCCGCAGTTTATCTACCGCGAAGTCGGCGGGCAGGGGGACGCCTTCGACGTGGCGTCGCGGTTGTCGTTCGGATTGTGGGATTCGATCCCCGATGCCGACCTGTACGCCGCCGCGACCCAAGGGCAGTTGAAGACGCGCGAGCAAGTGCTGGCCCACGCCACGCGGATGCTCGAGTCGCCGCGGGCCAAGCCGAAAGTCCGGCAGTTCTTCCATCACTGGTTGAACGTCGAACAGGCCAAGGAGTTGAGCAAAGACTCGAAGCGATTTGCCGGGTTCGACCCGCAGACGGTCGCCGACCTGCGGGTCGCGCTCGATCTGTTCGTCGAAGAAATCGTTTGGGGAAAATCCGCCGACTTCAAACGATTGCTGACGAGCGACGAAATTTTGTTGAACGGCCGGCTCGCCAAGCTCTACGGGGCCGACCTCCCGGCCGATGCCGGATTCACCACGATGAAACTCGATCCGGGTCAGCGCTCCGGCGTCTTGACGCACCCGTACCTCTTGGCGAACTTCGCCTACACGGCGGAAAGCTCGCCCATCCACCGGGGCGTCTTTTTAACGCGCGGCGTACTCGGTCTATCGCTGCGGCCACCGCCCGAAGCGGTGACACCGGTGGCCCCCGATCTGCACCCGAGCCTGAGCACCCGCGAACGGGTGAGTTTGCAAACCAAGGCGCAGAACTGCATGAACTGCCACGGCATCATCAACCCGCTGGGGTTCACGCTGGAGAAGTTCGACGCCATCGGACGCTACCGCAACGAAGACAACAAGAAGCCGGTGAACGATGTCGGCGTCTACCTCGGCCGCGATGGCAAGCCGGTGACGCTGAAGGGCCCCGTCGAACTCGGGAAGTTCCTGGCGAACAGCCCGGAGGTCCACGCGGCCTTCGCCGTGCAGGTCTTCCACCACGTGGCCCAGCAGCCGATCCGCGCCTACGGCCCGACCGCCCACGCCGACTTGACGAAAGCGTTCACCGAATGCGGTTTGGACATCCGCAAGTTGTTCGCGGAAGCCGCCGTGACGATGGCGCTCGGGCCGAAGAAGAAATGATCAACGCCGGGCGGCGGGTTGCGCCCCGCCCGTCGGCAGGTCGATCGCGAGGGGCACCCAAGTCTTGCAGCCGGCGTACTCGGGCCGGTCGATGATCTCGACCGGCTCCGCACGAAAGACGTTGACCCGGAAAACGTACAACCCGGGCGTCCGGTACGCAAACCGCTGGCGGACGGTCGCTTCGCTCCAGATGTGCTCGGCGTCGAGCTTCAACACGTCGTCCAACTCTCGGCAAAACTGCACGTCGGTCACTTCGACGAAATGCGAAATCCGCACGAACCCGAATGATGGCCGAACCACTTCCGCCGCTTGGATCAGCGCCTGTTCTTCCGGCTTGATCCCCTCCTGCTGTTGCTCGTGGAAGTGCGTCGGATAAAGCCAGAACCGCGCGTGTTCGGGCCGGAAGGTGCCGCCTTCTTCGTGGATGCCCCCTTTGCGCAATATCAACGACTGCCGGCCGCTGGCGAGCGCTTCGCAGACTGCAGCCCATTCCTTGAAGGCGATGTTCAACATGCGTGACCTCTTCCGTGGCGACGAGCTTCCAACTCGTCGACGAGTACAGAGTCGAGTTCGAATTTTTACACAGCCAGCCTTGGTACGGCTTGTCGACAAGTTGGAAACTTGTCGCCACGCAAGAAACTCAACATGTCGATTCTCCCCGTTGCGGTCGACCGAGCAGGTCGTCCACCGCTTCGCGCGGCGATTGGCCTTCGTACAGAACGCGATAGACCCCTTGCAGAATCGGGGCATCGAGGTCCGCGCGGGTCAGGCGTTCGTAGACGCTCTTGGCCGTGAAGATCCCTTCGGCGACTTGCGGGCCGGCCAGCAGCGCGTCGAGTTTCTCCCCCCGGGCGAGGCGCTCGCCGACGCGGCGGTTGCGGCCATGGGGGCTGAAGCAGGTCGTCATCAAATCGCCGATGCCGGCGAGGCCGTGGAACGTGGCCGGGTCGGCCCCGTGCGTGACGCCGAAGCGCTGCATCTCGACCAAGCCGCGCGTGAGCAGCGCGGCCTTGGCGTTGTCGCCGAACTCCAACCCGTCGCAGATCCCCGCGGCGATGGCGAGGACGTTCTTGAGCGCCCCGGCGAGTTCGACGCCGATGAGGTCGGAGTTCGTGTAAACCCGCAAGCGGTCGCTGCCGAAGTGGAGCTGTACCCAGGCGGCGAGACCGGAATCGTCGCTCGCCGCGACCAGAGAAGTCGGCCCGCCGCGGGCGACTTCCTCGGCGTGGCTCGGCCCGCTGAGTACGACCACGCGGTGCATGCCGAGTTCGCGGCGGATGATTTCGCTCGGCCGGCGGAAGGTTTCGATCTCAATGCCTTTGGTCAAACTGACGACGGGCGTCCCCGGCTCGGCGACCCTGTGGAACAGCTTGAGCGTGGAACGCAGATAAGCCGTGGGAACCGCGGTGATCCAAACGTCGGCGCCGCGCGTCGCATCCTCCACCGACGCAGTGATGTCGACCGCATCGGGAATGCGGACGCCGGCGAGCTGATGCGTGTTTTCTCGCAAGCGATTCAACCGATCGGCGACGTCGCCCCGGTAACTCCAAAGGCGCACCCGATGCTCCGGACGCTGGCCGAGGACGACGGCGAGGGCCGTGCCCCAGCCGCCGGAACCGAGAATGGCGAGCGTCGGCACGGCGTCCCTTTTACTTGAGCGGAAGGCAATCGTCACGAACGGAATATCTTACCGTCGCGGGCGAAAAAAGATCGCGCTTCCGCAGGTCTCGATGGAGTTCGGAAAACCGTGATGCCGATACAAGAGTCGTGATAACCGGTTTCGTCCGGCGACCGACCAGGAGGGTTCTCCGATGCGTCCGCACCAACTCAAAGTGTTCCGCAGCTACGATGAAAACGCGGGCGGCTTGTTCGAACCCGAACCGCTCGACCCGACGGTCCGCGTCCGCTTGGGCGACCTGCTCCCGCTGGTCGCCATGGCCCAGAAGTTGAACTTCATCTGGTTGAAAGATTTCCTCGACGACGAAGTCGCCATCAGCGAAGACCTCCATCAAGTGCTGCAATCCTTCCGCAGCTGCCGGCCCTCGGCTTCGTAAGTCGCGGTTTATCACCTTTACGGTGAACCCACCGCGTGCGGATCGATAACCGTGAGACCGGCGTAGCGTGCGAAGTGCCCCCCGTTGAACGTCAAAAGTCTGGTAATTCCCAAGAGTTCCATCGCCGCGACGATCCGCGCGTCGTGCGCGGTTTTTCCGCTGCACCGGTAGGCAACGACCAATCGTTTCCATTGATCGAGGAGATCGGACGGATCGATCAGCGGTGGAAAGGCGCTTTCCAATTTCGCCAGTTCCGCCGAGCAAGTTGCAATCGTGAGACCCAACCCATTGTTCGCGGCCGGCCTCGTGGCGGTCACCCAAAATTCGTACAGATTTTGCGGTAGCGTACGCAGATCATCTCCCCACGAATGCAATGTGGTCACCGCAGTGAGCGCCACGTTGTAATCGGGATCGGATGGGTTGGACAGTCTCACGAGAATATTCGTGTCGATGACGGTGATCATTCTCCGCACCCCTCGTAAATCGCTTCGCGACTATCGTCGACCCGGAGAGTGGCGGGTTGAGTCGCCGCGCGGTTCCGGACGAGCACTTGCCATTCCTCGAGTCGCCTCAGCCATTCCTCGTGGTTCAACATTCGCCCAACACCCGGTTCCGCGCCGGCGGAGATGATTTCGTCCAGAGCCGGATCGAGCAGTTCTTCAATCGAACGGTTGGATCGTCGCGCGACGGTGGCCAAGCGTTGATACGTCGCGTCGGGTACGGTGATCGTCGGCACGGCATTCTCCTCAAGGTACTCACGGTTTCAATCCCGGTCATCCTCGTCCGAATGGCGGCGGGCGGGGCGGACGACGGGCGGGCCGGGGTCTTGGCCCGCTTCGCGCTTCCAGGCGACGTAGTTCTCCCACGTTTTCGAGCCGAGCGGGAAGGGTGGGAACTGCACGCCCGAAATCGTCAAATAGCCGCGGGCCGGGCGGTCGCCGCCGATTTCTTCCCGATCCAGATGGACTTCCCGCCGCGAGACGATGGTTGTCGCGTCTCCCTTTTCGATGAAGAAGGCCGTGTCGCCGAGGAGTTTGCCCGTGAGCGCGGGCGCCGTGTCGAAGAAGACGGCCTGCGCGTCGGTCTTCGGGTCGGAGTATTTGATCTCGCGCAGCAGGTCGTCGAACCAGCGGATTTGGGCCCGCGTCGGCCGGTCGGCGAATTCGCGGCGCAGTTGCAGGTAGCCCTGCGCTTGGCGGAACCCTTGGAAGAGCCACATCGCGCCGAAGACTAGGAAAATCACATCGACCCGCCCCTGGCCCGGCAGCATCTGTTGCCACTTCATCAATTCGCGGGCGACGTTCCACCCGCCGAAGCTCATGAGGACCAGCGCGGCCAAGAGCACGCCTTCCGCCGAGGGGAAGAGCCGGTTGAGGAGCCCGCTGCCGAACTCCATGCAGGCGAGGGTGAGATACACCACGCTCAACCATTTGAATTCTTGTTTCGGGTCGACCAAGTACCACCAAAAGGCCAACATGATGGCGCCGAAGAAGAGGGCGCCCGTGCTCCCGCGGCGGACGCGCTCGCAGACCTCGCGGTAGGCGGAGACGCGACGCAAGATGTTCCGGACTTCTTCGGGGCGGATCGGTTCGTCGTCGGTCATGGTCGCAGATCTCGGGTTCGGCCATCGCTGTACCGTTACTTTACTTGGCCTGCCCCACTTCCGCACCGTCGTCCGCGAAGATCGCCCCTTTCAACCCCGCTTTGGGAACCACCACGAGGAGTGGGCTGGCGAAGGTCGCGGTGCCAGCCGGACCGGTGACCGACTTGTATTTCAGCGTGAACTGGCCATCTGCGGATGTGCCCGAGACATCGCCGTAGGTCGTGACGGCCGGCCCGCGCGTGATGACCGCGACGACGACGCCCTTCTCGAAATCGGCTTTTGTCACCGGGTTGTTTTTCTGCTTCCCCAAGGGCGGCACGGTGCCGAAGACTTTCTCGAAGGCGTCGTAATCGCGGAGGATCAGGAACGATCGCTCCCCTTTCAAGCCGGAGTTGTTTTTCTCGAAATGGCCGGTGCGGATCGTTTCGGGCTTCGGGTCGGCCGGTTTGTCTTCGGCGATCGCGGCGAACGTCGAGATCAGTGCGGCGGCGAATGCGAACAGGGCGGACTTCATCGGGAACTCCGGGCGTCAGTAGGGCAGCGGATTGGGGGCGAGGAAGACCTCCGGCGATTCGGCTTTCGCCACGACGACGATGCCCGATTCGGTGACGGTGAACCCGCGACGGCGGTCGAAGTCCGAGTCGTAGCCGAGGACGGTGTACGGCGGTAGTTTCACATCCTTGTCGATGATCGCCCGGCGGATGCGGCAGTAGCGTCCGACGTCGACCCCTTCGAACAGAATCGAATCCTCGACGACGGCGTAGCTGTTCACCCGCACGCGCGGCGAGAGGATGCTGCGGCGCACTTGACCGCCCGACACGATGCACCCGGCCGACACGATGCTATCGTGCGCTTCCCCTCGCTGGATGTAGCCCGGCGGCCCTTCGCCCATGTGGACGAACTTCGGCGGCGGGTTCTGCGGGTGCAGGGTGCGGATCGGCCACGTGTCGTCGTAGAGGTTCAACACCGGTTCGGCGGCGACGAGGTCGAGGTTCGCCCGGTAGTAGGCGTCGAGCGTGCCGACGTCGCGCCAGTACGGGTTCGGCTTGCCGTTGCGGTCGCGGAACCGGAACGAGCGCACGTCGTAGCCGTCGCGCACCATCGCGGGGATGATGTCGGCGCCGAAGTCGTGGCTGCTGGCGGTATCGGCGGCGTCTTCGCAGAGCCGGTCCAAGAGCATGGCCGTGTCGAAGACGTAAATCCCCATCGAGCCGAGGGCGTAACCGGCGTCCCCCGGCATCGGGGCGGCGTCGCGCGGCTTCTCGCGGAAGCCGAGGATTCGGCCTTCCGTATCGGTTTCCACGATGCCGAAGTGTTGGCACTCGGCTAAGGGCACCGGGATGCAACCGACGGTGAGGTCGGCCCCGGCCGCCGCATGCGCGGCGATCATCTCCGAGTAGTCCATCTTGTAGATGTGATCCCCCGCGAGGATCAACAGGTAATCGGGCGATTCCTTTTCGATGCTGTAGATGTTTTGGTAAATGGAGTCGGCGGTCCCCTTGTACCAATGCTCGTCGATGCGCTGTTGCGGCGGCAAGACTTCGACCCCTTCGCCGAGGTCGTGCGTGAGAAAACTCCATCCCTGGCGGATGTGCCGATCGAGGCTGCGCGATTTGAACTGTGTGAGCACCAGCGCCCGGCGCAGGCCGCTGTTGATGCAGTTGGACAGTGTGAAATCGACGATCCGATACAACCCGCCGAACGGTACGGCCGGCTTGGCGCGATCCCGCGTCAGCGGTTCGAGCCGCGTGCCCTTGCCTCCCGCGAGGATCATCGTCAACACGTTTCGGAGCATGGCGAGAGGTCCTCGGGCTCCCTGTATCGTACACCAGATTGGCAGCGCGGCACAAGTTCGGTGAAGTCCAAACGATATTGGACCGGGAAACTCTTCCCGGTCCAATATCGTTGATCGTCCGCGACTCACTTGCCGCGTTGGAGTTCTTTGAGGCCGGCGTTGTCGCGGCGGTAGAGCGGGGTGTGGCGGTAATACACTTCGAGCGTCAGCAGGGCCATGCAGGTGGTGCCGAGGCGACCGCAACCGGCGCCCATCCACGGCGATTTATCCGGGTCCCACGAGCCGTGCAGGGCTGGTTTTTTCTCGTCGTTGATCTGCAACTTGATGAGCATGTCGCGCATCCCGTCGTTCCACTTCTTCCACGTGTCGCCTTCGAAGAAGTGCATGACCTGCGTGGCGTAGTAGAAGTAGTACATGTCGTAGCTCTTGCTCTGCGTGGGCGTCCATTCTTTGTTGAGGAACTCAACGCCCGCGTTCATACCGGGGTGTTGCGAGCCCCAACCGTCGACGTAATACCGGCAGAGCAGGGCCACGGCCGTGAGGGTCGGCGTCGCGCCGGGGCTGCTGTAGCCGTAGGTCGCTTTGGACGAGCCGGTCGCCACGCTGTCGAGGAACTTGGTGGCCTTCTCGAAGACTTCCTTTTTCACCACGAGGTCCTTGCAGAGCTTGGCGCTTTGCAGGGCCTGCAATTGCCAGCCGACGATGGAGGTATCGCCGTTGCTCTTGGCTTGGTAGCCCCAACTCCCGTTGACCCCTTGGGCGTTCATGATGAAGTTGATGGCGGCTTGGGCGTGCTTCTGGAGGTAACTCTTGTCGCTAGTCATGCCGAAGGCTTCGCAGAGGGCGATGGTGCCGATGGCGTGCGAGTACATGTTGTTGGCGCCCTTGAAGCTGCCGTCGGGCTTCTGCGACTTGGTCAGGTAGGCCAAGCCCGCGATCACGGTCTTCTGGTACTTGTTATCTTTCGGGTCTTTGGGTGCCTTGTGGGTTTGCCCGGCGGCGAGGAACGGCAGGAGACTCATGCCGGTCGCGGCGATCACTTCTTCCTTTTGGCCGCCGTCGTAGACCCACGAACCGTCGGTTTTCTGCATCTTCGAGAGCCAGAGCAGGCCGCGGGCCACGGCGAGTTCGGA
>JANXTU010000299.1 GCA_025352235.1 Fimbriiglobus sp.
TCCAAGCTGACGTGGGACTGCACGCAACTCGATGAAGATCAGAAATCGTCCGGACGCGGTCTGCTCGCCGCTGCGGGGTTAGACGGCACGAAGAGCACCACGGCTGCGGAGGACGACGAGGAGTTCGACCCCGACCGCAGCACGACGGCGACGAAAAAAAAGAAGAACTCGGCGCCGCCCGGCTGGCTCGAGCGCTACCAGAAGTACCGCGAGTGGCAGAAGAAGAAACCGCACACCCCCGGCGTCTGGGTGCTCTACTTCGCCCTCGCCGCGATCCCGCTGTTCGCCCTCGGCCAATCGGTGATCGCCGCCGACGACGACAAACGCCGAAGCGCCACCTTCTGGCAGATGGCACTGTATGTCGGCAGCGCACTCGGGTTGCTGGTGACGACGAGCCTGCTCGGGTTGCGGCGCTACCTCGAAGCGCGCAACGCCCGCTTGCCCACGGCGATGACCGCCGGTTGGCTCGGCCTCGGCTTCACCATGATCGTCCTCTTCCTCGGCTGCGCGGCGTTGCTGCCCCGGCCGCACTCCGAGACGCCGTTGTTCACGTTCACCAAGGCCGGGAAGTCGAACCGCAGCGCCAGCAAGTACGACCAAGTCGGCGGCGACAGCGCGGGCAAGGGCGAAGGGAACGCCGGCTCGCGGACCGAGAAAGGCAAGGAGAACGCCAGTGGCAAGAATGGCGAAGCCGGGGGGAAGTCGGGCGAGAAGAACAGCGGTGGGCAGAACAAAGGCGGGAGCAACAGCGGCAAGAACAGCGGCGATAAGTCCGGGAGCAAAGGCGAACCAGGCAAGAAAGGCAACGACGATCAATCTAAAAGCAAGGGCGAACAATCGAAGGGTGAGGATTCCAAATCGAAGGACGAGGGCAAGTCCGGGGAACCGGGTGACGACGAGAAGGACAAAGACAACGAGAACCCGGACGGCGATGGGAAGTCGTCGAGTGAGAGCCAGTCGAGTTCAGTCACGGCGGGGCTGGAGAAGATCGCCACCGGGGTGAAGTGGCTCGTCTGGCTCGTGCTCGCTATCGCGGTCGTCGGCGGGATCATCTGGTTCGCGCTCAAAGGCTTAGCCCCCTTCACCAACTGGGCGCGCGGGTTGCTCGATTGGTGGCGCGGCCTCTTCGGGGCGAAGAAGAAGCCGACGGCGGCCGCGCAAGCCGAAGAGGCTGCGCTCGAAGAAGAGATCCGGCGCCCGCCGCCGTTCGCGCTGTTCAACAACCCCTTCGCCGATGGCACCGCGAACCGCCGGGACGCGGCGGACCTCACCGAGTACAGCTACGCCGCGCTCGATTCGTGGGCTTGGGACCACGCGCAGGGCCGGCAACCCGAAGAGACGCCGTCCGAGTTCGTGTCGCGGTTGTCGGAGGATTATCCCGCGCTTCAAATCCCCGGCCAAGCAATGGTGAAGCTGCTGATGCGCATCCTCTATTCCCCCGGCGGCCCTCTGCCGGGCGACGCGAAGGCGAGGCTGGAAATCTTTTGGAAGGCACTTGATTCGGCCAGCGTTAGAAATGAGTCAAGCACCCGGTCGCCGCTTCGGGGTGCTTCAAGAAGTTGAGTAACGGGGGATCATCGGATGCTCAGGTCGTCGCAGGCTTTTTCGTAGCTCTGTTCCAAGTCCAGTGGGATGACGCGAACGGGCGTGAGCCAGAGCGGCAATGTCGGCAGCGGTTGACCCACCGCCAAGACGTGCGACCACGTTTGCAGCGTCGCCCGCTCGCCTCGGAGGAGCCACCGGCACGACGCCGCGTAGATCCCAGGCGGTTCGGCCCCCATGGTCGGGTCGGCTTGCCCGAGGAAGGCCATCAGTTCGGTGTACAGATTGAACTGCCGCGTCGTCACCACGTCCACGATGCTGACCGCCACGCCCGCTCGCAGCAGGGCCGCGCACTTGCCGACGAAAGCGTTCCGCTTTTGCGGCCGGTCCTTGTTCGCCGGGCTGACGAGTTCGATCACGGCCACCAACGTGCGTTCGCGCTCGGCGTCGTAGATGCGCACCTCGTACTCGTCGTCATCCGCGATCTCGGTTTCGACGGCCACGCTCGGTTCGGCCAAGGTCCACGAGGCCGTGGCAACACCACCGCCGCCGCTGTCCGAGAAGCCTCTCAACGCGTCGTCCCGTTCGTACGCGGCGATGTCGATCTCGATCTGCGAACCGGAATGTACTTTCAGCCCCGACACGAAGCCGGGCGGAAGTTGCTTCTTCAGTTGTTGAACGATCACCATGGGCCACCCGCCGTGGATTTCCTCCCAGGAAACCTGGCGGCTGACGGGCGGTCGGAAATGGTCGCGGAGCGGCATGGCGGAATCCTCTTCGGCTCATGTTACCAGACCGGAGGCAACTGACCCCGGTCGCGCCGAGGAGGGCGGAGAATCCCCGTCGCGGAGCAATCGCAGACCGGCCCAAGCCCAAAGCACCAACAGCAAGACGGTGTCGACCGGGTGGAAGTAATCGGCCGTCGCGCTCAGTTTCGGCGTGCGCAGTACTTCCTTCCCGTCGGGGGCGGTCGTGGCCACCGCAAAATAATCGGCGCCGATGGTCGCCACGGGGCGGACACTCATCAGCCAGTTGTCGTTCAACAACAGCAGCGCGACGATGAACACCGGGAATGAACTCGCGTAGAGTCGGGCCTTCCGCGCGAACGGGTCGACCGCGTCCTCGACGAGCCGGAATTGCGCCGTGCGGAAAATCAGTCCCGGGTCGGCGAACAGCGCGAAGACGGCTATCGCGGACAACAGCACATCGTAGTACATGAAGCGATAGCAACAGTGGTACGCGCCGAGGAACAAAAAGCCGGCGCCCAGGCCGGTCGGTCGGCGGTTCCCCCGGAGACAGTAAACCGCGACGGTCCCGGTGAAGACGACACCCCAAAGAACCCAGCCGAGGCGTTCGGCGAACGGGTCGGCCCGCTCGCTTTCGGGTTTGTCGAAATCGAGCAAAATCCGCTTCGGGATCCCCGCCAGATCGCGGCTCAGGCCGATCCAGTTTTTGCTGGTGTTGTACGTCGCGGTCGCTTCCTTCCCGACTTCCAACCATTGGAACCACGCGTCGAGGCCGACGATGGGCAGGGTCGCCAGTGCCAAGCTGCAGCCGACGAGGCCCATGGCGAGGACGATGCGCCAGCGGAGCATGAGCAGCGGCACCAAGACGAAGGTGATGCCCCAAACCGGTTTGAACGCCAGCAAGCCCCAGACGGCTCCGCCGGCGTACTGCCGACCGCGGGCCACCAGCGCCCAGCCGAGTAGCAGGATCGCCAACGAGATCGCGTGATTCTGCCCGAGGTCGAGGCCGGGGCGGAAGCCGGGATAGGCGAGGATCATGGCGGTGCCGAGTGGCCAGGCGAGCCGGCCGCGCGACATCCACTGCGCGGCCCATCCCGAAAAGAAGCAGGCCAGGACGCTGAGGATTTGGAAGACGGAGTACGCGGCTTGGGCGTCGGAGATCAGCCCGAGCGGCGCGTAGAGCAACCCGTGGACGGGCGGATAAAGCGGCCCTCCGACCGAAGGGCGGTCGAGTTCGGCGATCAATTCCGCGTCGACGATGTCCGCCGCCAATTTTTGTGAGGCGGCCGCAGCGAACGGGTTGCCATCCGCGCTCCCGGCGAAGGCGCAGGCGATTCCGTGTCCGGCGTCTCGCCATCGTTTGGAATCGTTCACGCCGCCCATCGTCCACGCCATCAGGTTCTCTGCGTCGGACCGGAACTGCTCTTCGGTGTGTTCGCCCGCGGGGCGGTCCTTGGCCGGGAACGATTGCTCCCGGGCCAGCTTGGCGTTGCGCGCCCTCGGGTAGCCGTCGCTCAACGCCTTCCAATGGTGATTGCGGTCGTACAGATGCCGGCCTTGCCCGGTAGCGACCATCCGGCCCATCAGCCATTGCCCGCCGAAATCGATATGCGTGTGGCCGCAGTTCCCCTTGCCGTTCTCCCAGCCCCACACGGTGCTCGGCGGGCGGTCCGTCCGGTCGAACATGTGGACGGCGTTGTCGAGTCGTTGCCAGGCGGCGTAGAAGCAGACGATCCAAGCGACGGTGAGCAAGCAGCGGCGGATCGTGAGGCGCGACCACGCCGCGTAGACGGGGAGATCGAGCAGCGCGGGGTCGAACACGGAGCTCTCCGCAGAATCGGGATTCGTTCAAGATAGGCGAACGCCCGCGGGCGGGGCGACCGATTCATCGAAGCGGTTCGTCGCGGCCCAATGCTCGGCCAACGCGGTCAAGCGGTCGAGTTCGGCTTGGACGACGAGGCGGTGCCGTTCCAAACCGTCGCTGCGCAGGTTCGGCGGGATGGCGAACGGCTCGGACGAGACGACCTTGGCCCGCGTGCAGGGCTTCGGCACGGCGAAGCGATCCCAACTGCGGGCCCGCCACGGATTGGCGAACCCGACGCCGAGCGGGGCGATCTTCATGCCGGTTTTCGACGCGAGGTAGATGGCCCCGGCTTGAATCACCCGGCGCGGCCCGCGTGGGCCGTCGGGGGTGATCGCCAGGTGCCGGCATCCGGAGACATCGCGGATGATCTCGCGGATCGCTTGGACGCCGCCGCGGTTCGTCGAACCGAAGACGACGCTGAGCCCGAGAGTCTTGATCAGCGTCGCCAAGATCTGTCCGTCGGCATGCTTGCTGACGAGCGTCGACACCTCCGGGCAGGCGAATTTTGTCAACGGCAGCAGCAGCGTCTCATGCCAAAGCAGGTAGAGGCAGCGGGTCGCCGGTTCGGGCTGCGGGGGCATGACCGGGCCGCCGGGGCCGAGGTGCTGATACTCGAAGCGCAGACTGCGGATCAGCCCGCGGATCGCGTGCGTGCCGAGCCAGCCGGCCGCGTAGATCAGCCGAGGGTTGCGAATCTTCATGAGGTGGGCCACTCGCCCGAGAAGACTTCCGTCGCCGGGCCGGTCATGTAGACGCAGTTATCGGCTTGGTTCCATTCCAATTCGAGGTCACCGCCGGGCAGGTGGGCGAGCAGCTTGCGCCCGGTGCGGCCCGTCAGCACCCCTGCGACGCAAACAGCGCAGGCGCCGGTGCCGCAGGCCAAGGTGATGCCGCTGCCGCGCTCCCACGTGCGCATCGTCACTTCGCCGGGCGAATGCACCTTCACGAAGTGGGCATTGATGCGGCGGGGAAACTCGGGGGCGTTCTCGACGAGCGGCCCGAATTCGGCAACGAGGTCGCGCGGTTGAACGCCGAAATACGTATCGTCGGGATAGATCACGACGTGAGGATTCCCCATCGACACGCAGGTGCCGACGAACGCCTTCGAACCGGCCGTGAAGCTGACATTCACCGGCGGATCGCCCGGCAGCGTCGTCGGGATCTTCGCAGATTCTAAGATCGGTTCGCCCATGTTCACGCGGACGCGCTCGGCTTTCCCGGCGACGATCTCCAGTTCGACGGTCAACACCCCGCGTCCCGTTTCGATGGTCAACTTTTGTTTCGCGGCGATGCCGTGATCGTGGACGAACTTGGCCACACAACGCAGGCCGTTGCCGCACATCTCCGATTCGGAGCCGTCGGCGTTAAACATGCGCATCCGGGCATCGGCGACTTCGGATTTGCAAATGAGGATCAATCCGTCCGAACCGATGCCGAAGTGCCGGTCGCTGACGGCGACTGCGAGCGCCGCCGGGTCGGCCGGAACGGCGTTGCGCACGCAGTCGAGGTAGACGTAGTCGTTGCCGAGGCCGTGCATCTTCGTGAAGCGCATCGCTGATTGGTCCATGAAAGAAGACGAGCCACGTGGAAGAACTCGAACCGGCACAAATTTAAGCCGCCCTCAAGATTTGAGCGAAGCCTTCCGGCTCCGACCACCGGACAATATCCGATAAGTCTTCGAGTTGACGGAAATCCTCTGCGGACCAGACATCGGATGTGTCGTCGAACAACGACACGAATCGCAGTGCCTCGGGGCCGACTTTGAGTTGACTCAAATCGTGCCAAGTTGCAACCACATGATCCGTGATCCTCCGCGTGGCCCCGCGACTCCCCGTGCTGAGTACGTGCACAAGAGAACTTCGCTCCGGTGTCCTCGCATGGAAATTGATCGGCCAAACCTTCCCCGAGCGTCCTGGGAGGGTCACATTTCGTTCAAACGGAATATGAATTTCGCCGAGATACTCGGCGATCTCGTCGGTCACCGATTCCGCGACACGTGTTCGAAACGCGAACCAAATATCCGATGTCCGGAGCGCGGCTTGCGAAATGCGAGTGACGGCCAGCGCCAGATTATCACCGTTGCGATAGCGGACTTGCAGCATGCCGCGGTAGAACTCGACCCCGTGGGTCAGGCAAATGTCCTGAATCATTTGGTTCTGTTTCGGGGATCGACGGGGCGAAGTCGACTGCATTTTCAACCAACGGACGGTTTCGCCCAAGTCGCTGAGCGTGATCGTCGCGTCGTCGTCGCCCCGTTCGTAAAACACGTCGATGTAATCACCGTCGGGGTAGAGAAAGGGTGTGCGGATCCGAATGTAGTTCCCCACTTCCGCACAGCGGAATAACTCCCCCATCTGCTCCTGAATCAATTTGCAAGGATTCATACGAACAAACTCGGCTGGATTGGACGTGGTTCCTTCATGACACCGTCGTGGGAGATGTTCGCCTCGGTGCAGAACTCTTTCCAAACGGCAACCGGGTTCGTGGCCGGCTGCGTGATGTCGTCGGGCACATACGCGTCCTGATCTCGAAAACGATCCGTCCAACGGTGTTTGTGCTTCTCTCCCACATTGGTACAAGTCGGATTGTGGTGATCTTTACCCAAATCCAACGCATATATCCTGCGATTACTGGCGTGGATGATCGCGAATGTCAAGGTTTGAGCCAGCGGATTGAAGCTACCTCGAACGAAGAGGGGATACCCGGCTTGTGACATGATTTCGGCGCGAAACTCCACGGCCGGAGAATGGTCCTCGTCATTCTCCCATGTGATATCACCGGCGATCCGTTTGCTCGTGTCCGCAAGGAGAACCGCCAGTTCAGCTTCTGTGAAATCCACTGTAATCCTCGCGATTCGACTCCCATGGTTTAGTTTACGCCCCGGCCCACTTCGGCAAGTCATCTTCGAGGCGGTTGACGAATTGGCTCCGGGGCATCACGAGATCGCAGCCGGCGTCGCGGGCGGCCTTCAGTGTGGCGACGTCGACGTGCGAACCGAAGCCGATGAACTTCGGACGATTCGCGCCGAGGGCCGGGAAGAGGGTCGCCCAATTCAATGTGGCGTTGTGTAGATCGAGCACGACGCACCCCACCGTGGCCCCTTGCAACTTGGCGGTGAGCGCGTCCTGCGTCCGCACGACGGCGGCTTCGAGACCCTTGGCGCGGGCCGTCGCGGTGATCTTGCTCGTGAAGATCAAATCGTCGCAGAAAACGAGGATCGGGTTCGCCATCATTTCCCCTTGGGCTTGGTCTCGACGATCAACTGCACGGCGGCTTTCAAGCCCTCGTCGGGTTTGCCGTCTTTCATCCCTTTCAAGATGGCGTCCCGCACTTTCAACTCGAAATCTTTCGGATACTGCTTCAGCAGGTCGGGGGACAGGTCGACGTAGAGCGACTTCGGGTCGGAACAAATCAGGATGCCGAAGCCAGTGACGTCGAGTTTGTCCATGCGGAAGTGCGTCCATTCGCGGAAGAGCGCCGTGCGCTTGTCGCCGGTCGCGGCCTTCAGTGCCTCCTGCTTTTCCATCGGGCCGCTCGGGTAAGTTTCGATCATCACGTCGACTTTGTTTTTGAACAACTCCGCGAGCGCCGCATCCGCGGCTTTGATGGCCTCCGGGCCGAACAACTTGGCCTCGTCCTTGACGGTCAGCGCCTTCTCGCGGACCTCCTTCACGACCGGCTTCTCGACTTTCAAATCGCGCACGGCCTTCGATTCCAGCAGTTTCTTGACCTCCGAGACGTCGACGAAGGTGCTCAGCAATTGGGCGTTCAAAGCGCCGCCCTCGGTGACGCCGATGAGTTCGCCCTTGTCGTTGAGCAGCGGGCCGCCGCTATCGCCGGGGTTCGTCGGGGAGTCGGTTTCCACGACTTTCGCATCGAAGGTCAACACGCGCCGGGGCGAGATCTCCGCCTTCCACTGCTTCTGATAGACCGCGCGGACGGTCCCTTTGATGTATCCGAACAGCGCGCCGGATTTCCCGGCGTTGCCGATCGCATGAGTATTCGAGCCGGCTTCCGGACTCCCCGTGGCCAACGGCACGGCCTCGATTTTCTCCGGCAGCGCGTCGAGTTGAATCAGCGCGAGATCAGCCTTCTTGCTGTAGAGGATGACCTTTCCGGTGATCGACAAGCGGCGGGCGCGGTCGATGTAATAATCCTTCTCGGCGACCGGTTGCCCATCGCGCAGCACCGCGAAGAAGACCTTGGCCGTGGGGTTCTCTTCGACGACGTGGTAGTTCGTCAGCACCAGCCGGCGCTCTTTGTCGATCAGCGTGCCGCTGCCAGTGGCCAAACCCTTGTCGCGCTTCGAATGCACCCAGACGACCGACGGCACCGCCGCCTTGTATACTTTCGCCCCTTCGCCCTCGGCGGATGCGGCGGAGCAGGGGATCGCCATCGCGAACAGCAAGAGCAGCCAGAACGGGGTACGCATCGGGATTCCTCGCGCGGCGGAAAACGGTTCGTAGTATTGTAATCATTCGGCGCCTACCGAGCGCCCAATCCGATAGATCAGGAGCCGGCCAATGCGATCGCTATTCGCTGCGGTTTGTGTGACATCCGCTTTCGTCGCGGTCTTCGCCGACGACAAGAAACCCGAACCGGACGGCGCCCGCGCCGAACAACTGGCCAAGCTCCAGTCACGATTCGACGAAGAGATGGCCGACCTCAAAAAGCGTTTCGAGAAAGCCGACGATGCCGACCGCCGGGGTATCCAAGTGGAAATGAAAGAGCAGGCGATCATCTCGTCGCAGAGCGCCATCGAACTGGCCAAGGAAGAGCCCAAAGACGCCACCGGTTTCGCCGCGGCGCTGTTCGTGATCGAGAAAGCCGGGCAATACGGCGCCGGGAAGGAAATGGCCGACGCCGTCGCCATCATCGCCGAGCATCACGCGTCGAATCCGAAGGTCAAAGCCGTCTTGCCCGTGATCGGCAAGGCCGGCCCCGCCGGGAAGAAATTCCTCGAAGCGGCGGCGGAGACGTCGGCCGACAAGGAAGTGAAAGGTATCGCCCTGCTGTACCTCGGCACCGCGGCTGCCGAGCTGATCGACGACGGCGCCGATGCGAAGAAAATCGACGAAATGATTGCTGCGGCGACGACTTTCCTCAACAAAGCGGTGGCGGAAGCGCCGAATGCGAAGGTCGGCACCAGTACCGTCGCCAAGGAAGCCGCCGCGCAACTCGAAAACATCCGGGCCATCAAGTTCCTCACGGTCGGTCAGCCCGCGCCGGAAATCGAGACGACCCTGCTCGACGGCAAGAAAGTCAAACTCTCCGAAGCCAAAGGCAAAGTCGTGATGCTCGACTTCTGGGCGACGTGGTGCCCCCCGTGCCGGGCGATGATCCCGCACGAGCGCGAGATGGTGAAGAACTTGGAGAAGAAGCCCTTCGCGCTCGTCAGCGTCAGCGTCGATTCCGAGAAGGTGACCCTGACCGAGTTCTTGGAGAAGGAACCGATGCCGTGGTCGCATTGGTGGGATGCCGGCGAGAAGAACCCCGCCGCGAAGAAGTACCGCATCCGCGCCTTTCCGACTATCTATTTGCTCGATCACAAGGGCGTCATCCGTTACAAATGGATCGGCAGTCCCGGCAACGATACCATCGACAAAGCCGTCGCGGAACTCGTGAAGGACGCGGAAGTGGCGCAGAAATAACGAGGGTTCAGCCTGCGTCGGCCAACTGCCGCAGGAACGCTTTCAGCAGCGGCCCGTGGAAGCGCAGACGACTCCAGACAACGGCGATGGTCCGCGTCGGTTTCTCACCGGAGAGCGACCGCGTCAGCACGCCGGGGTGGGGCGCCCGGGCCATCGCCATCGCGGGGACCAACGAGACTCCCTGCCCGAGACGGACGAGTTCCAGCACGGTGCCGAGTTGGTGCAACCGGGCCGTGACAAGGGGCGCGAGCGCGTGCCGGGCACAGAAACTCATGGCTTGCCCGCTCAGGCAATGGGCTTCGTGCAGTAGCACGAACGGCTCGTCGGCCAAATCTTTCAACCTTACCTGCGGCTTCGCGGCCAAGGGATGCGCGGCCGGCACGGCCAGCAACAATTCTTCGGTGAACAGCGTTTGCGAATCGAGGTGGTCGCCGCGTATCGGCAGCGCCAACACGGCGAGGTCGATCTCGCCCGCCGTCAACCCGGCGAGGCAGTCGGCCGTGGTTTCTTCGCGCACTTCCAACTTCGCGGATGGGTTCGCCGCGGCGAAGCGGATCAACGCCTCCGGCAGCAAATACGGAGCGATGGTCGGCAAAGCCGCGACCGTCAAACGACCAGCGACGGAATCGGCGCAGACGCTTTCCTTGGCGTCGTCAAGGATTGCCAACGCCTGCTCGACGCGCTCGCGCAGCGCCCGCCCTGCTGCGGTGAGTTCCGACGCGCGGCCGAGGCGATCGAACAGGGGAGTCCCGAGTTCCCGTTCGAGTTTGCCGATCTGCTGGCTCAACGTCGGCTGCGCGACGTGGCACGCTTCCGCCGCCCGGGTGAAGTTGCCGAGCCGGGCGAGGGCCAGAAAATAGCGGAGTTGCTGGAGTTCCATGCGGGCCACCTTCAAACAATGATTGTGACCATTCTAGTGTCGGACAATGGGAAATGCGTAGTCCATAGCTGGCGGCTATCGATACTATCCGCAACCGCCTTGGAAGAATCGCCTTCGATCCGGTATCATCTGATCAGCGGTTCGAGACCGCCGCACCTTTCCCACACCGCGGAGAATTCCCGTGCTCAGACATGTTCTCTCAGCTTCACTCGTCGGTTTGGCGACCCTCACGGGGATCGCCCAAACGCCGACGCCCGCCAAGCCCGTCGCCAAACCGGTCCGCGACGACATCTCCAAATGCCCGGTACTGAATGCGCCCGGCGAAGAGCCGAAACCGGCGGAGGCCGGAGCCGCCCAGTACCGCGCGAAAGACTGGTGGCCGAATCAGTTGAAGTTGCAGGTGTTGAACAAAAACACGGCGAACGGCAACCCGATGGGCGACGATTTCGACTACGCCGCGGAGTTCAAGAAACTCGACTTGGACGCCTTGAAGAAAGACATCACCAAGTCGCTGACCACGTCCCAAGATTGGTGGCCGGCCGACTACGGTCACTACGGACCGCTGATGATCCGGTTGGCGTGGCACAGCGCGGGCACTTACCGCGTCACCGACGGTCGGGGCGGGGCCGCTTCGGGCATCATCCGTTTGGCGCCCGTCGCCAGTTGGCCCGACAACGCCAACCTCGACAAAGCCCGCCGGTTGCTCTGGCCGATCAAGCAGAAGTACGGCAAGAAGATTTCGTGGGCCGACTTGATGATCCTCACCGGGAATTGCGCGCTGGAATCGATGGGCTTTAAGACGTTCGGGTTCGCCGGCGGCCGCGTCGACGCGTTCGAACCCGATTCGGAAGTCTACTGGGGGCCCGAGACCAAGTGGATGGACGACAAGCGGCACACCGGCGACCGCAAGCTCGAACAGCCCCTGGGCGCTACGCAGATGGGCTTGATTTACGTGAACCCGGAAGGGCCGAATGCGAAGCCGGACCCCATGGCCGCGGCCAAAGACATCCGCGAAACCTTCGGCCGCATGGCCATGGACGACGAAGAAACCGTCGCCCTCATCGCCGGTGGTCACACGCTCGGTAAAGCGCACGGCGCCGCCAACCCGGATAAAAACGTCGGAGCGGAACCGGAGCGGGCGGGCATCGAAGAACTCGGCCTCGGTTGGAAGAACAGCTTCGGCAAAGGCAAAGGTGGCGACACGATCACCAGCGGTTTGGAAGGCGCGTGGACCTCGACCCCGGCGAAGTGGTCGAACAGCTATTTCAACAACCTCTTCAACTACGAGTGGAAACTGACCAAGAGCCCGGCGGGCGCTCAGCAGTGGACCCCGACCGACGAGACGGCCCAAGGCACCGTGCCGGATGCCCACGACCCGAAGAAATCGCACGCCCCGATCATGTTCACGACCGACATCGCCCTGAAGACGGACCCGGCCTACCTGAAGATTTCGAAGCGCTTCCACGAGAACCCAAAAGAGTTCGCCGACGCGTTCGCCAAAGCCTGGTACAAACTGACGCACCGCGACATGGGCCCGGTCAGCCGCCTCCTCGGGCCAACGGTCCCCAAGCCGCAGTTGTTCCAAGATCCCGTCCCGGCCGTCGATCATAAACTGATCGACAAAGCCGACATCGCCGCGCTCAAGGCAAAGCTGCTCGACTCGGGATTGTCCACGTCCCAATTGGTTTCGACGGCGTGGGCCTCCGCGTCGACTTACCGCGGCACCGACAAACGCGGCGGTGCCAACGGGGCACGCATCCGCTTGGCCCCGCAGAAAGATTGGAAGGCGAACCAGCCGGACGAACTCGCCAAAGTGTTGGCGATCCTCGAGAAGGTTCAGGTCGATTTCAACAAGTCGCTGGACGGCGGCAAGAAGGTCTCGCTCGCGGACACCATCGTCCTCGGCGGGTGCGCCGCGATCGAACAAGCGGCGAAGAAAGCCGGGAACGAAGTCTCGGTTCCCTTCGCACCGGGCCGGACGGACGCGATTCAGGAACAGACCGACGCCAAGTCATTCGAAGTGCTCGAGCCCAAGAACGACGCCTTCCGTAACTTCTTTAGCCGGGATCTGACCCGCCCCGCCGAGATGACGTTGGTGGAAAAAGCGGATTTGCTCACCCTGTCCGCCCCGGAGATGACCGTGCTCGTCGGCGGCATGCGGGTGCTCAATGCCAACGCGGGGAACTCGCAACTCGGCGTCTTCACCAAGCGCCCCGAAACGCTGTCGAACGATTTCTTCGTGAACCTGCTCGACATGAACACCGAGTGGAAAAAGTCCACCGTCTGCGAATACTTCTTCGACGGACGCGACGCCAAGACCGGCAAAGTCAAATGGACGGCCAGTTCCGTCGATCTAGTGTTCGGTTCGAATTCGCAACTCCGGGCCATCGCCGAAGTGTACGCCAGCGAAGACGCGCAGCCGAAGTTTGTCACGGACTTCGTTTCGGCGTGGACCAAAGTGATGAACTTGGATCGCTTTGACCTCGATCCGGCTCTGCGCACGGGCGCGAAGGCCGCCGCGCCACGGCTGCGGTAGAATCTTTGCAGAACAACGCGCCGCGCCGGGCCGCGAGGGGATTCCCTCCGGCCCGGCATTTTTTGTTTCACCATCCGCGAGTCTTTCGGATACGCCCGGCGCGCAATCGCAAGCAAACCCTTTCACAGTTCCACCGGATCGGTACTCGTCGCCGGTGGCGCCAATGCCGACCTCCCTTTCTCGCGGGGGGCTTTTTTCGTTATCATGGCGTCAAGGTATTCGTCGCAGACGCGGAGTTCGGAACGATGGCCTCGCCCCCACTCCGTCCCAAGCTCGACCCGTTTTACCGCACCGTCGAATCGGTGTTGATCGGCCAACGGCGACTCGTCGACCGGTTGCTCATGGGCTTGCTCACCGACGGCCACGTCCTGCTCGAGGGCGTCCCCGGCTTGGCGAAGACGCTCGCCATTCGCACCGTTAGCGCGGCGCTGCACCTCCAATTTTCCCGCGTCCAGTTCACCCCGGATCTGTTACCCGCCGACATCTTGGGCACGCAGATTTACAACCCGCGTACCGGCGACTTCAGCGTCAAGAAGGGGCCGATCTTCGCCAACGTGATCCTCGCCGACGAAATCAACCGCGCCCCGGCCAAGGTGCAATCCGCCCTGCTCGAAGCGATGCAAGAGCGCCAGGTCACCATCGGCGACGGCACCTTTCCGCTGCCGCGGCCTTTCTTCGTGCTCGCCACACAGAACCCCATCGATCAAGAGGGGACTTACCCTCTTCCCGAGGCACAGGTCGACCGGTTCATGTTGAAGGTGTTGATCGACTACCCGAGCCGGGACGACGAACGCGCGATCCTCGACCGCATGGGCAGCGTCGACGCCACGACCGCCGTGGAACCGGTCCTCGCGGCCGAGGATCTCGCCGCCTTGCGCGCGGCCGTCGATGCCCAACACGTCGATGCGAAGATCAAAGATTACATCGTGGCCATCGTCCGCGCGACGCGGGAACCCGCCGAGTACGGGCTCGACATCGCCCCGCTGATCCAGACCGGGGCCAGCCCCCGCGCCGTGGTCGCGCTGCTGCGGGCCAGCAAAGCCCACGCCTTCCTCGACGACCGCACCTACGTGACGCCCGAAGACGTGAAGAACACCGCCGCCGACGTGATGCGACACCGCGTGATCCTGAGTTACGAAGCCGAAGCCGAGGAATTGAAACCCGACGCGATTTTGCAGCGCGTACTAGACCGCTTGCCGGTCCCGTGATCCGGCCGGAGATTACCGGTATTATACTATGCTGTAGCAACCGAGGACTTTTGCCATGTTCGACCGCATCGTATCCGATCCCGAAATCTTTGGTGGCAAGCCCATTATCCGCGACACTCGGATCAGCGTCGAGTTCATCCTTGAATTGATCGTGTCGGGCGGTTCCGTCGTCGAGATCGTCCGCAATTATCCTTTCTTGAATGAGGAGGACGTGCGGCACGCCATCCAATTCGCGGCTGCCACCCTCAAAAGCGACCTCGGCCTGACCGCAAGTGTCGCGTGAAAATCCGCGAATTCTCGATTCTTGCTGATCAGAACATCCACGCCGGAGTGGTCGCGTTTCTGCGCGGGGAGGGATTCTCGGTCGTCGTTATCGCCTTGCTCGGTCTGGCGGGCGTATCGGACATTGAGGTTTTGACCCGAGCCACGGCGGAAGGCCGGATCGTACTCTCACACGATGCCGACTTCGGCATACTCACAATCCCGCAGGGCTTGCCCTTCGTCGGCATCGTCTATCTCCGACCCGGACACGTCGACGCTCAATTCACGATCGAGAGCCTCCAGCAACTTCTCGCCGCCGATCCCGATTTGAATCCGCCATTCCTTGTTGTGATCAAACGGTCGGGCGATGGAGTCGAAATTCGCGTCCGCTCGGTTCCGCTGCCAAATAACTCGGGCGACACCGCATCATAAACGGGTCCCCGCCAAGTACCCCGTGCTCCACGCGCTCTGGAAGTTGTACCCGCCGATCCACCCGTCCAAGTTGAGCACCTCCCCCGCGAAGAACAGTCCCGGTTGAATCTTGCTCTGCATCGTCCGGGAATCAACTTCGTCTAGGCTCACGCCGCCGGCCGTCACCTCCGCTTTCTCGAAGCCGAGGGTGCCGCGCAGCGGGACGCGCATCCGCTTCGCCATCGCCGCGAGCTTCTGCCGGTCGACTTTGCTCAGGGCCGCCGCCTTGCGATCCGCGGGCATCTCGGCCTGCGCCAGCATCGCATCGCAGATGCGCCGCGGCAGTCGCTCGGCCATCACCCCCGCGAGTTGCTTCTTCCCCTGCGCCAGCGTTTCGACCTTCAGGAACTCGTCGAAACCGACTTCCGTCTCGCCCGGCAGGAAGTCCATTTCGAGCGTCAGTTGATTCGGCGTTGTGTGCCCACTAACGGCCCGGCTGACATCGAGCGGGGCCGGGCCAGTCAGCCCGAAGTGGGCGAAGAGCATCGACCCCTTCCGCGCATCGAGCAGCTTGTTCGCGGGGTCGTAGACTTTCAGCCCCGCGTGCGGCACCGTGATCCCCTTCAGTTCGGGCACCCAAGCCGCATTCACGGTGAGGGGTACGAGCGCCGGCCGCGTCGCGGTAACGGTGTGGCCGAACTGCCGGGCGAAGCCGTAGCCGTCGCCGGTGGTGCCGCAGCCGGGATACGACAATCCGCCCGTTGTGATGAGCAGATGCTCGCAAGTAAGTTGCCGTGTGCCCGTGGAAACGCGGAAGCTGCCGTCGACGAGCTTCTCGACCGCGAGCACCGGTTCGGCGAGGGCGAGCTTGGCCCGGCTGCGGTCGAGCCGGCGCAGAATGGCGTCGAGCACATCGACGGCGCGATCGCTGACGGGGAAGATCTTGCCGGTGTCCTCGACCTTCGTCATCACCCCTTCGGCGTGGAAAAAGGCGAGTACATCTTTGGGGCCGAACGCAGCGAGGGCGGAGTGGAGGAAGCGGCCGTTGGGGCCAAAAGCTTCGACGATGCCGCGGTTGTCGCAGTCGTGCGTAATGTTGCAGCGCGTGCCGCCGGACATGAGGATCTTGACGCCGGCCTTGCGGCCCTTTTCGAGGAGCAGGACGCGCCGCCCTCGCTCCGCCGCGAAAATAGCGGCGAACAATCCGGCGGCCCCGCCGCCGACAACGATGGCGTCCCAGTCGTGAGTCATGGGGTAGATTGTACAGGATGCGGTTTTTCAGGCCCAAACTTCGCAGAGTGAATTGAATTAGCATTCCAAAATCAATCGGCTATGATTCTGATCATTAACTCAATATTAAAAAAGCGATGTCGCAAGTGGGTGAATACCTTGGAACCGGAAACTCCGAAGCTCTATACCGATCCCGGCTCCGACACCGCTCGGCGGGCGTTCGCCCTCAAGCCGCGGGCGCTCGTCGACAAGGTCATGTCCGTCGCCGAAGCGGTGGGGCGCTTCGTCCCGGACGGTTCCTACTTCTGTAGTGGCGGCTTCGGCGTCAACCGCATCCCGACAGCCATCCTCCACGAAATCCTCCGGCAGCGCAAGCAGAACCTCGGTTTCGCCGGGCACACCTCGACCCACGACTTCGAAATCCTCTGCGCCGGCAACCTCACCGGCCGTGGGCAGACGTTGGCCCGAGTCGACATTTCCTACGTCGTCGGCCTCGAAGCACGCGGGTTGTCGCCGCACGCCCGTCGCGTCTTGCAGTCCGGCGCGGTCGAAACCGTCGAGTGGTCGAACTACGCCCTCGCCCTGCGTTTCACGGCCGCGTCGATGGGGGTGCCGTTCGTGCCGACACGGTCGATGTTGGGCACCGACACGATGAAATACAGCCCGGCCAAAACGATCAATTGCCCGTTCACCGGCGAGACGCTCGCGGCGCTCCCGGCCCTCTACCCGGACGTCGCCGCGATCCACGTCCACGAGGCCGACCGCTTCGGCAACGGCCGGTTCCGCGGGACGTCCGTCGCCGATCTCGAACTCGCCCGCGCCGCCAAGCGGCTCATCCTCACCTGCGAACGACTGGTGCCGCACGAGTCGATGCGGCGCGACCCGCACGCGACGCAGATCCCGTTCTTGTGCGTCGACGCCGTCTGCGAAGTACCCTTCGGTAGTTACCCCGGCAACATGCCCGGCGAATACGCGTCGGACGAAGACCATCTGCGAATGTGGCGCGACGCCGAACGGGACCCCGCCGCGTTTGAATTATTCTTGCAAGAATACATCCACGGCCCGGCCGATTTCAACGGTTATCTCGAGCGCTGCGGCGGGTTGAAACGCCTGCAAGACCTCCGACGCCGCGAAGTGTTACAAGGCGAGTGACCGGGCAGGACAATGCGGAAGCCCGTCCCGCGGGCAACGGCCGGTGCGTTCGGCATTCATCGGGGATTCTCTTTGACCGGGGTCCACCGGCGGGTTATTGTGCTTGGGGAAAGACGGAACCCCAGAGATGTCGGATCATGTTCCAATTCCGGTTCATCGCCTGCCTCGTCGCGGCAAGCTTGTTCAATCCGGCGGATGCAAACGCCGACGATACCCTCGACTCGGCAAAGACCGCCCATCACTCGGGCCGCGAAGCCATTCGGACTTTCTCCGCGAAAATCAAATGCGATGGGATCCAGCCCCCGCGTCCGAATGTCATCGACGCCAGTTATTGGCGATCCGGTGACGATGTGCGAGTTCATGCCAATACAAATTCTGGCGGAACGAGCGATTGGCTGAACAAGGACTCCGAATTGAAGCAGGTCGGAATCGCAAAGGATTCCAAGGGCGTTCGACAACACTTGGCCCGCGTTTACAAACCGACGGATTCGATCGGCCTGTGCGATGTTTGGAGTCAGATGCTGATCGATCTCCATCTCCCCGATGGGGGCCAAGTGCCATTGGATCGATTTTTGGAACTCGGCAAGTCGGCCCCCCGGGTGAAAAAGGACGACTTGAACGGCGTGCCGTGCATCCGTCTTACAACGGCGCTCCAAAGCAAGCAGCACGGCGAAGTCAAATATGTCATTTGGCTCGATCGGAGTCGCAACCACCTTGTCCGAAAAATCGAAATGGTGTTTGGCAAAAAGCCATGCCGGTTCGAATCGGAGATCGTCGAATTTGCCGAACCGGCGCCTGGGGTCCACGTCCCGATGCGATGCGTGAACCGTAGTTGGGACGGGGACCGCTACGACGAAAGCGCCGCCACACTCCGGGACGTCCGGGTCAACACGCCCATCCCGGCGGGCACGTTCGTGTTGCCATCGTTTCCGGACGGCACAATTCTGGAGAACGAAATCCTGGGCGTCCAATACCCCGTCGATAAGCAGTGGCAAAAGAGCGGCAAAGAAGAGCCACTCCTCCGGATACAAATCCCCGCGGCGGACGACGAATTCGCCGAATTCAACACCCCCAGCACCACCGAGCCGCGGTCGTTGTCCCGCATTTGCATCGAAGCGGCGATCCTAGCGTTCGCCTTGGCTTCCGCCATCGTGTTCATCCGCCGCCGGCGGAATCGGAGTATGCCATGAACGCCATTTCGAAGCGGCCGGGGGTGACCTTGGTCGAGATCTTGGTCGTCATCGGCATCCTGGGATTGCTGATGGGGCTTTTGCTGCCGGCGGTCCAAGGGATTCGCGGTCGGGCGAGCCAGATGCGCTGCCTCGACAACGTGCGCCAGATCGGCTTGGGGATGCACAGCTACGAGTCCGCGCACGGGACGCTGCCGCCGAGCCAGACGAAGGTGGGGAATAACTACATCAATTGGATGGTCACGCTGTTGCCTTACATCGAGCAAGACGACCTCCACCGCAGGACCGTCGAGGCGTCGCGCTTGGATCCCGACCGATTCAACGACCCGCCCCACATCGGTTTGAAGACGGTGATCCGAACGTACATTTGCCCGGCGGACGGTCGCTTGACCTCCCCGATCACCGACGACCAAGGGTACACGGCCGCGTATTCATCCTACATGGGGGTGATGGGGGGAGTCATCAAACTGCCGCTCAAGGACGGCGACCAATGGGGGGTCATTTGCGGCTTGCGCGGGGTCCGCTTGACGGACATCACGGACGGGACGAGCCAAACCGCGGCCGTCGGGGAGCGGACGCCGGCGGGTCGCCTGTTCGTGGGGTCCTGGTACAATCCGGGGATTCTATTTCTGGCTTGGGACTTCGACGGCTATGAACGGGCCACGTCGATGGGGGCGCTCAAATCGTACGACGAAGGGCGCTGCCGGGGGCCGTTCCCGTTCGGCCCCGGCCGGATCGAGAACCCGTGCGACAGCAACCACTTTTGGAGCCTGCACCCCGGCGGGGCCAATTTCCTGTTCGCCGACGGCTCGGTGCGGTTCCTGAGTTACTCCGCCGCCGCGATCCTGCCGGCACTGGCCACCCGCGCCGGCGGCGAAGTCGTGGATATTCCCTAGTTCACACCACCGTCCACATGTCTTCGGACTTGAACAGGTCGGCCACTTTCCCTTTGCCCTTTTTGGCCACGGCCTCGTCGATCTGCGCGATTTGCTGCTCGTCGTAGGTCGGCCGGCGGACGGCGCGGTAGACGCCCATGACTTCCGGGAACTCGGGGCCGACCATCCGGCTGAGCAGCGTCGCCAGTGTCGGGTCGTCGCACTTCTCATCGTGGATGAGCAGGTCGTCCGGGCCGCAATCTTTGCCGACTTCGACGACTTCCGGCGTCAGGCCGTTCAGCCGGATGCCCTTGGTGCGGTTCTTGCCGAAGATCATCGGCTTGCCGTGTTCGACGTACAGCAGGTTGTCGGCCTTCACACTTTTGTCGGTGGCGTAGGCGAACACTTCATCGTTGAAGATTTTGCAGTTCTGGTAGATCTCGACGAACGCCGTCCCCTTGTGCGCCGCGGCGCGGTGCAGGGTGGCCGTGAGGTGCTGGATGTCCACGTCGACGGTGCGGGCGACGAAGGTGGCTTCGGCGGCGAGGGCCAAGCTCAAAGGGCGGATCGGCGTTTCCACGGACCCCGTCCGGCTGGTCTTGGTCGGGGTGCCCTTGCGGCTCGTCGGGCTGTACTGGCCCTTCGTCAGCCCGTAGATCTCGTTGTTGAAGAGGAGGATTTTGATGTCGATGTTGCGCCGGAGCACGTGCATCAAGTGGTTACCGCCGATGCTCAGACCATCGCCGTCGCCGGTGACCATCCAGATTTGCAGGTCGGGGTTGGCGAGGCGCAAGCCGGTGGCGAACGTCGGCGCCCGTCCGTGGATGGTGTGGAAGCCGTAGGTGTTCATGTAGTAGGGGAAGCGGCTGGAGCAGCCGATGCCCGAGACGAACGCGAGGTTCTCGCGTGCGATGCCCACCGAAGTGAGTGCCTTGCGCATTTGGGCGAGGATGGAGTAATCCCCGCAGCCAGGGCACCAGCGGACTTCTTGGTCCGTGGTCAGGTCTTTGGCCGTCAGGGTGGGGAGGGGAGTGGCGGACATGGGTTCGGGTTCCAGAAGAGAAAGTACGGGATAACTTATTCAATCACCCAGCGGGTGACGTTCCAACGGATTGACTCGGTCGAATCTCGGAGGTAGGCTTTGGTCATGCACTATTCGGAAATCATCACCATTGAGCCCGACAAGCGGAGCGGCCAGCCCTGCATCCGCGGGTTGCGGATGACGGTTCGGGACGTTTTGGAATACCTCGCCGGCGGCATGACACCCGACGAAATCCTCGCCGACTTTCCCGATCTCACGGCCGAGGATATCCGTGCTTGCTTAGCATTCGCCGCCGACCGCGAGCATCGACTGCGCGTCATACCGGCCGCGTGAAACTCCTAATCGACCAAAACCTGTCACCCCGGCTGCCGGCCATTCTGTTGCAGGATTTCCCCGGTTCGGCCCACGTCCGCTCGTTCGGTATGGCCACCGCGTCCGATCCTGCCGTCTGGACTTTTGCCTCCGCGAGCAATGACGCCATCGTGTCGAAGGACATTGACTTCGCTCAGCGAGCCCTGTTGCTCGGGCATCCGCCGAAGGTCGTCTGGCTCCGCATCGGCAATTGCTCCACGCCCGATGTCGCATCGCTTTTGAGGCTGCGGCACGCCGAAATCGTTTCGTTCTTGGCCGATTCGACGCTGTCGCTGCTCGCGCTGGCATGAACCCGATTGTCGCTCAGGCTAGATGTTCGGTGATGGCGGCTTCAATCTCGCTGATCAAGAACGGCCGCCCCTGCACCTTGTTCAACCCTTTGGCATCCACCAAGTACTTGGCCCGGAGCAGCCAGCACAACTGCCCCGTGTTGAGTTCCGGCACCAGCACCTTCTTAAATCGTTTCAGCACGGCTTCGGTGTTCTTCGGCATCGGGTTTAGATACCGCAGGTGCGCACTCGCCACCTTCAACCCTTTGCGCTGGGCCCGTTCGACCGCCGTAAAGATGCTGCCGTAGGTGCCGCCCCAGCCGATGAGCAGAAGCTCCGCGTCGGCATCGCCGGTCACTTCGAGATCGGGGATCGTCAGTGCGATGTTCTCGATCTTCTGCCAGCGCGTGTGGACCATGTGCTCGTGGTTGGCCGGCTCGTAGTTGATGTTGCCGGTCGTGTCCTGTTTCTCGATGCCGCCGATGCGGTGCTCCAAGCCCGGCGTGCCGGGGATGGCCCACGGGCGGCTCAGGTACTTGTCCCGTTTGTACGGGAGGTACTTGCTCGCGGCGCCTTCGCCGACTTCGTGGCCGGGGCCGTTCCAGCCGTCGCTGTTCGGGCCGGTCGGGTGGGTGATTTCGATCTTCGGCAGCTTCGTCGAATCGGGCAGTTTCCACGGCTCGGAGCCGTTCGCCAAATAGCCGTCGGACAGCAAGAAGACGGGGCACATGAACTGCGTGGCGATCCGCACGGCCTCGTAGGCGATGTCGAAACAATCGACCGGCGATTGCGGGGCGATGATGGCCACCGGGCTTTCGCCGTTACGGCCGAACATCGCTTGCAGCAGATCGGCCTGCTCCGTCTTTGTCGGCAGACCCGTGCTCGGGCCACCGCGTTGAACGTCGATGATGACGAGCGGGAGTTCGGTCATCACGGCCAAGCCGATGGCTTCGGACTTCAAGCAGATACCGGGGCCGCTGGTGCCGGTGACACCGATGGCCCCGCCGAAACTGGCGCCGATGGCGATGCCGCAGGCGGCGATTTCATCTTCTGCTTGCAGCGTTTTCACGCCGTGCCGGCGCATCTCGACGCTGCACAAATCTTCGAGGACGGAACTGGCCGGTGTGATCGGGTAGCCGGAGTAGACCAGCGTTTTGTTCGCGCTGTGGGCCGCGGCGACCAATCCGATGGCGATGGCTTCGTTGCCGGTGATCTTGCGGTAAACGCCCGGTTCGATCTTCGCTTTGCCGACGGTGTACTGCACCGGCATCACTTCGACGGTGTCGCCGTAGTTGTACCCGGCCTTTAAGGCCCGGGTATTCGCGTCCATCACCGGCATGAGTTCGGGCTTGCGGCCGAATTTGTCCTTCACCCACTTGATGGTGGGTTCGAGGGGGCGCTCGTACATCCAGTAGACGAGGCCCAGTGCGAAGAAGTTCTTGCAGCGGTCTTGTTCGCGCGGCGACAGACCGCACTCCTTCACGGCTTCGCGCGTGAGTTTGGACACCGAGACGCGGATCTGCCGGTACCCGGTGAGGCTACCGTTGTCGAGCGGGTTTACTTTATACTTGGCTTTGTCGAGGTCGTTCTGGCCGAAAGCGTCGGTGTTGATGACCAGAATGCCGCCCTTTTTCAGGTCGTGCAGGTTGGTCTTGAGCGCGGCCGGGTTCATGACGACGAGGGCATCGAGCACGTCGCCGGGCGTATAAATTCGCGTGCTGCTGAAGTGGAGCTGGTATCCGGATACACCGGCGAGGGTGCCGGCGGGGGCGCGGATTTCGGCGGGGAAGTCCGGGAAGGTGGCGATGTCGTTGCCGACGAGGGCCGAGGTGTTGGTGAACTGCGTACCGGCGAGTTGCATACCGTCGCCGGAGTCGCCGGCGAAGCGGATCGTGATGCTCTCGACTTCTTGGTAGGTGTGTTTGCCGTTGGCGGATGGGGCGAGCGGCGGGGCATCAAGCCCGGCGGGAGGGGTCATCGGAACCTCAACAGGACATCGGTGGGTCGTGTGGGTGGGCGGGTCGCCGCCGCGCGGGAGAACCACACGAGATTATCCTATTTTAGTTGGACCCCGCTGGAAGGGGGGGCGAGCAACGCCAGCAATTCCCCGGGCGAGTTCACCGCATACGTCGGTGCGAGTTCTCGCAAAATATCCGGGCGTTGAAAGCCCCAACCGACCGCGACGACGGGCACGTTCGCTTTGTGGGCCGCTTCAAGATCGCGGGTTTCGTCGCCGACGTACAGGACCTCAGCGCGGTCCAAATCGCGGCTTTTCAGAATCCGACGCAACGCCTTGGCTTTGCCGAAGAGCTTCGGGTAACCCACCACGGATGCGAACAAATCTTCGACGCCGTTGGCGCGCAGGCAAGTTCGGATCACGTCTTCCCGGTTCGACGACAAGATCCCGAGCGTGAGTCCGCGGGCGTGCAAGGTCCTCAATACGGCGGGCCATTCGGAGAAGAGTTTCAAGTCGTGGGCCACGTCCGCAGCCGCAGCTTGGTAGGCTTTCACCACGCGGCGGAGCTTCCAAAAACTCACGCCGATTTCCTTGAGCAATTGCCGGGTCGGCATCGAGCGCACCCGCTCCGGATCGGGCAGCGGCTTCAAACCCAAACCGGGGCCAATGCGCTGGAAGATGGCCACCGACGACGCAAACGAGTCGGCCAAGGTGCCGTCGAAATCGAAGATCAAGTGGGTGGGGCGCGGCTGCATCTCAAAAATTATACGCGGGTCGGGCGGTTTCCGATTGCCGTGGCCCGGCGATGGAATTACCATTCTGCGCATTGCCCCCCCCCACTTTCGGAGTGCCGTTCGCATGGCCGCCCCTCCCGCCGTCGCATCGTTCCCGGGTTCCCCGGCGCCCGCGCCGGGCCTTATGTTCAAACTCAGCCTGATGATGTTCCTGCAGTTCTTCATCTGGGGGGCGTGGTTCGAACTGGGCTTCCCCTACGTCCAAGGGTTGAAGTTCCCCGAGTGGTGGATGAACGGCTTCGTCTTCGGCGCGTTCAACATCGGCGCCTTGGTCGCCCTGTTCTTCAGCACGCAGATTGTCGATCGCAAATTCGCCGCCGAGAAGTTCCTCGCCGTCAGCCACCTCATCGGCGGCGCGGCGATCATCGGGCTGTTCTTTTTGCAAGCGCCGTTGGGCACCGACGTGGGGTCGTTCACCGATGCGATGTTGACGGGGCGGGGCGCGCAGGAAACCGACGGCGTCGGCAGAATGGCGGACGGGACGTCGGCGGCGATTGGGAACGTGACCGCGGGCGGGGAAAAGGCGACGAAATATTGGGCGGACTACGACAAACTCGACGCGGCCAAGAAGCCGGTCGTGACGTTCGTCGTCACTTCGAAGACGGACGGTAAAACCGTCGGTGACGCCGCGAGCCCACTGGCGCCGTTCTGGCCCTTCTTTTTCCTGATGCTGCTGCACTCGGTCTTTTACGTCCCGACGATTTCGATCACGAACTCCATCGCCTTCGCGGCCTTCTCGAATCCCGAGAAACAATTCGGCCCCGTGCGGCTCTGGGGCACCATCGGTTGGATCGTCGCCAGTTGGCCGTTCATTTTCATCCTCGTCGACTGGGCGGCGGTGAACGCGTCCGGCAAATCGGGCTTCGACCTGCTCGGCGCCGCGCTCGGCACCCCCCTCGGCGGGGCGGCGGGGCTCTCGGGCAAGCGCTACATCTTCTTGGTGGCCGGGGCTGCGTCGCTGCTGCTGGCGGCGTACAGTTTGCTGTTGCCGCACACGCCGCCGAAGCCCGCCGCGCCCGGTGACTCCTTCGCTTGGTTGAAGGCGTTGAAGCTTTTGAAAAAGCCGTTCCTCGCCGTGCTCTTCTTCGTCACCTTCATCGACGCCGCCGTGCACCAGAGCTACTTCTTCTGGACCGGAGGCTTCCTGGAAAACAGCGTCGCCATCCCGTCGAACTGGGTCGGGGCGACGATGAAGCTCGGCCAAGTCGCGGAAATCTTGACGATGCTCTCGCTGGGGTGGGTGCTGAAAAGCTTTGGTTGGCGCACCACGATGATCTTCGGCGTCTTGGGCCACGCGGCGCGGTTCGCCGTGTTCGCGTTCTTCCCGCAAGAGACCCCGGTCATCGCGGTGATCCTGCTGCACGGCGTCTGCTACGCCTTCTTCTTCGCCACGGTGTATATTTTCGTAGACAAGTACTTCCCGAAGGACGTCCGCACGAGCGCTCAAGGCTTGTTCAACGTCCTGATCTTGGGCGTCGGGCCGTTCGTCGCCAACTTCGCCTGCGGGAAATTGTTGAAGGAGTACACCGCCGACGATGGATCCTTGAACTACCCGGCCGTCTTCCAATACAGCCTCTTCGCGGCGGTCCTCGGGGCGGCCCTGCTGGCGTTGTTCTTCCACCCGAAGAAAAGCGACGAGGACAAAGGCTGAGTGCCGTTGCTGACGTGGCGACAAGTTTCCAACTTGTCGTCACGGTCCAGGGTGACTTTGAGAACTTGGCTGGTTCCAACTCGACTTGTCGACAAGTTCAGTGCTTTCCAATTGAGCCTTATGATACAGGTTCATGCGCTATCGGGGGTTGCGTCGGTTGCCTCAGGTGCTCGACCAAGTCGTCCAGCACATCGCGGTAGCGTGGTGGGCGCGTGGGCATCGACG
>JANXTU010000334.1 GCA_025352235.1 Fimbriiglobus sp.
CGTGTCGCCCGACGCAGCCCCGCGCCCGTTCGCCTTGATTTCCTTGACCAATTGGCCGATCCGACCCGCGTCCACGAAGTGCGCCGGCCGCGTCGGGCACGGGTCGGCCCCGCCCGAATTGCTCGCCATCGACAGCCGCAAACCCACCTTGTCTTCGCGCCCGTGCTCCCCGTTCTTCTTCGGTGACATCGGGCTGTCACTCGGCGCCGGCTCGCCCGCCCGCTTCGACCGGTCGAAGATCTGCAGCCGCCCGCCGTCCATCATCACCACCGCCAAGTCCGGGGCCGTCACCCCGGCCGGCGTCGCCTTCCGTTCGACCAGCGGCAACGCCCAGTCCGCGTCCGCCGCCGCATCTCGTTCCGCGCACCGTTCCGACCCGATCCCCAACGTCCGCCGCTCCACCGGCTTGGCCGACACGCGCACTTCCGCCAACTTCGCCAACGCCGCGCTCGCCGTTTCATACGAACCCAGCGTCGTGCCCCGCGGCGGCCCCTTCGGGCCGTAGAGCTTGTCGGCCAGATTTTTGGCCACCCCATCGAGGTAGGCCTTCTGGACCTCGACTTCGGGGCGAACGATCGGTTTGCGAGCCATCCCTGCCCCCCCATCAGGAGTTGCGGCGATTCCCCAAGAGCAATTCCCGCACAGTCGCCCCCGCCGCGCAAGGTCAACTTGCAAACCGTGTCGTACGCCCATTAGAAAAGGCAGTTCCGAGCCGTCCCACAATCGCCGCAACAATCCTGGATTCAGACGCAGTCCGATCAGGAGATCCAAGATGCGGTCGTCCAAGTCGATCCCGTCCGCCGGCACGAAGTTGGCCAGTGGGCCGTACTTGAGCCCGCTCCAAACCGCTTCGACGGGGTTGAGGTGCGGGCTGTCGGCCGGGAGTCGTTCGAGCCGCAACCGGCGATTCTTGCGGAGGAATTCGCGCATCGCCGGACCTTGGTGATTGGCACCACCGTCCCAGACCCCGACGACCCGGCCGCGCAGGTGCTTGAGCAAATCGCGGAGGAAGTCGACGACCTTCTCCGTGTCGAAGTCGCCGCGTGGGTCGGTGGCGAAGTCGAAGCCCAAGCGGCGTGTGACCGGCGACAGGGTGATGGCGCCGATGACGCGGACTTTGTGACGCTGGCCGCCGCGCGCGTCGAGCCCCGGCGTCTGCCCTTTCGGGGTCCAGGTGCGGCGGACGAGCGGGTTGAGGAAGAGGCCGGTTTCGTCGATCAGGGCGACGTAGGCGAACGCTTTTTTAAAAGCTCGGGCCACTGGCCGCGGAGCCAGTCGAGCACGGCGTCTGGGTCGCGTTCCTTGGCCCGCAGGGCCGGCTTTTGCGGGGAGTACTGGCGTTGGGCGAGCCACTCGCGGAGGTAGCCGGGGTGGAAGCGTTTGCGGCCCGGGTGCGGCTTGGCGGCGAGGGCGGCGGGCCCGGCCGCGCGGTGGGCCCGCACCCATTCGCCGACGGTGACGGGGTGGACGCCGAGAAAATCGGCGACGTCCTTCTGTTGCCAGCCGGCGAGGACCTTCTCGACGCCGAGGCGGTGGCGGGATTCCATCCCGGCCCGAATGGTGTTTGCATCCATGATGCGAGGACGTTACGACAAGCACAGTTCGCCTTTGACGCCCTTGTCCTGCAATCGCCGCAAGTACAGGAAGTAGACCGGCTCGTCCATGACTTCGGCCGTTTGGACTTCCCCACGAAAAACGGGCGCGCAGTTAAGAGTTTTCGGAACATTCGAACTCCGCCGGGGCGACGTACCCCAGCGACGAGTGTCGTCGCATTCGGTTGTAGAACACTTCGATGGACTCGAACAGGCTCGCCTTCGCCGCGTCGCGGGTCGGGTCGTTTTCGTGGTGGACGAGTTCCTTCTTCAGGCTTGCGAAGAACGACTCCATCGGCGCGTGGTCGTAGCAGTCCCCCTTGCGGCTGCCCCGGTCCGAGTGCGCCACCAAGCCGGCGTCGGGGAATCGCTGCTTGACCGCCTTCTCCGCGAGTGGCCGTGGCGGGCGGTCGAGTTCCGGCGGCGGGGAGGGGAATTTCCAGCCCTCCGTCTGCACGGTCATTTCCAGCTTGCCGAGCGAGCGCACCCACGGCGCCTGCGTTAGTAAGCGGGCTTCGCGCACGCCGGCGGTCAGCGGAGCGTCGAAACGCGGGAAGCGGAGTAAATATGGCGCAGAAGCGAGTGCGACGGACGTCACTTCCATAGCGGCGTCCTGCCAATCTTTGAAATTCTCAGGACGCGGCACGGCTGGCTACTCCCCATTTTTCTCATCCTACCACTAATCTACATGGGCAAAACAACCCAACACGGCTATATATAAAAAAGAACTCGCTTTTTTCAGGGCCGAGTGAGAGAGACGTTGTAGACTCGTCAAAATTCGCAGGATCGCGTTGCAACTAGAATTTGCTGATAAATCATGGGTAATTATTCATATTTGAAAAATTTCGCACAACGGCTATTGCGGCACGGCAGAGTTTGACTACAGTGTAGGCAAACTTGTCATGTAGCACTAGCATGCTTACTACTACCCCAGCACCCAGCAAAGCTTCCACGCTGCAAAGTGGTTTGTTGCTCACTGCTGGAATTATTCTTTTGATTGCAGCTTTTCTAAAATCTGTATCCTCTGACCCAATCTACTTGCCTTTTGAAAATCCTTTGTTGCAAAACGACAATCTTGGTTCATTTCTTATCGGTTGGGAAGCGTTTTTGGGAATTTGGCTTATTTCAGGAGAATTCCCGAGAATATTTGGTTTGATTGGCTCGATCAATTTCATTTTATTTGCAATTGTTGCTGCATCGCTAATGTGGATTGGAGAACCGGACTGCCAATGTTTCGGTTCAGTTGCGACAAATCTTTGGTTGGTATTGACTTTGGATTGCTCGCTGGCTAGCGGACTCATTTTCGTCACATTGCAAAAATCACGTTCAGTTCAAAAAAAGATTTTGTACTATGTCGCTATATGTGCATTGGCAGTCGCAATATCGATTTTCTGCGTTTCAGAACTAACAAGCAGGCTAAAATCTCTAGTATTGAATGAAGCATTTCGGATCGATGACACGAAGATCGACTTGGGCGACGTGCGCGCCGGAAGCGTTGTTACGCGTGACATTGTCGTGACAAATATTTCGGATGCGCCAAAGCGACTCGTCGGTGGTACGCGCGATTGTTCCTGCAAAGTCACTGGCAATAGTACAGTTGTAGAATCTGGTCAAAAAGCAACCATCCGGATTGATATTCGCGTACCCGCATCGGCAGTTGCGGGAAGGTATAATCGACCGGTGGAAGTGTACACCGATGATTCCGTGCAGCCGATACTGCGATTGCGCGTGGGTTGTCGAGTGAGATGAACGACCGCGTGAGTCGTTCTTTCCACCCTCTCTGGGAGGTATTCATGATGAATCGTCTGTTGTCGAACGTCTGGCTCGCCCTCGGGCTTGCACTTCTCGTGGTCGGTGTGTACTCGACACCGCTGCCTCGGGCGCACGCGGCGTTTTGGTACTGCGAAGGAAAAGAGATCGGGGATGGCGACCTTTGCGATGAAGGATGGTGCTGGAACTGGAATCGTGATTGCAAAGAAGAACGTGTGATCACAGGGTACAATGGCAGCACACCGATTTACAAAGTCGTTTGTCACTGCTTGCTCCGCGCCAACACGGAAACGTAGTAACAGAGGATCAAAACTCAAGAGCGTGTCGCATGCGTAGTGCGATACGCTCGAATCTCACACGGTATTATACGGCATATGGAGTTGCCAATCTTTTCGCGAGACAAAAAATGCTTAGATTACGCATCGTGTTCATCGCCGTTATCTCCTTCCTCAATCACGGAATTTCACTCGCGCAACAAGGAAATTCCGGCGGTGTGAACCTTTCTGACGCGGCGGATGATTTCTCGCACGCGCAGGCGGAAAGCGATCGATTCGAGGCACTGAGCTCAAAAGTAAATTTACGATTTCAACTACAATTCAACACGCGCAAAGTCGATAAAGATGGACCTTCCGAGATGTCTTGGGTCAACTGGGACGGAGAGAATCTCATCGTCGATTCGGAACGATTCGTGTACGTCTCAACGCCGTACCGAGCTTTCCTTTTGTCCCGAGAAAATTCCAAGGCTCCACTCGCAATTCAATTTATTACGCCGATTTCGCCCACGCCGCGTAGTATTGAAGAAATCATTAAGTTCGATCTCAAAGTCGGAGATGGTTACGTAGCCGCTTCTCGACCTACGGAATTGCGGAGATACAATTGCCAATATGGAACATTTGCCCCACGGGAGGGTGCCGAAATCGAACGTGCCACGCGACAGCCGAATGGTCTATTGCGTTTCGATTACCGCCGTCAAGCGAAAGCGGATGAATTCCTAGTCCGCGAAGATGGATTTTGTATAGTCGATCCTGCGCAAGGCCATTCTTTGATATCGGCGAATCTGAACATGATTTACAAACGACCGACTTCCAATAGCACTATGGCTTCTCAATTCGAGTATTATCCTCCACAAGGAGCTTTGCCGCGATTAATAAAATCTTATAAACATCAGCAGCTGCCAACGCCGGGGAACAAGAATTCTCCTCATTATCAGAATTACAATTACTCTGATTATTCCGTTGAGCCGGTGCCGAAAGAAAAACTGACGCTGGAATACTACGGGTTGCCAGACCCGATGAAATCGCACCGTTCGTTTTGGGGTTGGCCGGCCGCGCTCATCGGCTCGGGAGTGTTTGCCGTCGTACTCTTTTTCTTCGTCCGATACCGTCGGAGACGAATGCAATGACCATCCCGACGCGGCGCGCCTTCACCTTGGTCGAACTGCTAGTGGTCATCGCCATCATCGCCGTGTTGGTCGGCTTGCTCTTGCCGGCGGTGCAAAAAGTCCGCGCCGCCGCGGCGAACCTCTCCTGCAAAAATAAGCTCAAGCAACTCGCCTTGGGTTTTCACAATCACGAAAGTGCAACCGGGGAGCTACCGCCGGGTCACCGTTCATCGACCCATCCGGACAAACTCGCTTTCAGCGGCTGGCCGGTGTCGATCTTGCCGCACATCGAACAGCAGTCGCTCTACGACAAATCGATGTCGGCTTACAAGATGGCGCCGATACCGTTTTTCAACCCGCCACACACGCCGTTCACGACCGTTGTTTCGACCTACCACTGCCCGGCCGACGATAAAACTTCAGCCGTGCAACTGGCCGAAAAACAAGGCGGGGTGCTCGTCGCCCTCACCGATTATTTGGGGAACAACGGCACGAATGGCAAAAGCAAAGATGGCGTATTGTTCGCCGATTCCCGAATCCGGCTCATCGAAATTCGCGATGGAACTTCGAATACGATCCTTTTGGGTGAGCGTCCGCCGAGCCGGTCCTTTTCGTTCGGTTGGTGGTACGCGGGTCTCGGTTCGGACGGTGGCGGAACCGCCGAGATGCATTTGGGTTCCCGGGAATTACGCGGTGGCATCAGCGTGACCGCTTGCCCACCGGGGCCGTACAACTTCGGCCCGGGTCAGTTCGAAAACGAATGCGATGTATTCCATTTTTGGAGCTACCACACCGGCGGTGCCAACTTCGCTTTTGCCGACGGTAGTGTGCGATTGTTGGCGTATTCCGCATCTTCGATTATGCCGAGTTTATCGACCCGTGCCGGCGGTGAAATCGCGAACTTCCCAGAATAAGATAACTCCATTTCTTCATGCCGCACGGCTTGTCACTCCCATTTTGCGGGCTTCGATCACGGCTTCCCGAATGCGGGCGAACGGTTCGGCCAAATCGACGGCGGAATCGACGCGGTCGAGGCGTTCGTCGATAGCGGCCTTATCGCCCGGGTACTTGGCGAGATACGCGAGCATCACGCTGGAGCGTACGTGCGTCAGTTGGAGGATCTCCGGGCCGTCGTCGGGTTGGCCGGTGCGCACCGCGACGACGGGGATCGCCATCAGGTCGCGCAGGCCGAGCGCGGGCAAGCTATCGGTGACGACGAGGGCCGGGGTTACCGACGTTTTCTCGATCAGCGTTTTGCCGATCAGTTCGGCGTGCAGGTATTGCGTGAGCGTCGGGCCGTACAAAATTTGCTGCACGCGGTTGGGTTGCACGGCGGTGCTCAGGCGGAATTCGAGCGGGCGACCCCAAGCGTTGGTCACGAGGTAGCCGCCGAATACGCCGCCGCCATCTTGGACGATCGTCAAAAAACCGAGGTTGAGGGTGTCCGGGCTACAGGCGGGGAGTGCGGAGTCGGTTGGGGTGTCGATCACAGTGTTGGAGTCCTGATGGGCCACGACAACCGCCCGGCCGAATCGGGGCCGATGCGGCAGAAGACTTCATCGGAGCCTACACCCCGATCGCTGCACCGGGGGGGCGGATGCGGGGAAGATCGCCCCGAAGACAGGGTCGATCACCGGCAGAACTTTCGCACCCACCGCAACCGCTAAAACCGTCGCGGTCCGCCGACGTTCGACGGCGTTGCCACGGCGCGGGAAAACCGGTAGAAAATCGGGTCAATCCGGTTGATCGCCCCGAGATTCCCGCGAATGCGTCCGAAGCTCCGAAAATTGGTGGCCCGCATCTACCGGCGCCTGACCTTCTTCACCCGAGGCGAATTCCCGCCCGTTTACTTCGACATCTGGAATCTCCGCGAACTCAACGCATTGTTGCAAAGCCACGGCACGAGGCCGATCGTCGCCGACCCCGCAGAAGCCGCGAGTTCGGTCGAAGGGGCGATCCGGTTCGTCTTTGCGGCGCTCGCCATCCGACCGGAACTTCGGTCACGCTTCCCCGATTTGCTCACGGCCGGGCCGGACGCGGCCGGGGCGCGCTGGTTCTCCGGCGCCGGCGCGGCGGAACTCGGCTTGACTCCCGCAGCGGTCGCCAACATTCGGGCCGCCTTCGCCAGTTACCCCGGCGAACAAGGGCTCAAAACGTTTGAACTCCGCGCGGACCTGCGCGCCGAGTATCCGTTCGCGCTCTGTCCCAAACACCGGGGGGCATTCCTGCGTTGGGCGGCGGTTCACGGCGAGCGCGACGGAGGCCTGTCGATCGGCGAAGTGCTGTGGCTGCTGGCCGAAATGGACACCCGCCCGGATCGAGGCTTGATCACGGCATACCGTTTCCTGCCCGAGTTGCAGCGGGCCATCCCGGACGCCCTGACGCCGACGGGTTGGCCGAAGTTGAAGGCCTACCTCAAATCCCGCTATTCGATCCGCCACCGCTGGCTGCGCGACGCCGAGCTCGGCGACGCCGGCGACCCCATTTTGTCGCCCAAAGAGATGGCGCGGGGCGTCAACGTCCACGCGCATTTCGATTTCGTCAGCGGCTTGCAAGAGGTCGCACTCGGGTTAGTGCAGGCGCTGCGGATCGCCGGCATCCCGACGAGCCGGCGCGATCTGCCGGCGCAACCGCGCGTGAACCGCCGGCCCGCCGACCGCTGCCACGATCCCGAGCGCTACGATACGACCATCTTCGTTGCCGGGTTGAACAGTTCCCCGGACGAACTCTACCCGATGGTCGGGCTGCACGTCCGACCGGGTGTGAAGCGCATCGCCATCTGGTATTGGGAACTCGAGGAAGTGCCGGCCGACCTCGCGGCACTGATGGCGTGGCCGGACGAAGTGTGGGCGCCGACGCGGTTCATCGCCGAGACCTTCCGCAAATATTTGAAGGTGCCGGTGGTGACGATGCTCCCCGGCGTGAAGCTGCCGCCATTCGCCCCGCGGCCGCGCGAGTTCTTCGGCTTTGGCCCGCGTCGATTCGTCTTTTTATTCGCGTTCGACATGTTCAGCACGACCGGCCGCAAGAACCCCTACGGGTTGATCGACGCCTTCCGCCGGGCCTTCCGTCCGGACGAGCCGGTCGATTTGGTGATCAAGGTGTCGCGCGGTTCCAAACTGCCGGTCGAGTTCGCGGAGTTGCAAGCGCGCTGCGCGGCCGCCGGGGTGCGTTTGATGAACGAGGTGCTGCCGCGCGAAGATTTGCTAACCCTGCTGAACGCCTGCGATTGTTACGTCTCGCTGCACCGCTCGGAAGGATTGGGTCTCGGCTTGGCCGAGACGATGCTGATGGGCAAACCGGTGATCGCGACCGGCTATTCGGGGAACCTCGACTTCATGAACGCCGAGAATAGTTACCTCGTGCGGTACGAACGGCGGGCGTCGGAGGTCGATCACCCGCCCTATCCGAAGGGGGCCGTGTGGGCCGACCCCGATCTCGATCACGCCGCGGAACTGATGCGGTACGTCGTGGCTCACCCGGCCGAGGCCGCCGCGACCGGCGCCCGGGCCAAAGCGGAGTTGGAACGCACGCTGTCGATGGAAGCCTACGCCGAACGAGTGCGGAAGCGATTGCAGGGAGAATCTTGACGCGGAGCCGCCTCATTCTCCGAGGGAATACTTCGCCACGATCTTGATCGATTCTTCCGTGCAGCGGGCCGTCGGGTGGGCTTTCTTCAACTGCGCGTGCAGCGCGAGCAATTGGTCGATGGTCGCTTTATTCGGCCGGTTGAACTTGTCGTCCAAGGTCGCATTGCTCCCCGGTTGCGTCATCAAATATTGATCGAGCTTTTTGATCGGGTCGAACAACTTGCGGGCCTTCAATTCTTTCGCGACGACCGGGTTCGATTTCAGCGGCTCCATCAAGCTGGCGGCCTTCGCCGCGACCGATGTGCCTTTGTAAACCATCGCGAGTTTCTCCGCGCCCGAGTACGCCGCGAGTGGGTCGGACTTCGCTTGGCTCTGCGCTTCGGCCAGTTGGGCGACACCCGGCGCCAAGATCGCGGTGGCCAGCGCTTTGGCTGCCCCGGCGACGGCGGGGTCGCCGGACTGTGCGGCCGCGGCGATTTTCGGGAGGAACTCCAGAATCGGTTGCGAACCTTGCGCGAAGGTATCGAGCAGGGTCATCAGCGGCTTCGGCGCGTCCCCGGGAATCGCTTTCCCGATCAACATCTTGGCCACGACGGCGCGGGCGTGCGGGGTCGCGTCGTAGCCGCTACCGCGAAAGACGCATTTGCCCTCGGCGTCGAAGATCACCGCGTGGCCAATCGGTTCGGGACGGGGGTCGCCCTCGTATTGCGGGAACAACGCGTTGTCCAAACCGGTGTAGACGATGCCGCGCTCGTCCAGTTTTTTCTTGATGGTCTCCGCGTCCGCGGTGGGCGAATGCGCAACCGCGACTTTGGCGCCGTAGGGGGAGAGTTCCTCGTGCAGTTTCGTCAACTTTACGAGGATCACCAATTCGTCGCCGCCGAACGTCGCGAGGATCACCGCGCAATCTTTGCCGTCGTCGGTTTTGAAATTCGGCCCGTGCACGGTCGCCCCGAGCGTCACATCCGCGAACGCGAGTTCGATCCCATCGGCCGCACTCGATTCGGCGAGCGTTTTCTGTTTGACCGGCGCAGCGGGCGCCGGCGGGGGTTTGGTGTTTTTCTTGGCGTGGCCCCAAATCGATTCGAGCATGAGCGACGACGCCGGGTCGTGTTTTTTCAGCTCGTCCCGCGTTTTGGGGTAATGGTGCAGTTGATCGAAGTACGCGCACGTGAGCTCGCCGAAGAAGTCGGATTCGCGGCCGCACATGACTTGGGCGCGGTCGTACAGGTGGCGCTCCATGATCGCGCGGTAGCCGGCTTTGATACCGGCGTGGTCCGTCCCCAAGATTTGCTCGTGGACGGCGTGGGCGTATTCGCGCAAGAGGGCGAGCGATTGGTTCTCGACCTTCGGCTGATGGCTTTCAGCGAGCATTTTCAAAGAATGGACCGTGACGCAGCGCGACTTGTACGCGATTTTCTTTTCGGCCAATTGCTGGTAAAGGTTACCCCACGAGTAGCTCGCGATCGACTTGCCGTCCCGGCCGTTGCCGAGGGGTTCGTATTCGTCCCAATCGACCCACACGGGCAACTTTTGGATCGCTTCAAAGATTTTGACGGGCAGGATCTTTTTGAGCGTTTGAAATTCGAGAGCCAACGCGTCCAGCGGCTTCACTTCGGCGTCCGGGAGTTCCGCCTCGACGGACTCGGCGCTCAGCATCACCGTGAAGCCTTCGATGATTCTGCGCTTGTACCCTTCGACCTTGTCGAGCGGGGAGGGCGGGAGTTTCGCCGGCTTGTCGGTTTTCGGTTTGGCTTTGATCTGCGGCGCAGTCGGAACCGGGACTTGGACGCCAAGCGCGGCCGCAGCCGACGCGAATAGTAACATCGAGAAGAGAATCCGCATGACGAGCCCCGAACGGCGCTGGGAACACGGAAACGATACCACACCGATCGGCCGATGCAACGTCCGTTGCGAACGAATGCATGCCCGGCCGATTCGCCGTCGCGGAGACGGTTCCTTCGCCGCCATCTCCTACTCCACTAAACAACAAGAAGCCCCCGACTCACGTCGGGGGCTTCCTTGTTTCACTTCACTCAATCCCAATCCCTACTTCCCGCCCCGAACCGTGCCCGGTGGCAAGTCCGCCAGTTCCACCGGGACGGCGGCGTAGTGGCTGAACTCCATGCTGAAGCTGGCCTGGCCCTTGGTGGCCGAGCGCAGGTCGCTCGTGTAGCCGAACAGGTTCGCCAGCGGGATCTTGGCACTCACTTGGGCCACGCCGCGGTCTTCGGTCGTGTCTTCGATGACGCCCCGCTTGCTGCTGATGTTCCCGGTGATCTGCCCTTGGTAGTCCTTGGGCGATACCACCACTACCTTCATGATCGGCTCCAGCAACTGGATGCCGGCTTTGTCCTGCGCTTCGCGGAAGGCTTCCAACGCGCACAGGTAGAACGCGTCTTGCGACGAGTCGACGTCGTGCATCTTGCCGAAGTAGAGGTCGAACTCGAGGTCGACGAACGGGAACGGGTACTTGTGCCCCTTCTTCGCCCCTTCGCGCAGCCCCTCTTCCACGCTCGGGATGAACTGCTTGTCGATCGCCCCCTGCGTGATGCTGTTCACGAAGTAAACGTTGTTCGGTTCCTGTTTGATCTTCGGATCGTTGAGTTCCTCGATCTCCTTGACCTTCACCTCGATTTGCTCCGGGGTGAGCGGGCTGTACTTCACCGCGATGACGGCGAACTTCCCGCGACCGCCGGTCTGCTTCTGGAACTTGTATTCGAAGTCGACCGCGCGGGCGAGGCTCTGGCGGTAAGCCACGCGGGGCCGACCGAGCTTCACCGAATCGACGTCGTCTTGGCGGATGCCGACGGCGCGTTTGAGTTTCTCGATGCTGATTTCCAGGTGGAGTTCGCCCATCCCGGAGATGATCGTGTCCTTGGTTTCGTCGTCGGTGTGGGTCTTCAGCGTCGGATCATCTCGGACCAAGCGGTTGAGAGCTTCCCCGACTTTACTGGCGTCGAGCAGCTTGCTGAACGTCAGCGCTTGCGCGATGACCGGCTTGGGGAACTGGATCGCTTCGAGGGCGACCGGTTGCTCCGTGTCGGACAGCGTGTTACCCGTAAAGGTGTCGGCCAGGCCCATGGCCGCAACGATGTCGCCCGGTCCGGCGCTCTCCAGCGGGATGCGCTTGTCGCCCATCATCCGCATGAAGCGGGCGATGCGCTCCTTCTTGCCGGTGGTGGTGTTCATGTAGGTTTCGCCCGGCCGCATCGTGCCCGAGTAAACGCGGATGTACACGAGGTCGCCGTTGGTCTCGGCGACCGTCTTGAAGGCCAGCGCGCTCATCGGCTCATCGGCCTCCGGCTTGCGCAGGAAGTGCTCTTTCGTCTTCGGGTGGACGGCGTTGACGGGCGGCCGATCCAGCGGGCTGGGCAGGCAATCGACGACGAGGTCGAGCAGTTGCTGCACGCCGTGGAACATCTTGCTGCTGCCGCAATGCACGGGCGTGAACAGGTTCCCGAGCGTCCCCGCTCGGAGCGTTTTCAGGATCAGTTCAATGCTAACCGGCTTGCCTTCGAGCACCAATTCCGTGACTTCGTCCGACGCGATCGAAATGCCATCGAGCATCTCGTCGCGGCGTTTGGTCGCTTCGGCGAGGTACTTCTCGGGCACGTCGTTCGAGTAGAACTCGCGGTGCGTTTTGTCGTCGGTGTTGCGCGTGACCAGCTTCATGCGGATCAGGTCGATGATCCCTTCGAGGGCCGAATCCTGCCCGGCCGGGATGGTCACCACGACCGGGTTCGCGAGCAGCTTCGTTTTCATTTGTTCGACGCAGGCCCAGAAGTTGGAACCCATGCGGTCGAGCTTGTTGACGTACGCCAGCCGGGGCACCTTGTACTTTGTGGCCTGCCGCCAGACGGTTTCGGATTGGACTTCGACGCCGCCCTTGGCGCAGAAGACACCGATGGCGCCGTCGAGGACGCGCAAGCTGCGCTCGACTTCGGCGGTGAAGTCGACGTGGCCGGGGGTGTCGATGATGTTGATAGCGATGTCGTTGCCATCGTGGTCGAGCCAGTCGATCGACACGGCGGCGCTGTTGATCGTGATCCCTTTTTGGCGTTCGAGGGGATCGAAGTCGGTCGTGGTATCGCCGTCGTCGACGTCACCGACTTTGTGCTTGGTGCCGCTGTAGTACAGGATGCGCTCGGTGGTGGTCGTCTTGCCCGCGTCAACGTGGGCCATGATTCCAATGTTTCGGACTTTGTCGAGCATCATAAAAAGGCCTGCCCCCGGCGCAATCGGGGTTAGAGGGAACGCTTCGGCGGAAACGGATCCGCCGCCGGTGGGCCAAGGTGCCCGCCGTGTGGAATAGAGCCGACCAACGGTATTTGGGTTCGGCGTGTCGCCCCAGACGCTGGAGCAACAGATATGGTATCGCCGGGGGCCACAACGTCTACGGAAGCCTGCGCGAAGGATCGATGAAGGGGCGGACGCCGGAATCGATCGGTGAAAAATCCGTGAAACCCCAGAAATCGACTCCACTCCATCCTTGCATTCCCCGGAATTCACCGGTTAGAATACCATTGTGAATGAACCTGACCTAACACTGGCGCGTCTCGGATAGCGAACCGCCGTCGGCCCCGACGGCCTCCGGTTCGTTGTCGCAAATGGGGGTCTTCGCCGAATATGAATCCCAAGACCTACTCGCCGTTGGAATCCAGCGTGCTGGTCCTCAACAAAATGTTCATGGCGGTTCACGTCATCAGCGTGCGCCGGGCCTTTTGCTTGCTGGCCAAGCAGCAAGCCGAGGTCGTGAGCGTCGAAGAAGGGCAGTACCTCAGCTACGATTTCGAATCGTGGGCGGAGTTGAGCGCGTTCCGCGCCCAGTTTTTCCGCGACGAAAACGACGACTGGGTGCGAACCCCCACCGTTGAAATCCAAGCGCCGCGCGTCATCCGGCTGCTCGAATATGACAAAGTGCCCCGACAGGCCGTGAAGTTCAACCGCCGGAACATCTTCGCCCGCGATAACAACCAGTGCCAGTATTGCGGCCGGAAGTTCATCATGAGCGAACTGAGCCTCGACCACGTCGTCCCACGCAGCCAAGGCGGCGGCACCACGTGGGACAACATCGTCTGCGCTTGCGTGGAATGCAACGTCCGCAAGGGGGGCCGCACGCCGCGGCAAGCCAACCTCACGCTGATTCGCAAACCGGAGAAACCGAAGCGGAGCCCGATGCTCAACATGAAGCTGAGCCAAAAGAAGTACCACACCTGGCAGACATTCCTCGACAGCGCCTATTGGTCGGTGGAATTGAAGTGACGAGCGGCGTTTTTCGGAGGTCACGCTCGGCGTGAAGCCAGACACATACCGGATGCTCACCGGCGTCACGCCATGGATTGACACCGGAAATCGGACGTAAGTCCTTGCGGCGCATAGGTCGTTCCGAAAGTCGGACGTCATTCCACGGTAGGGTGGGTGGGTTCACGATGGAATGACGACTCCGAGACTTGTTGCTACACCCGAAGTGACGGGTGAGAATCCGCCGCGACGTTCGTCCCGTACAATGACGCGGTTCCGCCGATCTCCGAGGACGAACGATGTTGAGGATGCTCGCGGCGCTGGCCACTCTGGTTCTGGGAGTTACGGTGAGCGCGGCCGCTGACAAGCCTACGAAAGTGCGCTGGTACGGGCAATCGCTGATACAAATCGAAACCGCGGGTGGAAAGAAGATCGTCTTCGACCCGCACGCAATCCCGGTCTTCGGAGCCGAGAAGCCCGATGCCGACCTCGTCTGCATTTCCCACGAACACGACGACCACAACCTGACGATCATTTTGCCGAAGAACGAGAAGCGCCTCGAACTCCACGGCTTGAAGCCGGCGAACAAGGCGAAGACCATCTTCGAGTGGAACAAAATCGATCAGAAGGTCGACGCCCTCGGAGTCCAAGTCAAAACCTACGGCACCTACCACGACGAGAAAGACGGCAAGGAGCGCGGCCTCAACAGCATCTTCGTCGTCACCGTCGATGGCCTGACCTTCTGTCACCTCGGTGACTTGGGCCACGAACTCTCCCCGCAGCTCGTCAAGCAAATCGGCAAGGTCGATGTGCTCTTCGTCCCCGTCGGTGGCATCTACACCATCAACGGCGAAATCGCCCGCAAAGTGACCGCCGCGATCAATCCACGCCTCTTCGCGATCCCGATGCACTACGCCGTGGAAGGCTACGACGACCTATTGGGCCCGGCCGAGTTCCTAGACGAGCAGAAGAACGTCAAGAAGATGGAAGACACGAACGAACTCAGCGTGAGCGCCGACATGAAACCGGACGGCGGCTATACCGTCGCGGTGCTGGGGTACAAGAAAGCGGAGCCGAAGAAGGACAAGTAAGTCAGAGATGGGATTCTTCGTTGGAGTTCAACCTTCAGGTTGTCTTCATCGGGCCAAGTCTGCGAGGCTCGATGCCACCTACGTGGAACAACCTGAAAGTTGAACTCCAAAGAAGTTATGCAAATGGATTCCGACATCTTCTACCGCTGGCGCACGCTCACCGATTCTGACCGCGCCGCGACTCTCACCGATCGGAAATTGCGTCGTTTGCCCTGGCATTCGCCCTCACATCGGGAATCGATGGATGGTCGCTACCTGATCACGGCAGCTGGGTCTGATCCCTCTGGTGTGCCCTTTTCCATTTGATTGTGCCGTTTCCGATCCCGAGCTGAGTGGGACTGGTCTATAACCTGCGGCGTCCGGCTGGCATGAGCGGGGTTCCTGACATCCCAATCAACCGGCACGGACGCCGCGATGCACGACTTGACCCGCTTGGCTCTCGCCCTGTCCACCCTGACCCAAGTCGCGGCCGCCCTGCGCGAACTCGACGATCTTGCGGCCGAGAGCCGGTCGTCCTTCGCGGCGATCATCGTCGAGTTCTTCGCGAGCGGGCCGTCGCCCTCTTCGGCATTCGACTTCGAAGCCCGCATCGCCGAGGCGGCCCGCGAGTTCGGTCGTCGGGTGGTCGAGCGTGTTTACAACCGGCTCGAAGGCGAGGCCGCCACGGCGTCTGCTGGGGGGCCGAGCGGTTGCGGA
>JANXTU010000340.1 GCA_025352235.1 Fimbriiglobus sp.
CTCAACGCCAAAAGGCTGGACTCAACGCCAAAAGGCTGGACTCAACGCCAAAAGGCTGGACTCAACGCCAAAAGGCTGGACTCAACGCCAAAAGGCTGGACTCAACGCCCCAACGCTATGCAAACTTGAAATTCGCTCTAAGCCGTCTATTCCTTGCTGAGGTACGGCGTGCCGGTGAAGACAGAGGCGGGCAAGGTCACAGAGACAGTCCACCTCGTGAATTGGGACGAGCCGGAGAAGAACGATTTCGCCGTGGCGGAGGAGGTCACGCGTCATGGCCACCACGACGGACGGACGTGATGCTGTACCTGAACGGCATCGCCATCGGCGTTTTGGAACTCAAGACCAGCCGGGTGAGCATCGGGGACGGTATCCGCCAAAGCCTCTCGAACCAGCAGCCCGAATTCCACCAGTGGTTTTCAGCACTGTCCAGTTCGTCTTGGGCGTTTCCAAGCCTCATCCGGATTTCTTCCTGGCCGCCCTCCACGCGATTCGTCGGCATCGGCCGCGGATCAGGCTTGGGGAGATCACGCATATTGGAGATCACCCGGTGTGCGACCTGGTGGGTGCGGTGCACGCCGGCATGACGGCCGTCTTGGTCCGCTCGCCGCGACGATACGGATGCGACCATCGAGACGATATTGAATTCCATCCGTAAAAAGTGCTAATGATGCCAAACTGCAACCTCAGTCTTGGAAGCATTACTCATTTCGCTGCCCACACGTTCTCGTCGCTCGACGACGCGGATTTTGACATCGAAGAGTACTCTCGTGTCAAATTCGGATCAGGCCGGGCGGCGAAATCGCTCGGGGTCGAGACGGCCGACAGTTTCTTCCGCCTGCGACGGAACCTACTGGCCTCTCGCTGCGTCGTCATTCCGGCACCGTCTACGACGGTCCCAGTCGCCGCAACGCTTCTGTCCCGCCATTTCATGAACCGCCTGAACTCGCTTTTGGTGGCCGAGGGAGCGACGCCCGTCGAGTGGACGCTGGCTCATCGCAATGTGACCTACAACGTCAACTATGCCGATCTTCCGAAGGCAGATCGGCAGCAGTTGCTCGCGGAGGACAGCATTTACCTCAACAAAGACTTCGTCTCCGGCAAGTTCCTCATCTTCTTTGACGACTGTAGGATTACGGGGACGCACGAAGACAAAATCGGAGCGTTCCTACGTCATGAGGGTATGGCGAACGACTGCGCTTTCGTTTGTTTCGCCGAATACATAGGTGACGACCCGTCGATCGAAGGCCGTTTGAACCATGCGGCGATCAAATCGGTGGACGATTTAATTGCGTTGGCGAGCGAGGCCGGTCATCAAGTGACGACTCGGGCGATCCGGCTGCTCCTCGAAGCGCCCGCACAGCGCATCGCAGCACTCCTCGCGGCCGCGCCGCCAACATTCGTGGAGGACGCCTTCCACGCGGCCATGACGAAGGGCTACCACCTCCACTACCCTGATACCTTTGCCCACCTGGCCCGCGCAGCAGAGGGCTCCCGCTCCGCGCCAGCAGGCCAAACGTTGGATCACGGTCGGCCGGTGCGATACCCCTGACATGCTCCGCGGAGTGAACGGGCGCCGCAGTTGGGCTCGACCCTCACCGTCTCGGCTTCTTTCAGAAACCATCCTCACCTCCGACAGGACTCGGTGGCACGGCTACGAGGGTGGCGCTCAAGCGGGTGCCCTGACCACAGCCAAGCCTTCGCCGTCCACGCGATCGGCAGTGTCCCCTTCAGGAACTCCCGCAGCACCTGCCAACCCTCGTCCTCGATCAGCTGCCGCAGCGTCTCGCCGCTCGCGTGTACCGACGCCGCATGCGCCAAGTTCTCCGCCGCGCGGTCGAAGTTCGTCCCGCCCCCGTTCAACCGCCCTTATTCCGCAGGCGTTTCTTCGACGAGACTTCCTCCGGAGGGGGAAAAAGCGGCTTCCGCCGCATCGGTCCGCATCTGCAATCCGGCCTCGAATGCCTTCTGCCGAAACTCGGCGAACAGGTCGAAGACCGGCCGCTCGCTCCCGGCGATGATCTCGCCGTTTTTGGCGTCGTTGATGGCGTCGGCGACGCGGCCGAGCATCGTTTGCGTCTCCGGTATCCTCGGTGGCCCGTTCGCCAAGGCAGCGGCCATCCCCAACCTCATGGAGCCGGTCGCCCGCACGATGGCCGAGTATCTGGCGAACTTCGCCTCTACGGGCAACTGCGAACTCATCTACTGGGCCGTGAACCACGCCGGCGACGGCGTCGAAGCCATCGGGGCGGTCTCGGCGGGCGATGCCAAGCAAGTGGCCATCGTCGGGCCGAAAAAGATGCCGTGGGGCAAAGGTACCAAGCTGCTCCCGCCGGTGAAGCACTTCGTCGAGACCGCCTTTCAAACCGCCCCGTGGGCCATCTGCGTCTACGTCACTGACGGGGTGATCGAGGACATCGCCGACGTAAAGGCGTACTGCCTTCAATTCGCCAAGCAGATCTCTTCGGGCCAGCGGAAGTTCATCAAGTTCGTGCTGCTCGGCGTGGGCGAAGAGGTGGACGTAGCGCAGATGGAAGACCTTGACGACATGTTCGAGGGAAGCGGCCTCAAAGACCCTGCGGGCAACGAAATCGACCTGTGGGATCACAAGCTCGCGGCCGAGATGCGTAAGGTCGAGGAGATCTTCGCCGAGGTCGTGTCGGCCAATGCCGTGGTGCTGGCTTCGGCCCGGATCGTGAATCAATCCGGGGCGCTCTGCAAAGAGTTTGAGAACGGCATGCCCGCGCTGCTGCGGTTCAAGATGCCGTCTGGATCGACCGGCTTCACGATCGAATTCCCCGGCGGGAGTGTGACCCAAGACGTCACCGAAGCCCTGTCGCGCTGATCCCTCCGCTTCCAACCGTTGCCGCCGCCCGGAGTTTGCCCATGGCGCCGATTAGTCATCAACTGCCGAGCACGCTCGTCGCCGCCGAGTTCGGCGAGGTGAACGTCGCCGACACCCCGGCCGGACGGACGGTGCGGTTCACCATCCTGATGGAACCGCAAGGGCAGGATGCCGAAGGCTGGCAGACAGGCGTCGCCCTCGATGCTTCCGCGTCCATGAAGAGCTGGTACGGCCGCAACCTCACGGGCAAAGTTCCTCCCGCCGTTGAGGCCGAATACGAGCAAAAAGGGTGGATCCGAGAAAAGCGATCGGATGGCAAGCGCACGAAGGTGTTCCAGCAGGAAGCGCACGCGGACGCCGTGGAGAAGGGCTATCTGAGGCGTACACCGAACATCGTCGAGCCGGCCGGGCGGGAGTTCATTTCGTACCTGGCGGCCAATCTCGACGCCGACGGCGGCACGACCGTGATCTACTGGGCTTGCGGGGACGGCTCCGCAACCGAGGTCGTCGGAGACTTCACTTCCGAACAGTGCAAATCGCTGGCCCTCGCGGGGCCGGACAAGCAGACGTTCGGCAACGGCACGAAGCTCGCCCCGGCGGTGCGTTACTTCGCGGAGCGGTTCCCGGATGCGAAAAACGGCATGTACGTCTTCCTCACCGATGGGCGCTTGGATGACTTGGCCGAAGCCAAAGTGTACACGATCAAACTCTGCCGGGAGATCGCGGCCGGGACGCGCAACCCCCTCAAGTGCGTGCTGATCGGCGTCGGCGACGATGTGGACGAAGGGCAGATGGAGGAACTCGACGATCTCGACAGCGGCACCGATGTGGACATCTGGGACCACAAGATCGCCAAGGACATGCGCGGTATCCAGGAGATCTTCGCGGAAGTGGTGAGTGAGAACACCACGGTCGCCCCGACCGGCATGCTCTTCGGTCCGGACGGGGCTATCATCACCCGCTTCGCAGACGGCGTGCCGGCCATCATCTCGGCGACGCTGCCTACCGGGGCCGCGTTCTTCGAGTTGGAAGTCGCCGGGCAGCGCATTCGCCAGACCCTCGTAATGCCGGTCGGAGGATCACGATGAGTATCGTCTATAACCGCCGCCTGCCGATCTACCTGCTGCTCGACTGCTCCGAGTCGCTGGCCGGCGGACCGCTCGAGGCCGTGGCCCAAGGGGTCGCGTCGTTGCTCGCCGATCTGCGCGGCGACCCGATGGCGCTGGAGACGGTCTACCTGTCGGTCATCACGTTCGCCGGGCAAGCCTCGGTGGCCGTTCCGCTCACCGAGCTGATGAAGTTCCAACCGCCTCCGCTGCGGATGGGGAGCGGCACGGCCCTCGGCGCGGCGCTGCGGTTGCTGATGACGAGCCTCGATACCGACGTGGTGAAGACGACCGCCACCCAGAAGGGGGACTGGAAACCTCTCTGTCTGATCCTGACCGACGGCGCCCCGACGGACAAATGGAAGGCCGCGGCCGACGAGATCCGCGACAGGTATTGCGGGAAGAAAGCGACGATCGTCGCCATCGCCTGCGGGGAAGACGCCGATACCGCTGCGCTTGAGCGCATCACGCCGACCGTTTTCAAGGCGACCGATCTCCGGCCCGACACGCTGAAGTCGCTCTTCAAGTGGGTTTCGGCGTCAATCTCTGTGGCGAGCGCTCGGCTCGACGGCGGCACGAACCTGCCGGCGCTGCCCAAGGGCAAGATGGAAGTGGCCGATGAGGGTGCGCCGAGTCCCGATCCGGATCGGACAGTGATTCTGCACGCCCGCTGCGGAAAGAGCAAGCAGTTCTACCTCATGCGCTACCGCCGGGCGGAGCGCAAGAAGCCCTACGAAGCGGTGGGGGCTTACCAGGCACCCCTCTTCGATCAGGAGTCCATCGG
>JANXTU010000350.1 GCA_025352235.1 Fimbriiglobus sp.
CGAAGTGGGCGGTGGGTGTGGCAACAATTCTTGGAGCCACGGGGGAATGACTTGTGAATCCCAGCCAGGGGAGGCACCTGAAATCGGACGTAACTCCTTGCCGCCCTAGGTCGTTCCGAAAGTCGGACGTCATTCCACGATAGTGTGGGTGGGTTCACGCTGGAATGACTCCAAGAATCGTTGGCACACCCCAAAAAGGGACTCCAGCTTCCAGAGAACGTCGCTTCGGCTATGACTGATGAAATATCCGGGCTAGCCGTGTCGATCCTCGGCGTCACCGGATTGGTAAGGGTTACGCCGGCCATCGTTTTGGAAGGGAAGACCCGCACGGTGTTGGCGGCGCTACGCGTAGATGGTGAGGGACGAAACCGCTTCGGGCGGCTTTGTCGAAGATCGGTGGCTCATCAGAGCCGGATATCACTCAGGAGATTCGGAGATGGACGTTCTACAGTTCATCGTCTTACGAGGCGCTGAGAGATTCGAGATCGTCCGTGAGGAAGGCGGGCGAGCCTGTTTTTTGTTCCGATACGAAAGCGGCCGTAACACGCACGATCATTTCCAAACCGACGTCGCGATGTGCCGGCGTTGTGCCAAAGATTTATACGGCATCGCGGAAAGCGAGTGGGTGACTCCGACTCCCGTTGAACTGGCGGCTTGGCAAAGTCGACAATGGGATTGGGAAAACTCATTTCAACAGGCCTAACGCCGGTTCAATCCGCTTCGGGCTTTTTCTCGGCGTCCGCCGCGGGAGGCGCCTTGTATTCGTACGGCAGGATCTGCTTGCACTTCGGCGGGCCCAGGATCTCTTGCAACACCACGGCCATCGGCAGCGATTGGGCGTTGCCCAACAGCGCGACCAGTTGCCGGCCGAAGGGGGTGGTCGCGCCGGTGTTGCGCTCTTTGTATTTCTGCACGCCCGATATTGCCCGTACCGCGGCGGTGACGACCGGAGCGCCGCCCGTCGACGCGGTCGGTTTGATCGGCGGCGGGGCGAACGTCGGTGACACCACCGCGGCGAGGGGGAGGTCGTCAGCCGGGTTCATCGAACGCGAATTGATCGGCGCGGCGGTCGTTTCAAATTTTGGAATCGGCGCGTCGACCCGCGGTTTCCGCTTCGCGGCGACCACGGGAATCGGCTTGGCCACGGGCCGCGCGGGCGGTGGCACCGGGGCGCCGGGGGCCCCGCGCTGGCGCAATTTGTCGATCTCTTCCATGAAGCGGTTGAGGTCGGCGGCGGCCGCTTTCGGCCCGGACGATTGCACCACCGGCACCGTCGGCGAGTTCGCGCGGCGCTCCCGGTCGCGCTCGACCTGCTTGCGGTCTTGGGAGTTCTTGAGCTTCTGCGTGAGCCAGCCCAAGATGCTGAGCCCGACCATAATCCCGATGGGGATGAGGAGATTTTGCATGGCGATGTCCACCCCGTCGAATGGTCCGGATCAATTCCCGCGGCTACTGCTATCGGTCGGGCCACCCGAAATCCCGGCGATGCTTTGACGCATCGACGTGTCGGCCTGCATGTTCCGCATCTGGTAATACTCCATGATGCCGAGCCGGCCTTCGCGGAACGCGGCGGCGATGGCCAGCGGCACCTCGGCTTCGGCGAGGACGACCTTCGCCCGGTTTTCCTGAACCAAGGCCTGCATTTCCTGCTCTTTGGCCACGGCGGCGGCCCGGCGCTTTTCGGCCTCGGCTTGGGCGACCCGCAAGTCGGTGGTGGCTTGATCTGCCGCGAGCTTCGCCCCGATGTTCTCGCCGGGCTCGAGGTTGGCGATGTCGATCGAAACGATCTCGAACGCGGTCTGCGCGTCGAGGCCCGAGTGAAGCACCGTCTGCGAGATCATGCCCGGGTTCGCGAGCACTTCCTTGTGGTCCAGGGCTGAACCGATGGCCTTGACGATGCCTTCGCCGACGCGGGCGATAATTGTTTCTTCAGTGGCACCGCCGACGAGCCGTTCGAGTTTCGTCCGCACCGTCACGCGGGCTTTGGCCAGCAATTGAATGCCGTTCTTGCAGACGGCGTCGAGGTACTGCTTGCCCATGTTTTTGTCGGGGCAGTCGATGACCTTCGGATTCACGCTCGTCCGCACGGCGTCGAGCACATCCCGCCCGGCGAGGTCGATGGCCGAGGCGACGCGCCACGGGAGGTCGAGACCGGCTTTGTGCGCGGCGATGACGGCCTTCACCGTTTGCGGCACGCGGCCGCCGGCGAGGTAGTGGGCTTCCATGTCTTGGGTGTTGACTTTCACGCCGGCTTGCACGAGGGCGATCTTCTGGTTCACGATCATCACATGCGGGACGTTCCGCAGCTTCATACCGATCATGTTGAGGATGCTGATGTCTGCCCCGGTTGAGAGGCTTTGAATCCAGAGGCGGATGAAGCTGAAGAAGACGAAGAGGAAGACCAGAAAGAAGAGCGCCGTCACGCCCGCGGCGATGATCAGGATCAAGTCGCCGGAGTCGGGGGCGGCGAAAAGGGGCGGGGCCACGTTCACGGTGCATTCCTTTCGGGGGAGCCAGCGCCCGAGTGCGGGCGGCGGAGTGTCTGGTTAGTTTAGTCCGTCCAAATCGAAATTCCGCAAATCGGCCGGTTCGTCCACCTGTCGGACGATCACCCGGCCCGCGCGGACGTCGACGCATTTGACCCACGATCCGGCGTCGATCATCATCCCTTCACTGAGGGCATCGACGCGCCGGCCATCGATTACCACCGCCCCAGCCGGGCGCATCGGCGTCGCGGTTTTCCCGTAGCGGCCCTTGAGTTTGTCAAGTTCGACGATCTCCGGCCATGCGCCCGTGACGCTGCCGCCCGCGGCCTCGGGGTCGAGACCGCGCCGGATGGCCATGCGTTTCCAGCCTTGCAGGACTCCGAAGCCCGCAGCGGGCATGCCCAAGCAAACCCCGAGGGTCGCCACCAGAGCTTCGGTTTGCGTGCCGGAATACCAAATCAGACCGACGGCGATGGCGAACAACACACCGGCCCCGACGATGAGGAAGCCGCCGGTCGGCAGGAAGAATTCCCCGGCGAGTAGCGCTCCGCCGACCGCGACGAGCATGAATGCGATCGTCAGATACTCTTCCATTAAACTTCCTTCACGACGATGCGAGTGCCTTCAACTTCGACCACTTGCACCCGCGTGCCCGCCGGAATATACCCGCCTTCGGTGACGACGTCCACGAAATCGTCGCCGATGCGCACGGTGCCGGCCGGGCGCAACACCGTCGCGGAGGTGCCGATGGCCCCGAGCAACCCGGCGGCTTTCGCAGCGCCGGGGATCGAATCCAACGGCGATTCCGCGTCTTTTTCTTCGATCCCGGGCAACGTCATCCGGTTGAGGATCGGAATCTTGCGGACGTACGACGCGACGAGGAACGTAATCACAAATGCCCCCACCAGACTGAAGAGGTACTGGGCGATTTTCGCTCCGAAGCCGATCCACTGGTCGCCGGATTCGGGGATCTTATCGACGGTGACGAGGCCCAAAGCCCCGAGCATGAGGAAGATGCCGACGATGCCGGCGGCGCCAAAACCGGGGAAAACGAAGACCTCCATGAGGATGAGGATCAACCCCATCAGGAAGAGCAACCCCGCGAGGACGACGACTTGGCCGCTGAATCGCGTGTGTGCCCAGAACACCAAAATGAAGCAAAGCGCCGCGATGATGCCGGGGACGGTGGTACCGGGGACTTTGAGTTCGAGTATCAGGCCGGTGAAGCCGATGACGACCAGCAACACCGTGACGACCGGTTTCTTGAGGAACGCCGAAAATTGATCGAGCCATGCCGGGGTGGCGTCTTGGACCTTGCCCGGTTCGACGCCGTACTTCGTGTAGAGTTCGCTCGTGTCGGTGCCGTCGAGGGTCGCTTGCGCGATCCCGAATTCTTTGGCCCGCGTCGCGCTCAACTTCAAGTATTGCCCCTTCTGCTTCACGACCCCCGCGAGTTGCAGATTCTCTCCCTTGGCTTGGCGGTCGCGCAGTTCGTCTTCGGTCATCAACTCGGTTTTATTGCGATTCACGCCCGAGCGGGTTTGGACGATGCTCAACTCTTTGCGGATCATCCCTTCCAGCAGAATCGCCGGCACGCCTTTGCGTTCGGCGAGCGGCCGCAGCGCGTTGATCCAGAGATCGACGTTGAAATCCGGGTGTTTGCCGATGTACCCTTCGAAATCGCCGAACTCGGCCTCGGTCGCAAGGTTGTCCTCGGCGGTTTTGCTCTCTTTGCGTTTGCTCATCACGATGTCGGCGCAACCCAGCGCGATGATCGCGGCCGTGTCGGGGGCTTTGTTCGGGATCCAAGCGATGATGAGAACGCCGTCTTGGCCGTTCTCCGGGTTTTGGAATTTGATCAATTCGTCGGCCAAGTCGCGGGCGGCTTGCGGGTCGCCGCCGCCACAGTCGAGTTGGAGGAACAGGACGTTCCCCTTCTGCCGGACGATGTCGCGGACGACGCGGGATAAGGAGTCGCTCGTCCCTTTGGTCACTTCGCCCGTCAGCGTGTAGCGGAAGGCGATCGGGGGCCGACCACCCAACGGATCGTCCCGCAGACTCCCCGCCGCGATGTTGTAACTCGAGGCGAGCGAAGCCCGGTCCAAAACGATTTGATTGCAGAGTTCGTACTTCCGCAATTCGTCGGCGGTGAAGGCCTTGGCCACGCCGGCTGCGGCGAGCACCTTCTTCTTATCCGGGATCTGCACGCCTTCTTTTTCGTACTCGGCCGCGGGTCGGCGGAGGTCGACGAACCAAACGCCCCCGGCTTCTTTCTTCCCTTCGCCGAGGACGAGATCCCGGTCGTACATCTTTTGGATGATCGCCGCGTGCGGCTTGTGCAGCGGCGCGACGATGAGCGTGTAATCGTTGATGAGCCTCGGCGGCAGCGGCGGATCGGTCGGGCCGATTACTTCGCCCAGGACGCCGTCTTTGGTCATGGCGAGTTGTTTGCAGGCCAGCGCCGCCAGTACCGTGTGACCCGTGGCCCGTTTGTGGACATAGGCGATCGTGCCAACGTCGCTGAGCCCGGAGATATAGTCGGCCAGTTCGGCGCAAGCGGCGTGGTTCGGATTCGCCGCGTCTTTGTCGGTTGGGTTGAAATCGAAGACGACCTGCGACGGGCGTTGGTCGCCTTTACCGCGGGCCGCATCGACGCGATTCTTGATGCGCGTGACCGCTTCGGTGGTGATCGGCGTCGGCACCGCGACGTACAAACCCGCCTCGCCGATGGCATTATCCGCGGCGACCGCGAAGCCTCCGGTGACCAAGATCCACAGCATCGCCATTCGCGTTTTCAATCCCGAACCCCCAAAGTGACCGAATCCATGGGACACCCAATTATAACGGAGTGCCGGGCGGCGACGTCGCGGAATTACCGGCGCCGTCGTCGCCCCGACCTCCGGTGCGGCGGCGAATACGTTTCCGACAGCGTAGCACAGGCGATTCAACGGCGCGGGGGGACGAATGCCAATCCCACCCGTGTCGTTTTCCGCCCGCCCCAAATTTCGAACGGCAATTCGACGTCCAACTGGAATTCGATCTGCGGGAAGCGAGATTTCAAATCGTCGATGGTATCGTTCCCGATGACTTCGGCATTCCAGACGATAGCTCCGCCGCGTTCGTTCAAATCGGCGTCGCTCGTCCACGGAGAGTGCTCCGGCTTCATGGCGAGGTAATCCATGTGGCCGCTGCTGTACAAACCGGGGCGGTGGGCCGAGTAGCAACAGATATTCCCGGCCCGCCAACCTTCCCCGCCGACGATGGGCGGAAGGTTGCCGTATTTCTCCCCCCAACGGCGGTTGACTTCGTCTGCAAGCGCGCGGCCGGGGAAGTGCGGCCGCTCGGGTCGGCCGGTGAGTGCCGGCCCCGCGACCTGCTTGGCCACCGTGTAGAACAAAAGCAACGACGCCACGATGGCCCAGCGGATCGCCACGGGGCGCAGCCGCAGTTCGGCATCACCGCGGCGGAAGTAGACCAACAGGCCGATGCCGTAGAACGACCAAAGCGGCGAACCCCATATCTCGCGCAAGGCGAATCGCGTCGTCAACGAAAGCACCAACAGAAACACGAATGGCCCGAGGATCGCCCAGGCGAGGAACCGTCGTTCGGGCGTGCTCGATTCCGGTCGGCGTTTCCAACTCAACAGTGGCATCAGGATGAAAAAGACCGGCATCAGATGGAGCGCCTGCCCGAGGGCGAATTGACCGGGATTGAAAAGGTGTTGCTCCCAGCCGCCGGGTTCGCTGGTCCGTTCGGAGGCGTAGGTCACCGTGACGAAGTCGTGTCGGACGAGCCAGACTGCATGCGGAGCGAAGAGCGCGAGCGCGACAATCGCCGCGAGATACGGGCCCGGCGTCCGCCAGATCGGCCGGGTCGAGTATGTGACGATCAGGAACCCGGCCAAAACCAGGACGGGCAATCCGATGGTGTACTTCGTCAACAGCATCAGTCCGAGCGCGACGCCGACGCCGAACCACCAGCCGGTGGAACGCCGGAAGACGGCCCGATGCGTGCAGAAGACGAGCCATGCCCAGCCCGCATCGAGGACGATGTTGTTACTGAACTCGGCGCCGTCGTTCGTGAAATAGATTTGCCCGTCTTGGCAGATCACGGCGGCGAGGGCCAGTGGGGCAGGGAGGTACTCGCGGGCCAGTTTCCAAACAGCGACGAACATCAAGGCGAGGATTGCATACCCGAGAACGTACACCGGCCAAACATGGCCGGGGTCGAGGCTCGCGGCGGCGTCGGCCAGCCACGCCGGCAATGGCGGGTGCTTGCAGTAGCCCCACTGCCAAACCCCGCCCCACGACAGCCATTCGACGAGGTCGATCGGCGCATTCGGGTGGCTGGCGACGATGGCCGCGATCCAAACGACACTCCGCCCGATCAGCCAGAACCAGAAAAGCCGGGTGAAGAAAGATGCGGGTCGGACTGCCGCCGCGATCTCGGGAGGGCTTGCGATCATGGTGTGCTTTGTAGCGCTGGGCCGCTTCCCGAAAAGCCCGTTAACTATTCCGCTCACTTTGGGCGAGCCACTTCTGCATCTTCGCCAAGGTCTCGGGCCAGGGCTTGCCGAAGCGCTGCTGCCCAAAGGCGTCATAAAGAAGGTCGAGGGTTTCGATCAAACTGCGGATCTGGCGGGCGCGGTCGTCGAGCTTGGCGCGGGCCTGGGTGATGTCGTCCGCCGGGGGCGGAAGTTTCGCGCTGCCGACGCCCAGGGTCTCGGCGTGCAGGGTCAACTCGAATTGTTCACTGTGCCGAACGAGGGTCAACCCGACCTTGCGAGGGAGCTTGCCAGACTGCACGGCCCTTTTCGCCTCGGGCAATCGGGTCGGCCCTTCGTGGGTGATCGTCTCGTGGCCGGTTTCGCCGCGGGGGCATTCGAGCGTGAGCGTCCGCGCCAGCATGAAAGTCGCTTCGGATTCGTCCGATAACTTCACTGTGTCCGAAATCGTATCGGTGACGTACCAGAGCCAAAGCAAAAATTCATTCCCCAGAAAATCGCGGCTGGTGTCATCGGCAATCCAAGCGACCTCCTCGGCCGAGACACCGGGGATAAATGCGGATGGCGAGGAATCGTCGACGGTGCGCGATCGCTTATTGAGTTCAGCGAGCTGGAACGCCCGCTTGCCGGCGGTAATCGGTTCGAGCCCGTAACCGAATGTTTGCTGGAAAAGACTGACGAGCCGGTCGACGTGGGTGAGCGAGGTCGCGCCGAACAGGACTTCGTTGGAAAGCGTGTCCCAAACCACGGAGACGGTCTTGCGGCGTTTGAACCGGCCGTCCTTCGCTTCCGTCTCGAGCCGGTCTTTGGCCGATTGTTTCGCTTCCCGTTTTTGCTTGGTCGACGGCGTGCCGCTCGAGTTTTGTGAACTGAGAGCCTTCAAGTCGACGGTGTAGTAGGCCTTCATCAAATCGTTTGGCAGTTTGTCGACGTCGACTCGCAAATCAAAACTGAGCATATCGTTGACGATATTTTTGATCGGCTGAAAATCGACATCGAGGATATGCTCGCCGGCGGTCCAGCCGACATCGACACCATCGGCGGAGGCGATCTTCTGCCGGCCGGCTTGGAATTCTTCGAGCCGGCCGAGGTGCTCGTCGGTAAAGAGGCGGGGATTCGGGCCGTCGACTTGGAAGCGAAGGAATGTGACCCGGCCGTTGAAGAAACCCATTGCGGAAACTCGGAGTGTGGGATTCGGAGTGCGGAATGGTGAGCAGAATCGGAGATTTGATTCCGAATGCCAAACTGCGGATTCAATATTGGATTAACTGGCCAGATGAGCGTCGGGAGATTCGGAATCG
>JANXTU010000364.1 GCA_025352235.1 Fimbriiglobus sp.
CCCTCCGGCGACCTCTTCGGCTGGTCCCAGAACGTCGGCATGGGTTGGCAGCCGGCGGCGCTGGGGGCCAAGGAATTCCTGATCCTTTCGACACATGGTGGACTGCGCGCCGAGGATGGCAAGCCAGTCGCGCTCGGCTACCACAGCGGCCATTGGGAAGTCGGGCTGCTGGTGAAGGCGGCGGCCGAGGAACTTCAAAGGCTCGGCTACATTCCCTTCAGCGGGGCCGTCACCGACCCCTGCGACGGCCGGACGCAGGGGACCATCGGCATGTTCGACAGCCTGCCCTTCCGCAACGATGCCGCGATGGTCCTGCGCCGGCTGATGCGGAGTCTGCCGAACCGTTCGGGCGTCCTCGGCATCGCCACCTGCGACAAGGGCCTGCCCGCGATGATGATGGCCCTGGCCAGCCAGCACGATTTCCCGACGGTCTTGGTGCCCGGCGGCGTGATGCTCGCGGGGGAAGCGGGCGAAGAAGACACGGGCAAAGTGCAGAGCATCGGCGCCCGCTATTCCAACGGCGAAATCACCCTCGATCAAGCGGCCGAGGCCGGGTGTCATTCGTGCGCCAGTCCCGGCGGCGGTTGCCAGTTCCTCGGCACCGCCGCGACTTCGCAAGTCGTCGGCGAAGCGCTCGGCCTGAGCTTGCCGCACTCGGCGCTGGCGCCGTCGGGCCAACCGATCTGGCTCGACATGGCCCGCCGTTCGGCCAAGGCGATCGTGTCGATGCAACAGCGCGGCATTACGACGAAAGACATCCTCACCGATGGAGCGGTGCGCAATGCCCTCGCCGTGTTCGCGGCCTTCGGCGGCAGTACGAATCTGTTGTTGCACATCCCGGCCATCGCCTTCCACGCCGGGTTGAAGCGACCGACCATCGACGATTGGACCTTCTTCAACCGCGCGGTGCCGCGCTTGGTCGATGCGTTGCCGAACGGCCCCATCGGCCACCCGACGATCCGCGTCTTTCTCGCCGGCGGCGTTCCCGAAGTCATGCTGCATCTGCGCGAACTCGGCCTGTTGAATCTGGATGTGCTCACGGCGTCCGGTGCCACTCTCGGTAAAGTCCTCGACTGGTGGAGTGCCTCGGATCGGAGGAAACGCCTGCGCGGATTGTTGGAAACGCGGGATCGCATCGATCCGGACACCGTCATCATGAGTCCCGAGTCGGCCCGGGCGCGCGGGCTGACTTCGACGGTCACGTTCCCGCGCGGCAACCTCGCGCCCGACGGCTGCGTCATCAAGTCGACGGCCATCGACCCGACGGTGGTCGATGCGGACGGCGTCTATCGGAAGGTCGGCCCAGCGAAGGTCTTCACCACCGAGAAGGCGGCCATCGCCGCGCTGAAGGGCCAAGGAGACAAACACGTCGTGCCGGGGGATGTGCTCGTGCTCTGCTGCCGGGGGCCGATGGGATCGGGGATGGAAGAGACGTACCAGGTGACGAGCGCGCTGAAGTTCTTGCCGTGGGGGAAACAGATCGCGGTGTTGACCGATGCCCGGTTCAGCGGCGTTAGTACCGGCGCCTGCATCGGCCACGTCTCCCCGGAGGCATTGGCCGGCGGGCCCATCGGCAAAGTGCGCGACGGCGACATCGTCGAAATCGTCATCGACCGCAATCTCTTGGAAGGGACCGTCAATCTGATCGGGGATGCCGCCGCCATCCACGACGCCACTTGGGGGAGTGTCGAACTGGCCCGTCGTTCGCCCCGGCCCGACCTCCACGCCGACCCGGCGCTGCCGGCCGATACAAAGCTCTGGGCGGCACTCCAGCACGCCAGCGGCGGCGTCTGGGGCGGCTGCGTTTACGACGCAGACGCCATCGCCGCGAAATTACTGGGGGGATGATTACTTCGCGCGCTCGGCGGTCCATTTCCGCAAGTGCAGACGAAAGAATTCGGTAAGCGCCCTCCGCTTTGGAGGTGAGACCTCACCCCCCGGCCCCCTCTCCGAAGCGGAGAGGGGGCGACTCCGGATTGCGGAACGCAATCGAGTTCGAGTTGTCCGGATGGCCGATTGATGAAGCGTGACTTGCGAACCGTGCGATCTCGCCCAACACCTTTTCCAACTCGCTTGCGATCCGCGCATTGGGAATCCGAAACACCTTCAAGCCGCGGGCGGACATCACGCGGTCGCGCAATTCGTCGTACTCGGCTTGCATTTCGTGAATCGCACCATCGAGTTCGACGACCAGCCCGACTTCTGCACAGTATAAATCTGCGATGTATCCATCGATGATTTGCTGCCGGCGGAATTTCATTCCGGCCAAGTTGCGACCGCGAATTGCATTCCAGAGCAGTGCTTCAACCGGTGTCATCGACCGACGGAGTTGCCGGGAGAACGCGATTTTGTCACTATCGACCGACTGACCCGCGACGATGTTTCGGTTCACGAAACGCCCCTCTTTGCTCGAA
>JANXTU010000140.1 GCA_025352235.1 Fimbriiglobus sp.
TTCCCAGGGCTCCCGCCCGTTGGGGAGGGGTGAAACGAAGGGCGTGTTTCAGCTCGGTCATAGCCTCCGTAGTTCCACGGCGTGAGGGATTGGTCGGGCTCCCGCCCTGGGCTGTAAAAGTCGGCCCCGTTGGGGCGAAGAACGGCAGGCTCGCCCCGTCCCTCGCCGTCGGGGGAACGCCGGGTTCCTTCCGCAGTTCCGAATCCGGCGACACACGCCGACCAGCTCACCGATTCCGCGGAATAATTTGACAAGCCCCCAAAATAAGTGTATATAAGTTCATAGTCAACATACGAACAAATGGGCCCGCCATGATCGCTACTCAAACCGTCCCGCGCTTCGGGTTCGATTCGCCGCCCAAAGTGCGGCCGGTGTTGCCCCAGTCCGAGCGCGACCGGGGCAAGCTCTGGAGCGATGTCGTCTTCGAGGCCGTGCTGGCCCTGCGGGAGCTGTTGACCAGCCGCAGCGAAGCGATTTCCTCGGGGGCGGCCAACACGATTCTCGATCTCGAACGCACCCGGATGCGCCACGACCAGTGCCTCGCGGGGAGTACCTCTCCATCCGAGGCGCAGCTCGAGTTCGAACGCGAAAGCCGGCTTCCCCCGAGTCGTGCGACTTACGACGACGAACTCGACGAACTGGCGACGCTTGCCGAAGCGATCCCCCCGCCGAAGCCGCGGCCGGCGAAGGTCGAGGCGACCCCGGCGCCGGTGGAGAAGCCGTTTTCGCCGGGGAGTCGCCGCGAAGAGCAGGAGTTGTTCCAGATCCACGCGGCCGAGGCGTTCGCCATCTTGGTGGAGAACCGCTGCCCCGGCGACGACGGCCCACCGGTGACGATGGAAGATGCGATGGTGTTCGTCGAGACGCAATTCGAGACTTGGAATTTGAAGTCGTCGGACGTACCGCCGGGCCACTTCTGGGACGTGTTGCACCCGCCGTGGATGGCCGGGGTGCCGGGCAACTTCGACCGCCGGCCGGGGGCGGTAGCGCCTCAGTGACCGCGGCGGATGTCCGACGGCGGGTAGCGCACTTCGATTTGGTACACCTTCTTCGTCCGGCAATGGATCGCCCAAGTCTCGGGGTCGACGCGCTCGGGCACGTCGACGCGGTGGATATCGACGGTGGCGTGGAAGCCGCGTTCCCAGAGGACGTCGATGACCATCCGCAGCGCCAGGGGGTCGTCGAGCAGGCTCTCTTCGCTGTTGATTTGGGCGTGCCCGGACATCGCGTGGGCCCGGACGATCGGGATGATCTTCGTTTCGATGAGCCGCACGACCGACTCGAGTACGGCCGGGGATTCGACCAAGTACTGCTCGAGTCGACTGACCAATTCTTGGCGGGCGTGCATTCCGAGTTGCGTGGCGATCGGGATGTTCTGGATCAGCTCGAAAACTTCGGGGCTGAGTTCGAGCGAACTCTGGTACGTGAACTCGCGGAGGATGTTCTGCTGGACTTCGGGGAGCGTTCCTTCGGCGTCGATGAAGTGGAAGTGGAAGATCTTCCGCAGCGATTGCAGGGCTTCGAAGTTGGCGTCTTTGAAGGCCTTGTAGCGCTTGCGGCACAACGCCGGGTCGAGGTCGGTGACGCGCTCTTCGAGGGTGCGGCCGACGCCCGTCGCGGCCGCTTGCCGGTTGTGCTCGCGGATGTCGCGGCCGCGAGCCATTTGCCGCTGGACGCTGACTTCCTCGGTGACGAAGAGCAGGGCGATGCGGAACATCGGCTTGCGGTAGGCCCGTCCGTTCGGGGTCGCGCCGGCGCGGGCCGCGTGCAACCCGAGCATGGCGTGGTAGAAGAGCTTCAGGCATTCGACCTGCACTTTGGTGCGCGGGAAGCCGTCGACGATGACGCCCTCGCGGTACACCGGGGCGAGCAGTTCTTCGAGGAGCAATCCGATGACTTCGCGGTCGCCGACCATCTGGCCGGAGTTCTTGATGGCCACGGCCTGGGGGGTCGTAAGCAGATTGCTGATGACGACCGCCGGAGCGGTGATGTCGCGCGCTTTCGCGATGAACGGCGTGTTGGTCCCTTTGCCGGCGCCCGGGGCGCCGCCGAGCCAGATGAACTCGCCCGGGAACTCGAGATTGTCGGCGCCGTACTTTTCCAACAGATCGGCCCAGACGCCCGTGAAGATGAGCTGGGCGTCTTTGATCTCGAGGTCGGGGGCGGGCCGAATGGCGGAGGGTTCGCTCATGGGATTCGAACCGTGCGGAACGCGGGATACGGGCACGGTGGGTTTAGCGAAAGCCGGGCGAACGGGAAGTGACGCTTGCGTACGACCTGCGGAACTGAGATACTGAAGACATCCGCCAGTGGGATCCTACCGTCTAATCACTTTGGAGTCACACCGTGGTTCGCTCCGCCGCGATTTTGCTCGCTTTGTCGACCGCGGTTGCAGGCTCCGGCGCCGAACCGTTGCGGACGGCGATTGACACCGAAGTGTCGGCCGCCAGGCAGCGGGAGAAAATCAATCCGGCGAAGCCCGCGACCGACGCCGAGTTCCTGCGGCGGATCTACCTCGACCTCGTCGGCGTGATCCCGACGGTCGAAGAAACCGTCGCCTTCTTGGAAAATCAAAGCGTATCCAAGCGTGACACACTGATCGACGCGCTCCTCGCCGACCCCCGCTTCGCCCGGCACCAAGCCGACATCTGGGATATGGTCTTCTTCGGCCGCAACCCGCCGGGATACGAGACCCGCAACCGCGACGGCTTCCGGACGTGGCTCGCTGGGAAGTTCGACAAGGGCATCGCCTACGACGTGTGGGCCAAGGAACTCTTGAAGGGCGAGGGGACGAGCGAAGTCAACGGCGCGATGTACTTCGCCCAGTACCGCAACGCCCCGGAGGACGCCATCGAAGCGGTCTCGCAGCAATTCCTCGGCGTCCAACTCCAATGCGCCCGCTGCCACGACCACCCTTACGAAGAATGGAAACAGAAAGAATTCTACGGCATGGCCGCGTTCCTCGCCCGGCTCGACGTGGTGACGGTGGCGAACAAAGGGAACCGACCGATCTTCGCCATTGGCGAGCGGAACACCGGAGACATCCGCTTCACCGGGTCGGTCAAGGACGCCAAGCCCGGCGACAAGGGCGAAGCGGTGAAACCCAAATTCCTGCACGGCGCGGAACTGTCGGAGCCGGTGCCGGCGAAGGATTTTAAGGACCCGAAGTTCGCTGAGAAGCAGATGCCGCCGAAACCGAAGTTTTCGCGGAAGGATGCCCTCGCCGATTGGATCGCCACCGCCGACAACCCGTACTTTGCCCGCGCCGTGGCAAACCGACTTTGGTCCCAATACCTCGGGCGCGGGCTGGTTCACCCCGTCGACAACATGAGCGCCGGCAACAAGCCCAGCCACCCGGCCCTGCTCGACGCGTTGGCGAAGGAACTGATCGCCCACCGGTTCGATTTGAAATGGCTCACCCGCGAGCTCGTGAGCAGCAAAACGTACCAGATCTCGGGTCGCGGCACCGGCGAACCGAAGCCGGAGTGGTTCCAGCACGCCTGCAGTCGGCCGCTGTCGGCCGAAGAGTTGATCGAATCGTGGCAGGTCGTCACCGGCTTCGACAGGGCGACCGACTCGAAGAAGCCGGAGGTCGATCGCTTCCGGCCGCTGGGCAGCGGGTACCTGCTGCAGTTCTTCGGTTCGCCGAACACTGGAACCGGGGATTTCCAAGGCGGCATCCACGAACACCTTTACCTGAACAACGGCCCGCTCGGCACCATGATCGGCGTCAAGGGCGGCTTGGCCGAGTTCGTCGGCGACGCAAAGAAGCCGGTCGGCGAACGGGTCGAACGGCTCTACTTGGCAACCCTCAACCGGCGCCCGGTCGAAGGGGAATTGAAGAAGTTCACCGAGTATCTGAAAGGCGGTGGTTCCGCGGCCGATGCCGTCTGGGTGCTGATGACCTGCGGCGAATTCCGATTCAATCATTGATGCCATTGCCGCATGGGCGTTGTTCCAGGCGTTCCGCACAGGAGCTTCACTTGAATTCGATCCATCACCTTTCCCGCCGCGCTCTGATGAAGGGCGCGCTCGCCACGGCGGCCGGAGGAGTCGTGCTGAACTGGGGCGGCCTCACCGGCTTCCGGGCCATTGCAGAGGAAGCCCGCAAGGTCAAGAAACACTGCATCCTCCTGTGGATGAACGGCGGCGCGAGCCAGTTTGAAACATTCGACATGAAGCCCGGCCGGCCGACGGGCGGGCCGTTCCGCCCCATCGATACCAACGTGCCCGGCATCCGCATTTGCGAGCTGATGCCGAAGATGGCGAAGCAGATGGACAAGGTCGCGGTCATCCGCACGATGCGGACCTCCGAGGTCGACCATCCCGGCGGCATCTACCTCATGCACACCGGCTATCGCCCCTCGGCCAACGTGCGTTTTCCCGAACTCGGGGCGGTCGTCGCCAAGTACCGAGGGATCGTCGGCGCCGACCTGCCCGACTTCGTGAAGATTTCCTCCAACGGCGACGCCGGAGCCGGCTTCCTCGGGCCGAAGTATCAGGGGTTCAGCATCGGCAGCGACGGCAACTTGCCGCAGTTTTCGGTGTCCAACATGGAGCCCGCGAAGGAGGCCAAGCGCCACGATCTGCGCTCGTTCGTCGAGGGGCGCTTCGCCGCCGAGACGAACAGCGAAGTCGCCCAGATGCACAGCGAAAGCTACGAGGCCGCGCGGCGGTTGCAGAAGGGGCGAGCGGCGTTCAAGATCGACGCCGAATGGGCCCAGTCGAAAGAACTTTACGGCGACAGCGAGTTCGGCCGGCGCTGCCTGCTGGCACGCAAGCTCGTCGAATCCGGCGTCGCGTTCGTCGAGGTCGGCCAGAGCAGCTACGACTCGCACTCCGACAACTTCCAATGGCACCGCGGGCTCGTGCCGCCGATGGAGCACGCCTGGGCCGGCCTGCTCACCGACTTGAAAGACCGCGGGATGCTCGACAAAACCCTCGTCGTCTGGACGGGCGAGATCGGCCGCACGCCGGGCATCAATAACCGCGCCGGCCGCGATCACTACGTGCGCTGCTGGTCCACGGCTCTCGCCGGTTGCGGCATCAAAGGGGGCCAGACCTACGGCACCAGCGACGCCGACGGCGCCGACGTGAAGGAGAACCCCGTGACGGAAGGGGACTTCTTCGCCACGATCTACAGCGCTCTGTCGATCAACCCGAAGGCCGAGAATTACGCGGGACTCCGGCCGGTGCCGCTGGCCCCGTTCGGGTCGAAGGTGGTGAAGGAATTGCTGGGGTGATTTTCGTGGCGACATGTTTCTTAACGTGTCGGAATCGCAACTTCCCTGACAATCAGGTTCTCGCGGATTGTTTTCCGACACGTTAAGAAACGTGTCGCCACAATGTGTGCACCAACCCGGAACTCCTCCCATGTTCACCCCCGCTAAACCGAAGCTCCGCTACCAGCTCACGTTCGAAGGTTCGTGGCCGACGTCAGTCGCGTTCCTCGGATCGGGGCGACGGCTCGCAGCGGGGAATCAACTCGGGCAGATCTTCGTCTGGGAGTTGCCCGAAAAACCGCCCGAATTCAAGGCGGAACCCAAGGGGGATCGCCAAGCCCCGAACGTCTGGCCGGTGCGCCGGCTCGACGGGCACGGCAACGAAATCAGCCGACTCGCCGTCGCGCTCGATGGCAAGTTTTTGGCGTCGTCCAGTTTCGATCGCTCGGTTCGCCTCTGGCCGACGAACGCCCCGGTTACGGGCAAAATCGAAGTCGTTCTCGACGCGGACAGTCGCAAACGCGAAGCGCGGCGCACCGGCAAGAAGGAATCGTCGAAAGAACCGGGAGTCACTGTCGAGACACAGATCGAATGCGAACTGCTCGAAGGCCACAAAGAATGGATCTACACCCTCGGCATCAGCGGCGATGGCAAGCGGGTCATCAGCGGCGATGCCGCGTCGCAGGTGATCGTCTGGGATGCTGCGACGCGGAAATCGGTGGCGACTTGGGCCGGGCACCCGTGGAATTGGATCTTGGCCGCGTCGCTCTCGGCCAATGGCAAAACGGCGCTCGTTTCCGAGGGTCGCTACAAGCGCGACGACTTCGATATTCCGTCGCCAGGACTCAAGCTCTGGGACGTGGCGACCGCTAAGGAATCGCTCGACATCCTGAAAGTGCAATTCCCGAAATTCAGCCCGAGCGAGCGGAGTTACAACAGCGCGCAAATGTGGGGCAAATTCGTCGGTGCCGGGTTGATCGCGTCGGCGATTTCCCCCGACGGCAAACTCGTCGCGGTCGGCCAAGGCGGCGAGACGGGCACCGGCACAGTCCACCTGCTCGACGCGGTCACGGGCAAACTCGTCCGCGATGTTTCGAGCCATGGATCCGGCATCACTGACATCCTGTTCACCTCCGACGGCCGGCACATCGTTTCCACCGGCCGGGATACCTGCGTCCGCATCTGCCAAGTCGCCGATGGGAAAGAAGTCGCGGTTCTCGGTGCCCCGCGCGGCGGTCAGTTCAAGGATTGGTTCAGTGCCGTGGCGCTATCGCCGGACGAGCGCACCATCGTCGCCACCGACATTGCGGGGATGATCCACGTTTGGGAGTTCGAAGGTTGATCACCCCTTCACGAGCGATCCCCAGAGTTCTTTGTACTCGGTCAGAAACTTCAAGCCGGCTTCCGGTTCGTAGGTTTTCCCCACTTCGCACAGCGTGTAGCGGTCGTAGCCGATTCCGGCCAGTTTCTTGAACAGGTCGCGGTACGGGTACTTCCCGGCTTTGTCGTTGGTCAAGTCGTTGATGTGGCACGACTTAATGTGAGCCTTCAGCAGGTCGAAACCTTCGTCGAGTTTGCCATCGACGATGTCGGCGGCATTCGAGTTCCACGTCACGCCGACCGACTTGTGTCCGCAGGCGTCCAGGATGGCCCGCATGTTTTTGGGGATCTGCGTCACGGCCCCGTGGACTTCGACCCAAATTTCCAGTCCGAGATCGCCTGCAGCTTTCCCGCATTCCTTCAAGGCCGTGCCGATCTGCGCGCAAGCCTGTTCGACCGTCTGCCCCTTGGCCACCCCGTTGGGGCGGACTTTGACCCCGGTTCCGCCGAGATCCTTCACGAGTTTCAGGAACGCCTTGCAATCTTCGATGTTTCTTTTGACCACTTCGGCCTCGGCCGCGTGGAATTCGCAGACGCTGCCGCAGCCCCAGAAGACGACTCCGGCGTCGGCGAACTGCTTTTTCACCGTCTTGCGTTCATCGGCGTTCAACGACGGCTCGACGCCGTGCTTGTGGGTCGTCCGGCATTCGACCGCGGCGATGCCGACGGTCTGGCAGGTTTTCAACAACGTCGGCAGATCCCAATTCGCGGGGACGTTGTACGTGACGATTCCAAGCTTGAACTTCGGAGCAGCGTCTGCGGCCCGGGCGAAGTGGGGTGCGGCGAGGGCCGCGGCACCGGCGGCGAGGAAATGGCGGCGGTCGAGCATCGGGTTCACCGGCGGAGAAGTACGGGTGCGGGATTTTACCATACAAGTGTGCGAAGCATGACCTACATTCCCTCCATGCGCTTTTACATCATTCGGGCCTTGCTGAAAAAAGAACTCCACCGGCACGTCGCCAACCGGGGGGGCATCGCGCTCGCGGTGCTGATGATCGTCTCGGCGGTATTGCTTTCGGTGTTCAACCCGACGAAAGCCGACGCCGGGACGGCCGGCGGCGATTTGGTCGGCGGGATCCACCACTGTTACATCGTCGAGACGAATCCGAAGGGTGGGTTCACGGAGCTGTTGAAATCGCGAATTCCCCCGGCATTGAAGGGACACATCAACCTCGAGCCGCGCACGCCGGAGGCGATCACACGCCTGCTGACGGGCACCCCGGGCACCTGCTGCATTTGGTTGAACGAGCAAGACGAGGGGGATCGCCGCGTCGTGGCGATCGACATTTGGCACCCGCCCGGTCAGCCGGATGCGGTGGCCGTTTACGAGGCTTGGATCGTCCGGGCCATGCGCGAAATCTACCAAGATTTGGCCCGCCAAAAACTCGGCGGGTCGGACAAATCGCTCCCGGCACTCCCGGCTAGGACCGACGATTTGTGGGCCGTGCGAGACTCGTTCGAAACACTCGACCGCGACATGGAGCGACTCTCCGGGAATGACCCGAACGCCCGGCTGAAGAAGATCGAAATTCGACGGGCGTCCATTGGGGAAAGCCCCCTCGACTTCAACGCGCTGATCGCGACGGCGATGATCGTCTTCGCCCTCTATTTCTGCTGCTGCTACCTTTTGCCCGCGCTGAATTGCGAAGAGCGCGAGCGCGGCATTTTGCTCGCCCAAGCCCTTTCCCCCGCTTCTCCCGCGGAATTGCTGATCGCGAAATTTTTATTCTACCCCGTCGCCGGGATTGCCCTCGCCGCCATCCTCGCTGGCATTTACAACCCGGCGGTCTTGAACACGCTTTTTTTCTGGCTCGCGCTCGTCGCCATGGCCAGCGGTTTCTTGGGCATCGGTATGACCGTTTCGACGCTGGCCAAAACGCAACGCGGTGCGTTCATGGGTTCGATGTGCTACTTGATGGGCGTTTCGCTGCTCTTGTTCATTTGCTCGCTCAACAAGATTCCTTTCCTCGCACACTTGGCCATCGAATCGCACGGGCCGTTGATTCTGCACGCAGCCGTCAACCGGAGCGTGACGACAGTTCACTGGTTCCATTTGCTGGCCACCTTCGGCCTCGGGGCGGTGTGGATGTTCGTCGCGGGCTGGATATTCCGCTGGCGCGGGTGGCAGTGATTCGATGCGGCTTTGACGCCGGAACATCTATCGCATGTTCTCCAAATTGCCCAGTTATCGTTTGACGCACGTTCGTGTAATTTTTACTATGCACCTCAAGATCCCCAGCATGGCGCTCGGGGAACGCGCGATGACTCATCACTGAGGTGCAACGGATGTACGGACTCGTTTTGATGACCGCATTGGCTGCCGGTAGCGGCACCCCTTCGTATGGCGACGGTGCCGGCTGTTTTGGCGGCGGCTGCTACAGCTGCGGTGGCGCGGCCGTGTCGACCGGTTGCTACAGTAGCGGCTGTTACTCGTCCGGCTGTTACAGCTCTTGCAACGGCTGCTGCGGCGGCGGAGTTTTGTCCCGGATCCGCGCAGCGGTGGGCAGTCGGATGTCGCGGGCGTTCCTCGGCGGTTGCTCGGGTTCGTCCTGCTACGGCTCGTCTTGCTACGGCAGTTCGTGCTATAGCGCATCGCCGTACGGCTCGAGCTACGGTCCCGCTAGCTTCGGCCCCGCGTATTACGGCAGCGACTTCCACGGCGGCTGTACGGGCTGCAGCGGCTGCTTCGGTTCGACCCCCGTTTGGGGCGGCGCCCCGCCGCAAGTGTCGATCCCGACCGTATCGGCCGAGTACCGAGCGGCCCGGAAGTCGCCGACCGCTTCGCCGGCCCGCTTGACGATCGAAGTGCCCGCCGATGCGAAACTCTTCGTCGATGGCCAACTGACCCATGGCGAAGGCGCGAGCCGGAATTTCCACACGCCGGAATTGCCGATCGATCAAACCTTCTTCTACGACCTCAAAGCCGAAGTCGTCGTCGCTGGGAAAGTCGTCACCGAATCCAAACGCGTCTTGGTCCGTTCGGGTGAAACGTTGTCGGAATCGTTCCCGAAACTGCTCGCCGCCGTGAAAAATGCCAACGATACCGATGTGGTGACGAAGCGCTAACCCGCGTCAGAAAATTCGACGCCCGACGCCCCGGCGGTGAACCGCCGCGGCATTTTCGTCGTTTTACGACTGTCGTTTGAGCTCCGATTTCGCACAATACAGGTATGGATTTCGCACTCGCCACGATTTGGTACGAACGCCAGCGTTTCCTCCCCGCCATTCTCGCGGTAGCATTCAGCGCGATTTTGATGATCGTCCAAGGCGGTCTCGTCGTCGGTCTCCTTTCGATGATGTCGGTGCCCGTCGATAAAGCCACGTCAGACATTTGGATCGGTTCCCCCGGTGTCAAAAGTGTCGACCTCGGGCAGAAAATCCCCGAGCGTTGGATTGCCCGCGTCGCCAATCAACCCGAGGTCGTACGAGCCGAACCGCAGATCATCTCGTTCTCGATGTGGACGCCGATCGACCGCAACGCCCCGCCGTCGAGCCCGGCCGTCTGCTTGATCGTCGGCTGCAAACTCGACAAAGATTCCATCGGCGCCGTTGAAGAATTGCGGAACAACCCCGAGTTGATGGTGAAGCTCACCGAGCCGAACACCATCGTCGTCGACGAATCCGAACTCGGCCGCCTCGGTGTCAAAGGCATCGGCGATCAAGGCGAAATCACCGGGCGGGTCGTCCGCATCGTCGGTCTCGTCCACGGCTACAAATCGCTCGGCGGACCGTACGTCTTCTGCTCCCTCGAAACCGCCCGCGTCATCGCCCACGAGCGAGTCGGCGATTGCACGTACCTATTGGCCAAATGCCGGACGCCTGAAGATGCGCAGATCGTGAAAGAGCGCCTCAAGAAATACGATCAGATGTCGACCTTCGACGCCGAGGAGTTTTCGACTCGCTCGCGGATGCACTGGCTCACGACCACCAAGGCCGGCATCGCCGTGGCTTTCACCGCGCTGTTGGGATTGATGGTCGGCGCCGTCGTTACCAGTCAAACCCTCTACGCCGCAATGGCCGCGAGCCAGCGGGAATTCTCGACTTTGCGCGCCATGGGGATCCCCGCTTGGCGCTTGCGCGCGACCGTTCTCGCGAAGTCATTCTGGGTCGGATTCTTCGGCCTCATCGTCTCGGCGCCGATCACCGTGATCGTCGCCGAGATCGCCACGGCCGTCGGCATCCGGGTCACGCTCCATCCGCTGGTTGTCCTCGGGGCTTCGGCCATCACGTTGGCCATGGCGCTACTTTCCGGACTGGCCGCGCTGCGCTCGGTGCAAGGGGTCGATCCGGCCCACAACATTCGCTGACGATGGACCTCGGGGATTTCGGGCATGGCGGACGAGCGTCGCACTTCGGGTTGGATTCGCTGGCTGGCCCTCGGCCTGCTCGTCGGGCCGTTGGCCGCCGTAGGCTGGTGGTTGAGCCGGCCCGCGCCGCCGCCCCAATCGGCGTCCACCGGCGACCTCGACGTCCTGTGCACCGGCCGCGTCGATGCCTCGGGCATGGTGGTTTCGCTCGAACCGAACCAACCGGGCCGGGTCGTCAAACTGTCGGTCCAAGAGAATAAGATCCTCGAAAAGAATCAAGAAATCTTGCGTTTGGACGATTCCACGGCGCGGTTCCGACTCCTGCAGGCCAAAGCCCTCGTCAACGGGGCCAACGTCGATCTCGCCTCCGCCAAGAAAGACGCCGAACGCTTTCCGAAACAGCTCGAAGCGCGAAAGGCGATGGCGGCCGCTGGCAAGGCCCGCGTCGACCAAGCCAAGAAACTTGTGGAGCAGCGCAAAGCTCAAGAGAAGATCACCCCGCTGACGAAGATCGAACAAGAGGGCTACGAAGCCCAAGTGCGCGAGTTGGAAGCGCTTGAACTCGCCGATCGGCTCCAACTCGAAGACATCGAAAAAAACTTGAACCCACAGTGGCGCATCGACGCCGCGCAAGCCCGCCTCGACGCCGCGGAGGCCGATCGGCAACTCGCCCAAAAGAGCGTCGACGACTGCGTGATGCGGGCCCCCGCCGCCGGTCGCATTCTCCGGTTGCAAACCAGCGAAGGGGCGCTTTTGAGCCCCGGCGGCTACCCGCCCGCGATCGTCTTCGTCCCGGCGGGGACGCTCATCGTGCGCGCCGAACTCGACCAAGAATTTATCGGCCGCGTGCGCGAAGGGATGGCCGTCGAAGCCCAAGAGGACGGTCGGCCGGACGGGCCGATCTTCCCGGGCAAAATCAAGAGCATGTCCCGTTGGGTCGCCCAGCGCCGCACGCTGATCCTCGACCCCGGCGAGATCAACGACGTCCGCACCATCGAGTGCTTGGTCGAGCTGCAGACCAATATCGACGAACTGTTCATCGGCCAGCGCATGCGCGTGCGGATCAAGTCGAAATGATGCCCGCCCGGTCCGATTGCCATACCCTGATCGTTTAGCCGTTTCACTCCCGGGGTCGCCGAGGATGGCACCTGCACCCAGTTCGAAACCCGGCCCGGCGCTCGCGGTACCCGGCGCAAGGTCCGCCCTCGTGCTGCTCGTCGGCATCAACCTCTTCAATTACATCGACCGCCAGATTCTCTCGGCGGTGCTACCGCTGTTGCAATACGACGGCGCGATTTTCGACCCGACCGATCCGTGGTTGAAGCTCAAACTCGGGTTTCTCACGAGCGCGTTTCTCGTCGCCTACATGATCTTCTCGCCGCTCGTCGGCTGGCTCGACGGCCACGGTTACCGCCGCTGGATCATCCTCGGCCTCGGCGTCAGCGTCTGGAGCCTCGCCAGCGGGTTCTCCGGATTCGCCACCGGCTATTTCATGCTGCTCGCCACTCGCTGCCTCGTTGGCGTCGGTGAAGGGGCCTATGGCCCGGTCGCCTCCGCGATGATCGCGGACGCCTACCCGCAAGCCTCTCGGGCCAAGGCGCTCGCGTACTTCAACATGGCGATCCCCGTCGGCAGCGCCATCGGCTTCATCGTCGGCGGCCAAGTCGCGGAGTACTACGACGACTGGCGCCACGCCTTCTGGCTCACCTTCCTCGGGCTCGGGTTGGGCGTCATCTGCTTCTTGAAACGCGAACTCCCTCGACCACAGACGGCGGCGCAAGCCGCTAATGCCCCCGGCTATTTCGAAGTGCTGAAACGCCTCTCGCGGAACCGCTCGTTCGTCTACTGCTGCATCGGGATGACTGCGATCACCTTCGTTCTCGGTGGCGTCGCCGCGTGGATTCCGACTTACGTATTCCAACGCGAATCGCATTTCGTGTTGAACTCGGCCAACGTGGACGCGATGGCGAATCCGCCGGAAGGATCGAAGCGCAAACCAGTTCCCGACGAAGTCATCGCCAAACTCCGGCCGATCGCCGACGACCGCGAAGTCGATTTCGGGGCGTTGAAGTCGGCCCTCACGGGGACGTTGACCAATAACGAAATGGTTCTGTATTTCGAGCCGATTGCGAAGACCGCCACGACACCGGCCTCGGCCAAACTCGGCACGATCACAACCATCTTCGGGGCCATCGTCGTCCTCGGCGGGTTGTTCGCCACACTCTTCGCGACGTGGCTCGGCGAGCGCATGAAGACCCGGCTCCACGGGGCCTATTTTTGGGTCATCGGCGCCGGGGCGATCGCTTCGATGCCCTGTTTCCTCGCGTTCATTTACTTGCCGTTGCCGTGGGGTTGGATCGTGATGTTCTTCGCCGTGGTCGGGCTCTTCATGCACGTCGGTCCCGGGTTCACCATTTTGGCGAACGTGGTCACGTCCGAAATGCGCGCGACCGCCTTCGCCATCAATATCCTCGTCATCCACGTGCTGGGCGATGTGATTTCTCCGCCGATCATCGGCGGGATCGCCGATGCCTTCAATTGGAACATCGCACTGATTTTGACATCCGGTATGATCCTCGTCGGTGGCCTCGTTTGGATCAAGGGGATGAAGTATCTGGACGACGACACCCGCCGGGCGACCGAAGCCGAAGCCGCGTAGACCGGACGTCCCGCCTTCATACGTGGCGACAAGTTTCCAACTTGTCGCCAAAGGAATTTGCAAGGACTGCCGTATCCCGAGGTCGCTGGGGATCGGTTTGGCGACAAGTTGGAAACTTGTTGCCACGTATGAAGGCGTGGCTCGATTGGATTATCGATAGCACGGCGTCGAAAGCAAACCGCACGCGACAGAGATTTGTAGTCCGCTCTATTTCCCACTGACACACTCTTGACACTGGTCTTGCTATGCCGAGCTACAACCCCGCCGATGTCGAACCGCGCTGGCAAGCCTTCTGGGAGACCAGCGCCACCTTCCGCACGCCCGACCCCGGCGACCCGTCGGTCGCGGGGAAGCCGAAGTATTACATCCTCGACATGTTCCCCTACCCGAGCGGCAGCGGGTTGCACGTCGGCCACCCGGAAGGCTACACCGCCACCGATATTCTCGCGCGCTTCCAGCGCATGCGCGGCTTTCACGTGCTGCACCCCATGGGCTGGGACGCCTTCGGACTCCCCGCCGAGCAGCACGCCATCGCCACCGGCGAACATCCGAGCATCAATACCAAGAACAACGTCGACAACTTCCGCCGGCAGATCAAGTCGCTCGGCTTCAGCTACGATTGGCAGCGCGAAGTCGACACCACCGACCCCGACTATTTCCGCTGGACGCAGTGGATCTTCTTGCAGATCTACGACACCTGGTACGACCCGGAGTTGAAGAAGGGCCGGCCGATCAGCGAGCTGCCGATCCCGCCGGATGCGACCGACAAACAAGCCTACATCGATTCCCACCGCTTGGCGTATCTCGCCGAAGTCCCGGTGAATTGGTGCGAAGCCCTCGGCACGGTGCTCTCGAACGAAGAGGTCATCGACGGCAAGAGCGAGCGCGGCAATCACCCCGTCGTCCGCCGGCCGCTGAAGCAGTGGCTCATGCGCATCACAGCGTATGCCGAGCGACTGATCGACGATCTCGCCTCACTCGACTGGAGTGAGTCGATCAAACAGATGCAGCGCAATTGGATCGGGAAGTCGGTCGGAGCCGAAGTGAAGTTCCAGGTTTCAGGTTCCAAGTTCCAAGTTGAGGTGTTCACAACGCGGCCTGACACGCTGTTCGGTGCCACCTATATGGTGCTGTCGCCGGAGCATGCACTCGTGGCGCAGATCACGACGCCGGAGCAGAAAACCGCGGTCGAAGCCTATCAGCAGCAGGCCTCACGCAAGAGCGACTTCGAACGCACCGAGATGGCGAAGACGAAGACCGGCGTCTTCACCGGTGCGTTTGCCCTGAATCCGGCGAACGGGAAAGAGATCCCCATCTGGATCGCAGACTATGTGCTGGCGGGCTACGGCACCGGTGCGATCATGGCCGTCCCAGCGCACGACGAACGCGACTTCGAGTTCGCGAAGCAGTTCGGCTTACCGATGGTCACCGTCGTGACGCCGAACGAAAAGTGGCTGAAGGATACTGGGAGCGTCATCGACGATTTGAATGAAGCCTACACCGACGACGGCTTGGCGATGAATTCTGGCATGCTCGACGGCATGACCACCGAGGAGGCCAAGCGCAAGATCACGGCGTGGCTCGTCGTGGAGGGCAAGGGCGAGGCGAAGGTCAACTACAAACTGCGCGACTGGCTCTTCAGCCGGCAGCGCTACTGGGGCGAGCCTTTCCCGATCCTGCACGAACTGGACGCCGCCGGCAACCGCACCGGAGTCATCCGCACGCTGGAAGCCACTGACTTGCCGTTGACACTGCCCACTCTCGCCGACTTCAAACCGACCGGTTCTCCCGATGGCCCACTCGCCAAGGCGACCGATTGGCTGACGGTCGAACTCGACGGCAAAACGTACCGCCGCGAAACGAACACGATGCCTCAATGGGCCGGGTCGTGCTGGTACTACTTGCGCTACATCGATCCGCAGAACCCGCAGGCGTTCGCCGACGCCGGCAAACTCAACCATTGGCTGCCGGTTGACCTCTACATCGGCGGGGCCGAGCACGCCGTGCTGCACCTGCTCTACTCGCGCTTCTGGCACAAGGTACTTTTCGACCGCGGCTACGTGAATTGCGTCGAGCCGTTCCACAAGCTCGTGAATCAGGGGATGATCCTCGGCGAGAACGGCGAGAAGATGGCCAAGTCTCGCGGCAACGTCATCAATCCCGACGATGTGGTGAAGGAGTACGGTGCTGACGCGCTCCGACTGTTCGAAATGTTCATGGGCCCGCTGGAAGCGGTGAAACCCTGGAGCACCAAGGGGGTCGAAGGGGTCTACCGGTTCCTCGGCCGCGTTTGGCGGTTGATGATCGATGACACCGCGGCGACGGTAACGCTGAACGCGACGGTGAAGGACGTGCTGCCCGATCGGGATGCCCTCCGCATCTTACACCACACCATCCAGAAAGTAACCGACGACACCGCCCGGTTGAGCTTCAACACCGCCATTTCGACGATGATGGAGTTCTGCAACTACTTCACCAAGCTCGAAGTCCGGCCGCGCGCCGTACTCGAGCCGTTCGTGCTCTTGCTCGCTCCGTACGCCCCGCACATCGCCGAGGAATTGTGGGCCGCACTCGGGCACGGCCCCACGCTCGCCTACGAACCGTGGCCGGGGTACGACCCCGAGTTGGTGAAGGCCGACAGCATCGAAGTGCCGGTGCAGGTGAACGGCAAGCTGCGGGCGAAGTTGCGAGTGCCCGCCGAGATCGACGACGCCGCTTTGAAAGCGGCTGCTCTCGCGGATGCGAAAGTGATCGAAGCGCTCGCCGGGAAGACGCCGAAGAAAGTGATCGTGGTGCCGAGGAAATTGGTGAACTTCGTGGTCTGATTCGACAAACACTCGCCCCGACCCGCGTCGGGGCGAGTGCCCCTCATCCGATCACTTCAAGCCGCCCAAGTATTCGAGCAAGTCCAAAAACTCGGCCGGGGCCATGGCGCCGGCTTGGCCTTCGGGCATGCTGCTCTGCTTCAGTTGTGTCTTCTTGTCGATCTCGTCGACTTTGATCGTCACCTTCGCCTTGCCATCGAAGATGACGACTTCCGTCTTCGTCTCGGAGACCAATAGGCCGACCACCGATTTGCCGTCGAGCGTGTCGACGCGGGTCGAAAGGTACTTAGCGTCGACCTCGGCATTCGGGTCGATCATCGACTCGACGATCTTGAAGCGCGGCAACCGCGTGGCGACCTTGTCGAGGTTCGGCCCGAACTCTTGCCCTTCGCCGTTGCCGACTTTGTGGCACGCGATGCACATCCGCTGGAAGACCGCCCGACCGTTGCTCGGGTTCCCCTTCATACCGGCGAGCGCCGTCATCGCCTTGTTGCGCTCTTCTTTCGATTTCTCTTCTTGGCTCAGCAGGGCCTTGAGGAACGGCGCGGCCGCGCCGCCGGCTTTGTTGCTCTTCAGAATCTCGTCCATCATCTTCGCGGCGTTCGGATTGCCCACCGCGACTTTGCCCGTGAGGTAATCGGGTCGCCAAGCCGGTTCGTTGGCCCCGAGCGCGGCTTCGACGGTGTAGCGTGTCCAGTAGTCAAGGGGCTTCTTGGCGATCTCGGCGACCGCGGCCATGGCGTCGGCCGTGGGGTAAAAGCTGAGCGCCCGGGCCGCTTCCGTGCGAACGCGCGGATGCTCGTCGGCCGATGCTTTCTTGAAGCGGGCCAGCGCCTCGGGCAGTCGTTCTCGTTCATCGGCGAGGATGTGCACGGCCGCGGCGCGGGCTTGGAAGGTCTTCGCGTCCAGCACCGCGTCGAGCAGCTTGACATCGACCGCATGGTGGCTTTGTTGAACCCAGAGGGCTTCGCAACGCAAGCGGTCGAAGTCGGCATCGTTTGGATCGAGTGCCGCGACCCATTTGGCGACGGCCGGGAGTACTTCGGCCGAGGGGCGGTCGTGCAGTTCGCGGCGGGTCCGGTAGCGCGTCCGCCATTCGTACTCGCGGAACTGCTCGAGGATTTCTGAAGGCGTCTTACCGAACTGCGTGGCGGGCGTCACCAGTTTCTTGCCGGTGCCCACCATGCGGTAAATGCGGCCGTGGGTGTGGTCGCGGTTCGGGTCGCGCTGCGAGTATTGCATGTGGCCGACGAGCGGGTTGGCCCAGTCGCCGAACCAGAGGGCCCCGTCCGCGCCGATCTGCGGATCGCAGGGGCGGAAGTGTTTGTCGACGGAGCGGATCAGGTCGTCGAATCCTTTGCCGTCTTTGTTCTTCACCCGTTCGCCTTTGAAGCCGGCGCCGTCGTCCTTCATCGTGTAGCGCGGCATCCCGTTCAGTTGGATCACGCAAGCGTAAACGAACTGCTTCTGCACGTCGTCCGGGAGTGCCCGGCTGACGAGCCACTCGTTGCCGATGTTCGGCCGGACGCCGTTGGGCAACACGAATTCGATCCCCTTGCGGCCGGGGAACGGCTGCCCCGATAGCGGCACGTCCCATGTTTGGTTCGGCGTGGTGCCGTCGCCGACGATCCCTTGGCCCCACTCGTCGAAGACGTAGCACCACATGTTGTACATGCCGGGCAGGCCGAATTGGCGGATCTTCATGCTGCGCGGATCGAGGACGTAACAGCCGCCGGCGCCGGCGCTGCGGTGCGGGCCCCACGGCGTTTCGAGCGTCGTGCTCGTGGCGATCCCTTCGAGCATGTGCAACAGGCCGCCGTGGCTCCACTCGAACGCCCCGCAACTGTGGTGCGTGTCGTCGGAGGCCCAGCCGTCCATGAGGTACGTCACTTGGTCGGCTTTATCGTCGCCGTCGGTGTCTTTGAGGAAGAGCAGGCGCGGTTGATCGATGACGAGAACGCCGCCGTTGTAGAACTCGAACCCGGTCGGACATTGCAGTTTGTCGTAGAAGACGGTACTCTTGTCGGCCTTGCCGTCGCCATCGGTGTCTTCGAGGATCACGAGCTTGTCCGAAGGTTTCGGATCGCCCGGACGCCATTGTGGGTAGCTCGGCATGCAGGCGACCCAGAGCCGGCCTTTGTTGTCGAAGTTGATCTGCACCGGTTTCGAAATTTCGGGGAACTTCGACTCATCGGCGAAGAGTTTCAACTCGAAGCCGGCGGGGACTTGGGCCCCTTTGATGAAGTCGGCCGGTTTTTGAATCGTCGGTCCGCCGACGGTGTTCTCGGAGTAATCCCGGCCCGGTTGACCGAACCGAGTCGGCGGCACGATCAGTTCCGTCGTTTTCGAATCGTCCGGCTTGTCCGCGACGGCTTTGCCATTGGCGATGTCCCACACGTAGCGGTCGCGGACGGCGGCCATGTCGCGCAGCTTGACGAATTCGCGCGGGAAGGTCTCGTTGTCGAAGGTGCGCCGGCCACCGTAGACGTACCAGCCGTTGACCATGCGGTAGTCGTTGTGGTGGACCCAGCTCTTGTCGTTGACGGCGGCGCGGAGTTTCTCGAAGTCGGTCGTGCCCGCTTTGGCCCCGGTGTAGGGCGTCCCGAACAGGCCGGCGTCAAGTGCTTCGGCGAGGACTTTATCGCCGGCTTCGTTCAGCTGGAAGCCGCTGACGGTGAATTTGCCTTCGCCTTTGGCGAATGCCCCGAGGGTCGGGGTGTAGACATCGACGAAGGCAATCTTACGCTTCTCGGCGACGGCTTTCACGGCGTCGGCGTACAGCTTCAGGTTTGTATTCTCGGCTTTGCCATCGGGCAGGAATTTGTCGCCGGTGTTCTCGAAGGCGATCGGCGAGATCAGCACGAATCGCGGCGGGCTTTTGGCGTCGTCACGCGGATACTTCGCGGTGTAGTCGTCGATGAACTTTTCGTACTGCTTCTTGAAGTTCTCGATTCCCTCGGGGCCCTTGAACGATTCGTTCCAGCCGAAGAAGCAGAAGAACGTATCCGGATTGAAAGCGTACAGCGGATCGTCGAGGTGCGTGTAATCGGCGGAGCGCTG
>JANXTU010000381.1 GCA_025352235.1 Fimbriiglobus sp.
AATTCCACGATTCGATCGGCCAGTAGCCGCAGCGTCCAATGGCCGAACCCGGCGGGCGGTTGCCCCAACCGCATCGCGATCACTTTCGCCTCGGCCGCGCCGTCGAGCAATTTCGGCGTCGGCGACGTCGCTCGTTTCTTCCGAGCCAACGCCCCTTCAAAGCCTTCGAGGACGAACGCTCGCCGCACGGTCTCGACCGTCTGCGTCCGGCAGCCGACGGCCTCGCTGATCTTGGCGTCATTCCAAGCCGGCCCGTCGGCGTCGGCCTTGAGCAAGAGGGTCGCCCGCCGCAGTTTCTCCGACTTGCCTTTTTCCTGCGCGATGGTCGCTTCGCAGATCGCCCGTTCTTCGTCCGTGAGCCGCACGATATACTTCTTGTTCATGGGAACCTCCTTGTCGATGGAGAGGATCCCCAAAATCGAGGGTGTCGGCCAGCCCAAGATTTAGTTTGGACAAAGCACTAGTACAGAGAGGCTGAATCAGACTTCCACGTGAAAGTGTTGCAGGACAACGACTTACAAGGATCTGGGTTGGCAGTTTAATTCAGCCTTCCTGTACTAGTGCCGTCCGTGACGTGTTCCAATCGGATACGGTCAGGCACGTAAGCATATGTGTAGGTCGGCGTAGTCGAGTAGGTGAATTTTTCGGCGCCGCCCAACATGCCCAAGCCATCGCCGTAGCTCTTCGCGTCGACGGCGACGTACCACGAGAGTCCGTACGTGCCGAACCCGCCGCCGTTGCCGTAGGTCACGGCGCCGCGCGGGTCGCTCGGACAGAGGCCGATCGAAAACGTAGAGGTGACGGGCTCGTTTTTCTTCTCGAAGTATTCTTTGAGCTTGTTCATCCAAGTGGTCTTGTTCGGGTCGAGTGCCGGGGAAGGGTAGCCGTACTCGCCGGAGATCCCGTTGGGCATGATCCCGGCGGTGTCGTGGTAGTTGTGGCAGGCGAGCCCGATCTGTTTGAGGTTGTTGGTGCACTTCATCCGCGCGGCCGCTTCGCGGACCTTCTGCACGGCCGGCAACAACAGCCCGATGAGGATCGCGATGATCGCGATCACCACCAACAATTCGATGAGCGTGAATCCGAGACGACGAGAACGCATAAAAACCCCCTGAAAATGGATATGTCACGCCGCATACGTGCGACGGTGTGGGCCGTGGGGAGGCACGAAAAAGAGGAATCTGCGACCGAGAGATGTGCAGATTCACGAGCCTGCGAAACACAGACTCATCAATATTTCACAGAAGGTAATGACGCCGAATCGAGTTGTCAATCAACAATCTCAGAAAAATACCCGATTTTTTTGGGACGGGGCGAAGCGGCTCCCGTCAGGTCCCTTTGAGCTTCCGCACGGCCTCGGTGGCGTCCCAGAAGCGCGGGTGCTTTTCGTAGGCCGTCACGGCTTCGTAAATCTGGATCGCGGCGGGGATGTTGTTGTTCGCCTCGTAAGCGCGGGCGAGTTGAAACAGCGTCTCCGCCCCGCTCTTTTGATACTCGCGGTAGGCCGTGTAGGCCCCGATCGCCAAGTCCGGCCGGGCGAGTTCGTTGAGGTACAGGTCGGCGAGTAGGCGTGTGGCGAGGAACCACGCGTCCTCCTCGTCGCCGCTGCCCTTGGGTTGCTCGCGGATGTCTTCGAGGATTTGGATCGCCGCGTCGCGCTCGCCCCGGCGCATGAGGATCCGCGCCTCGGCCACCATCACCGCGTGCAAATTCGGCTGCACGATGCGGGCGATTTTCGCCAAATGCAGCCCCCATTCGAGGGTGTCCAAGTCCGGCTCGGCCAAGTTCGACACGGCTTGCACTTTCCGCGTGCAATAGCCGATATCGAACCACGACGCGATCTTGTCTTTCGCCTCACGGACGCGCTCCGGGTCGACCGAGAAGTAGTACGACTCCTTCTTCGCCAGCAGGTCGGCGTCGGTTTTGGAATAGATCAGCCCGCGTTCGACGATGAGCAGTGCGTTCAGCACGTCCCCGCCTTTGGCGTGCAATTCGGCCAACTGCCGGAGGGTGTTCACGTCTTCTTGGCCCCCTTCGATCAGCAGGCGTTGGTTGTCGATGGCGGCGTCGTAATCCCCGCGCGCCGCGGCGGCGTCGATCAGCTTCCGCAGCCCGGCGAAGTAGAAGGTCTGTTGTTCCGCCGCGAGCCGGGTCGGCCCGGCCGTCAGGCCGCTGCGTTTGACTTGATCCCAATAGCCATGCGCTTCTTCGGCTTGGCCCCGCGCGGTCGCCACCTCGGCGAGCTTCGTGAACAAGCCCGGCCCCCGGCTCGGCAAGCCGCGGCCAGCCATCCGCAAGTAGGCCATCCCGCGATCGGGTTGATCCCCGTCCAGCAGGGCCAACCCGAGTTGTTCGGCGTACTCGTAGTTGAAGAACTCGGGCGCCCCGTGTGAGCACGCCGAGACGAACTCCGGTTCGGTCAGGGTCGAATACAAACTCTGCCGGAGTTCGATCGCGCCGCCATCGGTCGGGTTCGCCGCCAGTTGCCGTTCGACCGCGGAGATCGCTTCCATCCGCCGGCCCGGTTTCGCCAGCAATTCGTCGCCCAAGCGCAACACGAGTTGCGGGTGTTGCCGCAGGGCCAACCCGAAGGCGGGGTAGAGGACTTCTTGCCGCACGGCCTGAACGTACGGTTGTTCGGGGTCGAGCAGGCGGTTCAAATAGCCGGCCGCGAGGTCGTAATCCTTGGCGTGCGTCTGGGCGACGGCCTTGAGGTAATCGGTCCGCGGCATCAGCGCCGGTTTGTAGCGTTCGACCGTATCCAGCAACCGCATGGCCTCTTCGCGTTCGTTCACGGTCGGGGCGCGTTCTTGAATCAGGTGCCCCTGGGCGAGCTTCAAACAGAAGTCGAAGTTCAGCAACTGCTGGGTCTGTCCGTCGAGTTTCGACACGTCGACTTTACGGTGGAGTTCGAACAGCCCCCTCATGGCCAAGTCGTTTTTCTTGTCGAGCTGCAGCGCCCGGCCGAACGAGGAGATCGATTCTTGGATCCGCCGCAGCGACAAGTTGCCGTAGCCGCGCAGGGTGTGCTTGAAGACGCGCAAGCCGGGCAGCATTCGCACGACGTAGATGTAGTAAAGGATCAGCGGCACCAAGAAGATCAGCTTGTCCGCCGAGCCGGGGAGCTCGGACGACAACCGCATGAGGTACAGCCCGACGCCCAAGCCGGCGCAGAGGGCCGCGATTTCGACTTCGGACTCTTCCGTCTCGCCGCAGAACGCGAGCAGGTAAAAGAACGGCAGCCCGAGGAGCAAGATGACGGCGAATCGCTGCTGATCGGCTCTGTCGGCCAGGCTCGGGAACTCGTCGATGTAGTTAATCGCGAGGTAAATTCCGATGCCACCGACGACCGCGGCGATGATCAAGCGGTAGAGGTTGTCTTTGATTCCGGCGAGGCGGTAGAAGCCGAAGCCGAGCAGGGCCCCGCCGAGGGCGAAGTAACCGAGCCAATCGTAGATGGACGACTGGATCGGCGAGGTGACCACCGTGCCGAGGATCGCTTGGAACGTTTCGGCTTCGACGTCCGGCGGGCGCTCGAGGAATAGCCCGGCGGTCAAACCGCCGAGGACTCCGAAGTAAATGCAGAAGGGGCTATCGAGCAAGACCAGCAGCAAGAATCCGGGCGGGTTGCGAAAGGGGCGGTAGCCGCGCAAGATTTGCTGGCCGACGCCGAGGGCGCACCCGACGGCGAAGCCCCCGAACAAATAGCCGACGACCCGCCATACGGAACCCCACGCGGGGTGGACGAGGGCGAGGTACGACCACAGGCCCAGAAACAGGCCTTTCAAAACGTATTCGCGCAGCGCGGCATTCATGGCCGGATGACTCGGGCGGTGGAGAAACCATTCCGATGGCAGAATGATGGAAAGATACGGGCCGGAGGTGGCGGGGGGTAGGCCGGAGCCGCACTGTTCATGCTGAATATCATGTTACTGCAAAAATCCGGGTGCGCGCGGTGAATTCTGGTTCCGACGGACGCGTCCTACCGATATAGTTCCCAGACAGCGGTCGGCGCGGAGGTCGCGCCGCCGAGGGTGAACGTCCTACTTTACGGAGCGGCACAGATGGTTCGGAAGATCACGCGGTTGGCGATTTGCTTCGCGGCGGGCCTGTTCGCGATCACGCTCGGCGTGGGCGCCTTCGCCGCCGACGACAAGAAAGCCGACAAGGTTCTCGACGTCGAGGAAATCATGAAGGCCGGCCACAGCAAGAACGGCTATATCAACAAGATTAAGACCGCGACCAAAGGCGAGAAGTGGGAAGACGCCGCGAAATCGGCCGATGCCCTCAAGGTCAATGGCGAAATGCTCGGCAAGAACAAAGTCGAAAAAGGCGAAGCCGACTCGTGGAAAAAACTGAGCGACAAGTACGCCAAGTCGACCGCCGCGGTGGTCACCGCCGTCGAGAAGAAAGACGCCGCCGCCGTCACCAAGGCCCTCGGCTCGATCAGCTGCAAAGAATGCCACGACGCCCACAAGTAGTCGTCGGGATGCGAACCATCGAAAAGCGACCGGGATGGCCCGGTCGCTTTTTTTACGTTGGAACTTTGAGAAATGCGCACCGGGAAAACGAGGGGCACAAGCACGCATTTGGCTATTTTGCTTTCGATGGATTCGCAAAAACAAACTTCATCACGATGATGAGGAACGCAAACACGTTGATCGTTGTAGTCGTAATCAACGCAAGCAAAATGGTATGGTCGATCTGGAGCAAACCAGCGCCTTGACAGATCACTACCACTAAAATGCACACTTGCCAGATGGAGACGTTCAGTCGGGCGAACCACCCAAAACTCGTTCTGAAGTTCCAAAAATTGTCGTGGTCCGCCTGCTCGCGACCCTGTCGGTCTTCCTCGCCTTTGTTTTCCAACTCCGAAGCTTTCACTTTGGAATTGGCCAGTCTTGCTCGCGACGAAAGCACCGTCTTAGTTTTCGGTTGGTCGGATTGAGTGGCGAACTCGCCGGTTGGCTCGGGCAAACCCCCTTGTGTCAAATCGTGGATCTTCGGCTTGCCCGGAATCGGTTCAGACATCGCGCTTGTCACGATCCGCCCAAAGCTTCGTGTAATACCCGTTGATGAGCGCGTCGGGAATCGTCGGGCTCGGCCGCAAGCCGGGCTTGTAAGTCAGCGTCCAAGGTGAACCGGGCAGGTGGGTGATCTTGCTCAAGACACCCCCCGAAAGTGCGCCGTATTTCTTCCAGACCCAACCGATCAACTCCGTCACGTTTTCGTCCGATTCTTCGATGAATGGGTACCGGATCGTCACATCGCCTTCTGTGGGGGACTCGATGTCCGAGTACTCCACGGATTTCGAGAGTCGGGTGATCCCATTCCCACCGAAGTCCTTGAACTCGTGAAACAAGGAGGGCACCACCGGGCCGTATTTCCACGCCTCGACCCGTTCGTTGATCAGCGGCTCGTCGGTGACGGCCAAAGTCCAGCCGTGCGATATGTAAACCAACTTCAAAAGTTGCATGGGCGTGAGGAGGCGCTTGCAATCGCCCGCGCGATCCAAAAACTCGTTTGCGATCGCGGAGGGGGTATAGACGATGCGACTCATTTTTGCTCCTCCGCGTGTAGTGTACAAAATAAGACAACTATACGCTATTTTTCAGGAGAGTGTCGCCATTTGCGGGATTTTATTTGGCAAACAGCAGATAACGTATTGGATGCCATAGCTTTGCGGCGCTGATTCGGCAATACGATTTCGCTGGCGTTGAACCGGTTCACACGCCACTTCGGGTGGAATGGCTCGATCTTCTATGGCGCCAAGAATCACAATTTTCACACCAACCGTTCCCGCCGACGCAGCCACCACTCCGCGGCCAGCAGGGCGACCCAGAGGGCGAACAGCGCCGCGTGGTTCCAGACGCTCAGCGGTGGGCAGGGCTGGTTCAACTGCACGCGATCGCGCTCCAGCACCTCGATCTTCGCCATCAGATCGTCGGCGTTCGCCAGCGTGTAGAACTCCCCGCCGGTCTTCTTGGCCGTCTCTTCGAGGTCGGCGCGGTCCATGCTCAGTTGGTCGAGTTCCCCCTGCGGCGGCAGCACCTTCGCCTCCGCGCGCGGGTTGTTGATCTGCTTCGTCGGGGCGCCTTCGGTCAGTTGGAAGCCGTATTCCCCTTCGGGCGTGCGCGTCAGCACCGTGGTGAAGGTGGCCCGCGTGCCGGGGACCTTCGTCAGTCGGACCGTCTGGGTTTCGGAGTCGCCCACGCGGCCGGACTGCCCCGGCAAGCGGATCGGTTTGCGCTCGACGCGGACCTTCACCACCGCGTCGACGGCGGGGGCCGGGGCGTCGTCCGGGAAGCGCACTGTCAAGCCGATCGGTTCGCCACGCCGGTAGGTCGTCGGCTTGTCGGTCTTTAGTTCGATGCGCGAGACTTTGCTACGGGCCACCGTCCGCACGGCCTGCGACCAAAACTGATCGAAGCGCTCTTCGGTCAGTCGGAAGCGCCAGCGCCAGGTTTCGTCGAAACCGAGGAACATGACCCGGCCGGCGCCGACGAACTGCTGCAGGGCGATGGGGTGCAGCGCGTTGGGTTCCCCCTCCGCCGCGCGAGTCGGGTGCGTGGCCAACACTTCGGCCGCGGGTTTCTTGCGGTAGCCGGCACCGTACCAATAGAAGCCTCGAAGCGACTCCCAGATGCGATCATTCTCGGTTTCGTCGGAGGTGAACCGGAAGAGCGGGTGTGAGCGCCCGAGCGCCGTGAGCTTCGGTTTGAAGTCGTCCGCGACCGGGGCGTTCTCCGGCGTCGGGCTCGGCCCGCCCGCCTTGTCCGTAGGGCCGATCGGCAGCAGTTCCCCCAGCGGCGTCTCGAAGAGTTTGTGCGGCGTCGCCTGCTCCCCGGCGATGAAGATGAGCCCGCCCCCCTTCACCTTCACGAACTCCGCGAGGTCGGTGAGGAATTGATTCGCCTTCGGTAGCAGGGCCGGGTTGACGTCGCCGAAAATCACGGCGTCGTATTCGAACAATTGCGTCTTCGTCGGCACGACGCCGCGGAGACGCTCGGTGCTCTTGTCCAATTGCCAATGGCCGTTGGACGCGTCGAGGAACAGGACGTCGAGGTCGGTCGACCGGCCCCCTTTTTCCAATTCCGTCTCGCGCTCGAACAGGGTCTTGAGGAAGCGGAACTCGTAGCGCGGGTAGCCGTCGATGAGCAGCACCTTGAGCTTCTTGGTGTCGGTCACGAGCACGGTTCGCTCGAGGCGATTATCGCCGGTCTCGGCTTCATTCGGCAGCGGCGGCGTGTCGAGCACAAAAGTCTTCTCGCCGATCTCCGCAGGCGTGTGCGCGATTCGCACCGGCACCGGTTTCCCGGCCGGGTCGAGGGTCACGGTCTGCCGGCCGCGCTCCACGAGCTTATCGCCTTGGCGCTCGTATAGAATCACCGGGGCGCTTTTGGGCGGGTTCGGCCCGCGGACCGCGAGCCGGGCTTCGAGGATCAGTTCGTCCCCTTTGCGCACCACGTCGTCGGACTTCAAATCGCTCAGGATCAAATCGGGCGGATCGAAGCGATCCCCGAGGCCGACGGTATAGATCGGCACGCGCTTCCGCGTCGCCGATGCCCCGATGCGCTCCGCGGCTTTCGACAGTTTCTCGCCGTCGGTCGTCACGCCATCGGTCAGCACGATCACGGCGAAGGGCGGCCGGCCTTCGAACCCGCCGAGGACGGCGCGCAGGCCGTCCCCGAGTTGGCTCGACGGACCCGTCGGTTTCAAATCGGCGACGGCCTTGCGTCCGGTATCGAGGTCGGACGGTTCGTCGAGAGTCGCCAGCAACCGGGCTTGCTCGTCGAGTGCGTAGAGGTGAACCTTCACCTGCTTGTCGGCGACAAGCTTGTTCAGCCACGCGGTCTTCTTGCCGATGAGTAGCATCTGTGCGAGTTGCAAGCGGTGCGCTTCCGGCACATCCGCGGCGAGGGTCAACTCCGCCGCTTTGGCGCGCACGGCCGGATCGACAAACGGATCGACGCGGCTCATGCTCGCGCTGGTGTCGATCAGGATCACGACATCGGGCCAGCGATCCCGTTGGAACGCGAGTTTCAACTGCGGCAACAGCACAAAGCCCAACAGGAGCACGGCCGCGATCCGTAGGAGCGCCGGCAAGATCACGCGGCGGAGTTTGCCGCTCGCCCGGCGCTCGAACCAGTAGACCGCGGCGATGGCCGCCGCCGCGAGCGCCATCAAGCCGCCGAGTAATCGTCGGTCGGAACGGAACGAATTCAGGTAAGCCACAGCCGTTTCGACCTTCCACTTGGTCCCTTCGCCCGCCCCGGCCGCGGGCACTTCGAGCACCGCTTCGACGCGGGCACGGGCGCCGTCCGGCAAGAACCCGAGCGGCCGGCCGGTGAACTCGGCGTGGAGGACGGCGGCCACCAGTAGCAACGCGACCCCGAGCGCCGCGACGCCGCAAGCGAGTTCGGCGAACCGGACGAGGACGCTCGATTTCTGTTGCACTTGCCCCGCCTGGGCCACTCCGGCCGCGATGGCGCGCGACGGCCCGATCCACCAAGCGTAGGCGATCTCGGCGACGAGCAGGAAGAGCACCAGTGAGAAGATCCAGCGCGCGAGCGTCGGCCCGTGCGGGCGCGGCGCCATCACCACGAGGCCGCCGTCGGCCGTTTCGAACACCAAATCGGCGGGCGCCGCCGCGATTTGGATCTTCGAGCCGATGTCTTTGAGTTTGGAATATTCGACGCGCGTTAAGTCGGATTCGCTTCCCCCGCCGCGCGTCGACTCGGGGACGTTCACGGCGAACACCGTCGCCGCGTCGCCGCTGCCGCCCAGGCGGTAGAGCCCCGAAACGTGCGTGTCGGCGAAGCGCAGCACGCCGGTTTCGTCGCCGGCTTGCACGACCGCCGACGCGCTCAGCCCGTCCGGTCCGCCGATCGGCACCTTCGAACCGATCCGCGCGACGGGGTAGATTTCTTCGAGGGCATCTCCGACGCGCAGCGTGTGCCGATCCGGGCTCGTCGCCGCGAACCGCAGCAGTTCGTGGGCCATCGGCAGGTAGCTCGGCAGCACCGGCCAGTCGGTCCAATCTTGGTTGAAGCTCGAACAATAGACCACGACGCGGCCGCGGTGCCGGGCCCATTCGACGATAGCCGGGTCTGGCTTCGCCGGTTCTTCGCCCGGCTTCAGCACCTCGGCCTTGGCGGGGACGAACGAGGCGATCCGCCGCGCCCGACCGTCGACCGGGGCATCCACGCGGACGTACTGCTTGAAGGGCACGGCCAACAATCCGCCGCGGGCGTTGTCGGTGCGGAACGCGGCCAGCGGATCTTGGCGGAACGACACGTCGTCGGCGGCCAGCCGGAAATCGGCGACATCCGGCGACTTCGATTTCGCGACCCCCGTCAGCTTGCCGGGGAGCAGGCCGTTGCCCCCGTTGAAGAGCAACTGATTGTACCAATCGAGGTTATTCGCCGCGTTCGGCCCCAACCCGATGACGACGCCACCCCCGCGCTTCAAGTGCGCTTCGAGACGGGCGATCTGCGAAGCGCTCGGCGCGGGGACATCGCAGAGGAAGACGCAATCGACGGCCGACAGGTCGGACAACTCCGCGTCGGCGAATTCGGCCAAGCTCACCGTCCGCGGCCGGGCCGGGTTGTCCGGCATCTTTTGCTTGCCGGGGTCGAGCGCCGTTTGAAGGTAGTCGCTCGCCCGCTTCGCCGGATCGGGGGAACCTTTGCCGTTCACGAGCAGCGCCGGCAAATTGTCGCGCACCGTCAGGGCCAGCGTGCGCTGGTCGTCGGCCGGGAGGTCGTCCGCATCGGCGAGTTTGACTTGGATCAAATGCAAGCCTGCCGTTTGGAACCGCTGCGACTTCTTATCAAGGGCGAAGGTCACACTCGCCTGCTGCCCGGCGGGCAGGGTGTCGATCGCGAGGACGTCAACCAGCGCCGGCGTCGGCTCGGTGCCGTTGGCCGTCGGACGGCCGATCAGCAGTTCCACGCGCACTTGCGTTCGATCGCTCCGGCCGAAGTTTTGGATCGTCGCCGTCACCGCCGTCGGGCTGTCGACAATGGCCAGCGGGTCGGCCAGCAGCACGTTGACGACCGTGAGATTCTCGATGTCGACCCCGGCCACATCGACGATACCGACGTCGGCGAGGGCGAGCACTTTCTGCCACGTCTCGGGGAGCGGTACGTCGGTCTTCGGCAACACCGCGCTCCACGCCGAGCGCTGGGCGTCGGTGAAGATCGTCACCTGCCGGCGCGGGTAGTCCTTCTCGGCGGCTATCAGCGTGTCGGCGATCAGCGACAAGCCGCTCGAATAATCGGCGGTGCCGTGGGTGGCCTTCAATTCGTCGAGGCGCGGCAGGATCTCGTCGAGGTCGTCGGCCGGGCCGGGGATGATGGCGCGCGAACCGTTGCCGAGCACCAAAATCGAAAAACCGTCGCCGGGGTTCGCGCCCCGGATCAACTCCCGGATTTGCGCTTTGGCTTTGTCGAAGCGCGTCCCGGCATCGCCCGCCGCCGTCATGCTCAGCGATGCGTCGAGCACGATGACGTGGTGGGTCCGCGGCGCATTCGACACCGCGACCAACCGCCCCGGGACGATCCACTGCCAGGCGCGCTCGGCCCAGTCGGTGGCGGCGCACATCGCCAGCAACGGTAGCAGCAGCGACAGCATTCGCAGGGCCAGCAGCACCCAACGGTCGATCCGCCGCCGGTGCCGCTTCTGCGCCGCCATCAAAAAGCGGATCGCCGCCCACGGGACAATCTGGTAACGCTGCCGGGAGAGCAGGTGGATGAGAACCGGCACGCCCGCCGCGACCGCCGCCGCCCCGACGGCGATCAAAGGCAGCGCGAACGAGGCGAAGACAACGGGTGGTTGCATGGTACCATTACTTTAGCAAGATCGTCGGATCGGGTCGAATCGGCGGACGGATTGGTTCCAACCAAATGTGTGACACCCCACTTTGGAACAGTTTGGACGAATTGGAACAATCGGAGCCGAACCGCGACAGTGGCGGATCGGTCAATGCCAGCAAGGAGTTGCGGCGATCCGAAGCCGGGTGCGACCGAACCGACGGAAGGGGGTAGCTGGAACAATCGAGTTGGACGAATGCTGGAGGGCCACGAACCGGTTGGGGGAAATCTCTGCGAAATGCCGTCCTGCTCGCCGAGTTCTCGATCAAGGACCACTCGGGAAACCGACAACGGCGAACCGGTGGGTGAGCACGGGCACGCCCGCCGCAACCGCCATCGCCCCGAGGGCGATCAAAGGCAGCGCGAACGAAGCGAAGAGCGCGGGAGCAAGCATGGTAGGAATCCGGAAGGCCTGGCACTTGCACTCGGCACCGGGTAAAATGTAGGAACCCATCCATCGCGTCTACAAACTAGCGTAGGCAATCGTCATGGCCGAATTGCTCGTTCGATCCGCACTGATCGGCGTATCTTCCGAATGGCTGGGAGACTACAGTTCGAATCCGGCGAGAATCCGCGACGTTTGCGAAAGCTCCCAAAAAATGAACTGGCTCCGGGACGCGGTCGAATCCGTCGAACGGGAATATCCCGCCGGTACGATGGTCCGCGTCGAACTCGAATCGGATCCCGAAACCGTCGGATTCTGGTTGAATGTCTGCGCATCGACGACGGCGAGCACGGAAGTCGCTCTCGCCGCTCACGACCGCGTCGTCGATTCGTGGGTGCTCGCTGCTGCCACCAAAGAGCGCCCACTGATTTGTTTCACCTTCAACCTGCTCTGACATGAACCCTGCGGATTTTCACACCCTGGCACTCCGCCTCATCGACGAGGCGAAAGCGGCTCCGCCGGCGCCGGCCGAATGCCGAAGTGCGATCAGTCGATCCTACTACGCCGCGTACAACGCCGCCGTCCTGCTGCTCGACAGCGTCGGCTTTTGAACCGAACAGATCGGCTCCTCTCACCTCGCCGTGCAGCGTGCGCTATCTCAGAGCGAATTGCCCGCGCATTCAAAAGCCGGGATCAACCGCGGTTCCTTGTATTCCAGCCGTCTGCTCGCGGATTACCAAATGGGCAATTCCGTACCAGAACGCGTTCGGAACGCCGAAGGTGTCGCCGCACTCGCCGGGCAAGTGATCGCGTCGATCCGTGCGACGAGTCCGGGCGAGAAGGGTCAATTCGTTACGGCCGTCTTGCGATACCTCGAACACTCGAAGAGTTCCGCCATCGTCCGCAAAGTGGCGAAGCAATAGTGCAGCCCGCAGAGATCAAAAGAACCAGTAAGTCTCTCAATGCACAAAGTCACCGGCAGCGGTGGCGTGTTCTTCAAGAGCCAGGGCGATCCGCCGCGCTGGCCGCATAGTATCAGAAGCAACTGGGGATTCCGGCGTTGGAGCGGATCGCGCCGATGAAACCGATGCGGCCCGGTGTGCCCGAGCGGCGGGAGTTCGAGTAACGGCGGCACGGCACGCAATGCCCGACGGCGAACGTCGAGGTGGCGCCGAGTCGCGTTCTGTCTCCGACGGTGCAGGCGACGCGCAACGAAGCGGACTTCGCGGCCCACATCGGGCGGACGATCGCGACGGACCCGTCCGCCGGTTGGTTCGATCCGGCGCCGAACGATCCTTCGGATCTACAATCACACACGCCAACTCCAGGCCCTTCCGGGCCTGGCTACCGGCAGTCCGGTATCGAACTGGATATTCTTCGCCCCAAAGGGGCCGACTTGTGCCCCAAAGGGGCCGACTTGTACAGCCCAGGGCGGGAGCCCGGGCGGAAGCCCTGGGCTCGAGACGTCGGCCCCGTTGGGGCGAAGACGATTCGCAGGGGGTTGATTTTCTTTCCCGTCGATTCTTCCTTTCGCCGCGAGACGTCGGCTCCACCGGATCACACCAATTCCTTGAGCGAGGATGGCGAACGGGACGAGGGTATGGGCCCGAGGTGCTCCGATGGCCAAAGTCAAAAGGGGGGGTGGTGGGTATTGTTCCGTATCTGGCACCGCTGTCGCGGTCGATGTCGGTTGTCGGAATTGAGTGAGTGTGGAATCCGCGGATGGCTGTGTACAACAGCCCCATGCCGATCTTGATGATTTTAGTGCTGGCGGCGGCCTGCCTGCCGGTGCCGTGGCCACGGCCGTTTGAATCGCTCGACGCGGCCGCCACCGCGGCGATCACCGGGCTGTTCGTACTCGGGTCGATTCTGATTTCCGCCCTCGGCTGTGCCCGCGTCGTCCGGCTGATCCCGGAGGATCGCGGCGCGGCGGTGAGCCTCTATTACCGGCTTCGGCGGCGGGTCTCCCTGTTGAATCTTTGGGGTTCGGTGGCGCTCGTCTTCGGCGGTTGGGGTTGGGCGGTGCGCGAATCCGCGACCGACGAACGCGGGCGGCTCACCCCCTTCGCCGAGGTCTTGGTGCCGGGGCCGTATTTGGCACTGCTGCTGGCGAGTTGGTTCATTTGGTTCTTCGCCGAGCGCGCCTTGCACCGCGGCGGCATGCGGGCGCAGGCCTTCTGGACCTTACCGGCCTACGTCGCCCAACAAGCCCGGCAATTCGTGCTCCTTCTGTTTCTGCCGGTGCTGCTGATCGCCACGCAACAGACGATCTCCCGGTATTTCCCCGAACTCGCGGATTCGGCGTTGTATCAACTCGCCTCGGTGTTCGTCGCCTTCGGCTTGCTGTTGATTTTGCCGCTGTTCATCAAGCCGTTGCTCGGGTTGAAGAAGATGCCGGACGGGCCGATCCGCGACCGATTGACCGCCGCGGCGGTGCGGTTGCGCTTCCGCTGCCGGGACTGGCTCTTGTGGCCCACGCGCGGCCTCGTCGCCAACGCGATGATCGTCGGCGTGCTGCCGCGGGCGCGGTTCGTCATTTTCACGGATCGTTTGTTGGAATCGCTCGACCCGCCCGAACTCGACGCTGTCGTCGGGCACGAAATCGGCCATGCCCGGCACGGGCACATCCCGTATTACTTCGCCTTCTTCGGCCTCAGCTCCCTCGTCGGCGGCACTCTTCTCACACTGGTCGAATCGTCGGCCGGTTGGCCGGACGGCGTCGCCGAGTTCGGGTTGCTCCTCGCAGTCGCGGGGTTGGGGGTCTACATTTTCTTCGTCTTCGGATTCCTCTCGCGGCTCTGCGAGCGGCAAGCCGATTTGGTCGGGGTGCGGGCGGCGTCGTGCGCGGACCCGTATTGCGGCGGGCATTCCGATGAGACGGTCTTGGCGGACGGCGGTCGGGCGATCTGCCCCGCCGGTGTGCATGCGATGGTCCGGGCGCTCGACGTGGTGATGAACCTCAGCGGGCTCGATCGGCCCGAGCGCGGCTCGTGGAAACAATGGGTCGCGGCGTGGTGGAAGTCTTGGCAGCACGGTCCGCCGTCGCACCGGATCGACTTCTTGCTGTCGCTGATCGAACGCCCAGAGCGGGCCGCGCGGCACGACCGCTACGCGTTCCGCATCCGGTTGGCGCTGATGCTGCTGTTGGTCGGGGCGCTGATCCTCGCGGCGACGGCGTTGGGCCGGGACGAATTCGTCCGCCAGTTGTAGATTTCGTTTTCGCGCGGAGTGTCGGGCTCGCTTCGGGTACAATCCTCCCCAATCACTCCCCACACCATTCACGGCACCTGCCGGAGGCTTCTCCCCATGCCTCGGGTCAAAGCATTTTTGGACTGCCTCGGCCTCGCACTTTGCGACAAGGCTCGGAAACCCCTCACGGGCGTCGGCCGCTTCGGCGATTGTCTGCTCGACGTCGCCAAGGCCACCCTCGATTACTCCGCCAAGGAACTTTCGGCCGGTCAATTGAAGGTGGCCCTCGCCGATCTTACGACGATCTCCGCCGAGGGTTTCCAAGAGCGGCTCAAGAAACTGGTCGACGGATTGGCGCGCGTCAATTCGATCCCATTCCGGCAGGAATTGATCGACTACCTGACGCCGATGCCGGGGCTGGTGCGGCGCTTCCTCGCGCGGCCCTCCGACCCGTCCGGGGTGACGGCGCCCGACGGGCTGCAGATTTACAAAGCGGAAGATTTGCTGCTCTTCCTGCCCCCGCACGCGGCGCGGCTCCGGCCGGGCCAAGAGCCACCGGGCCTCGACAACTGGAAACTTTCGGAATTGCTCGGCTTCGGCGAAACCTCCGAGACGTGGCTCGCCTACGACCCCACCGACGACAACGTCCATCCGGTCGTGCTGAAGTTCCCCCTTGAAGAAGACACCATCGCCGCGGTGTACGAACAGCAGAAACTGTTCGTCGATGTGTTCACGTTGGCGAAAGAGTCGGGGATCATCCCGCTGCAATCGGTCTTCCTCGAAACGAAACCGCCGGCGCTCGAGTACGCCTACCGCACGGGGTACGACCTCGCCTCGCTGATCTGGGATTGGAAGTGGAAATTCGACTCCGCCAAGCCCGAGGCGTCCTTGAAACTCTTGCGGCGTATTTGCGACATCGTCGGCAAAGCCCACGCCAAGGGGATCGTCCACCGCGACTTGAAACCGAGCAACATCCGCCTGCACCCGACCGACGGTGGCAAGTTCACCGTCTGGATTTGCGACTACGGCTGGGGCCAGATTTCCTCGGCCCGCTCCCTCACGATGCATCGCGCCACGCCGCGGGCGGAGCAGATCCGCCTCTCGTGGCGCGGGGCCTATTCGCCGCTGTACGCCTCCCCCCAACAAACGCGGAAGGACGACCCCGACCCGCGCGATGACGTCTACGCCCTCGGCGTGATTTGGTATCAACTGCTGAAGCGCGACCCGTACGCGGCGGCGCCGGTCGGCCACGAATGGGCCGAGGAATTCCGCGCGGCCGGCGTCACCGACGCCCAAGCCCGACTCTTGACGGCATGCCTCAGCACCCGGCCGGACAAACGCCCCGCGAACGCCATCGAACTCGGCGAGATGCTCGGCAACGTCCCGTCCGGCCCTGTCGCAACTAGCGACGGCTCGAAGCTGATCTCGTTGAAAAAATCGGGCGACCAGGCTTACCTCGGCGAGCCCGCGTCGGACGGTAGTAAGATCACCGGGCCGAAATCGGGCGGTTCCCGGGCGACGAAACTCGGGGTGCCCGCGCTGCTCCACGTCGCGGCGGGTTCGCCATCCCTCGGTTTCGGGGGCCTCCCGCGGCTCTTGAACAATTCCATCGGGATGACCTTCGCGCTCATTGCCCCCGGCCAGTTCTTCATGGGTTCGCCCGAAGGCGAGAGCGGCCGGCGCGAGCACGAGAACCCGCAGCACGAGGTGCGCATCACGAAGCCGTTTTACTTCGGGGTCTTCACGGTTACGCAGGGGCAGTACGAACGAGTGATCGGCAAAAACCCAGCGGCGTTCAACCGCAATCACCATGGGAGTTCGGATCACCCCGTGGAAACGCTGACGTGGGACGATGCCGCGCGGTACTGCGAGCGATTGACGGATCTGCCCGACGAGCAGATCCACGGGCGGGTTTACCGCTTGCCGACCGAAGCGGAGTGGGAATACGCCTGCCGGGCCGGATCGACGGCACCATTCAGTTTCGGCGACAAGATCACGCCGAACGACGTGCATTATGCGGCCGTCGGGGCCTTCGGCAAATCGGGCGGGCAAGCGCGGACGGTGGCCGTCGGCACGCTGCCGCCGAATGCCTTCGGCCTCCACGACCTGCATGGCAATGTGCAAGAATGGGTGAACGACTGGTACGACGAATATTACTACTTCGACACGCCCGCCGACGATCCGCCGGGGCCGTTGACGGGCACGATGCGTGTCGTCCGCGGCGGTTGTTTCACGATGTTCGGCAACGACTGCCGCAGCGCCGCCCGCCGCAACCACGCCCCCAATAGCGCGAGCAATACCGTCGGCTTTCGGGTCGTGCTCGAGATCAACCGGTAGTTTCCCTTCGGCCCGAAGTAGAAACTCGATCCATGAAACCCCGGGCGAACACCATGGACTTGCCAATTCGATTCCCGAAAGACGAAGACGTCATCGCCGAGGAGGCGGCGTGATGCGGCGCTTGGCGGCGCGGATCGACCTGCCGAAGGCGACCCAGAAGGTGGGGATCGTGGACGGGGCGCCCTGGATCCGCACGCAGGCGGAATCGCAGTTGCCGCTGGACGCGTTGCTCTTGGACTTCTACCACCTGGCCGAGAACGTGCACAAAGCCCGGCGGATCGCCTACGGCCCACCGCCTCGGCAGCAGAACGAACCCCTTCTTGGCCTCGGTGTGCTTGACCACTTTCCGCTCGATCCCGTGGCCGCTCGCTTGCTCCGCCGCCGACCCGCCCGTGTCGCCTTGATCGACGAACGCGATCTCCACGGTGCCGCCGGTCACCTCTTGCCGCTTGGCCGCCAGTTCCGCGACCGGCGCCCGCTCTTGTTCGTTCGCCGCCGTCACCTTCAACGCTAGCAAATTCCCCATGGTATCCACGGCGATAGGCACTTTCGAACCGTTCTTCTTCTTGGCCCCGTCGGAGCCGGCGCGGGCCCCGCTCTCCGGCGTCGACTGCAGCGTCCGGCCGTCCAGGATCGCCGCCGAGGGCTGCGCGTCCCGCCCGTCCACGAGCCGCAGGATGACCCGGAGATCGTGGGCGACTTCCTCGAAGACGCCCGCCT
>JANXTU010000421.1 GCA_025352235.1 Fimbriiglobus sp.
ACGCCGAGGATGGGGTTGTTCGCGCCCGCCGTGTTCGCCACGTCGCGGAGACCGCCTTGCGTTGTCCCGAGTAGGCCACCCGCGAAGCGATCTCCGAAATCGACGAAGAGCGTCACCGTCATCACGGTACGGTCTTCGAGCTATTCCAAATTCGACCGGATGGCATTAGGGCGTTTGCGGAGCTTAGACATGCTGACCTCGCGAGGAGGGAATTTACCGATACTGCCGTTGTAATCCTTTTACCAACTCTCGCCGTCGGAAAACACCCAAATTGCCAAGTCCAACGTCGGAATTTTACGCTCAGATCCCTATGGTCATAGTCGCCAGTCGTACAACCCGAAGAATCGGCAGTTCCTTTGGACGCAATCTGTTGGCGAACCCGATATTCGCTAAACCATCGTGATCACAGACTGGGATTGAGATGGCGACGGATCGAACATCACCTGACCGAGCCGGGCGTTTCCGGCGCTCGACGCCGATCCGCCGGCTGACGGCGCCGATCCGGCGCTTCCTCCACATCGAGGCCGCCAGCGGCGCGGTGTTGCTGGCCTGCACCGCCCTCGCGCTCGCGCTGGCGAACTCGGCGTGGGCGACGCCGTTCCACGAACTCTGGGAGACGCATCTCCGCGTCGGCGCCGGGACATGGGAACTCGACAAGCCGCTGCATTTCTGGGTGAACGACCTGCTGATGGCGATCTTCTTTTTCGTCGTCGGCCTCGAGATCAAACGGGAGATCGTCGCGGGGGAACTCAGTTCGGTCAAGAAAGCGGCGCTCCCGGTCATCGCGGCGCTCGGCGGGATGGTCGTCCCCGCCGCGATCTACCTCGCGTTCAACCACACCGGGCCGGCCGAGCGCGGTTGGGGCGTGCCGATGGCCACCGACATCGCCTTCGTCGTCGGCGTGATGGCCGCATTCGGACCGCGCGTGCCGTTCGGCTTGAAGATTTTCCTGCTCTCGCTCGCCATCGCCGACGACATGGGCGCGGTGCTGGTCATCGCCGTGGCTTACACCGATCACCTCGATCTCGTGATGCTCGCGCTCGCCGCCGGGGGCTTCGGAGTCGTCGTCCTGATGAATCGACTCGGGGTTCGCTCGGTGGGCCTGTACACACTCGTCGGCGCCGGCATTTGGCTGGCCGTCTACCGCGCAGGCATCCACCCGACCATCGCGGGGGTTTTGCTCGGGCTGCTGACCCCCGCGCGGCCGTGGTTGAACCGCGAAACCCTGCGGTTGGCGCTGACCGAAGTCACCGGGCAACTCGACGACGCGTCGGACGCCGTGGAACTCCGCCCCGCCGACGTGGCGATTTTGCGCTACGCTGCGCGCGAGGCCGTGGCCCCGCTGCAGCGCATCGAAGACCGCCTGCACCCGTGGGTCGGGTTCGCGATCATGCCGGTCTTCGCGCTCGCCAACGCCGGGGTCGAAATCCGACCCGCCGCGATCCTCGATCCCGTGGCCTTGGCCATCGTCGCCGGCTTGGTGCTCGGCAAGACCGCCGGTATCGTCGGCTTCAGTTACGTCGCTGTGAAGCTCGGCCTGGCCCGGCTCCCGCGCGGCACCACTTGGCCCATGTTGCTCGCCGCCGGTGTCCTCGGCGGAATCGGCTTCACGATGTCGCTTTTCATCGCCAACCTCGCCTTCCCCGCGCCCCCGGAGCTGCTCATCGCGGCCAAAACCGGCATCATCGCCGGCTCCGCAATCGCCGCGATCGCCGGCGCGGGATTGCTGGCGTGGAGTACCCGCAGGGGGATGTTGTTTCGAGAATCATTCTGATATGCTGGCTCGGTAGCGATGAAGAAACGCTCGATCCGATTTCAGAGGGTTCACGATGGTCGCCGCCGCAATTTTAGAGTCGCCGCGGGATGCCGCACTCCGGTCGTCCGCGACAGCGCTGCGCCTGACGGCGGCCTATCGCCTCCCTCCCGAATTGGATCGGCGGTTCTTGAAGCTCGGCGAGCGTAAGGTCGACCTTACTGACGACGAGCGCACCGAGTTGTTGGCTTGGATCGCATTCGTGCAAGAGCGGTCGATCGAGAGATTCGCATCGGAGCTCGCCCTGCGGCGATTGACCGATGCCTTCCCCGAAATCGCCGATCCTTCGTGAGCCTTTTTTCATCGTTCCGCCGAGCCGAAGTCCACGCTCGAGCCGGTGAGCGTTGCGAGTATTGCCACCTGCCGACTCGCGGCCAAGTCGCCACGTTTCCCATCGACCACATCATCCCCAAAAGTACGGGCGCGGGCCACGACCTAGAAAATCTCGCACTCGCTTGTCCTCCATGCAATGCACACAAATGGACGGCGGTCGAATGGAGCGACCCGATCACCGGTCGGCTCGCCCCGCTGTTTCATCCGCGCCGCGACGAATGGAATGAACATTTCAGATGGGTCGTCGGGTATGTGCTCGCCGGCGCGACACCGTCCGGACGCGCCACCGTAGCCGCGTTGCAAATGAACAATTCCGATATGGTCGAGCTGCGTCGGCTTCTGGCCGGCCTCGATTTGTTCCCCGAGTCGGAAGGCATTTGAAACTGAAACGCCGTTCCGAAATGATCCACTCGCTCGTCCCGTGCGGTAAAGTAAATTGATCCTTACCCCCGAGGCGGAATCGGATGCGCGTCCTCGTTTGGCTTGGTCTGCTGTTGTCGTTTCCCGTTGCCAACGCCGCGGCCCAGAAGCCGGTGGGGGTAGCCGACGCTTGGCCGCTCGACGAAGTCGCCCTCGTCAACGGGGCGAAATTCCGGGGGTTGATCGTCGACGACAACCCCCTCGGCATGACTTTCCAAACCGTCAAGCGACCGCCCGGCCGGCCGACGCTGACCTTCACGACCTTCTTCGCCAAGAAGGAAATCGACAAGGTGGTGAAGTTGAACGACGCCGACCGCGCGACCCTGCGGGCGCGATTGGCCGAACTCGACAGCAACGGCGCCGGCGAACGCCAGCGCATGGACGACCTCGAACTCAAGTCGGTCGAATGGCTCGGCCGTCAAGACGGGGCGAAGCGCTACGAGGCGGATCAATTCGTTTTGTTGAGCGCCGCCCCGGAAGAAGTGACCCGCCGTGCGGCCGTGCGATTGGAGCAGATCTACACGGCGTTCGCGCGCTTCCTGCCGCCGCGCTTTGAACCGACCCGGCCGACTGGTGTCGAACTCGCGGGAGATCTCGATCAATACAAGCAGTTGCTGAAGGCGAGCGCCGGGCAGATCCTGAACGCCGCCGTCTTCCTCCCGGCGGAAAACCGAATCTTGTGCGGCACCGACCTCCGCCGGCTGGGCGACGAACTCCACCGCACGCGACTGCACCACCTCCAACAACTCGCTTCGACCGACCGCTACGAGAAAGAAATCCGCGAGTTGTACAAGGGGAACAAGCCCGACCTCGACCGGTTTTTGGGGGCCGTGAAACGCGAGCGCGAGAAGGTCCACGCCGCCGACCGCGAGAACGACCGCACCTTCGACGCCGCGACCCGCCGGCTTTTTTCGATCTTGTACCACGAGGCCTTCCACTCATACGCGATGATGTACGTCTACCCGGCGCGCACGGCGGTCGAAATCAAGTCGGGAAAGGGGACGGGCGAACTGCCGCGCTTCTTGAACGAGGGCTTGGCGCAGTTATTCGAGAATCCCGTGATCGAAGCCGGGGAACTCCGCGTCGGCCACGCCGATGTGGACCGGTTGAAGCGCCTGCAAGAATGGCTGAACGGCAAAGGCAAACCGGGTGATCCGCCGGCGCTCGTGCCGCTCACCGACCTGCTGAAGGCGGGGAAGGAGACCTTCTTGGCGGCGCACGCGAATCAGCGGGCGAGCGCCGACCGCACCTACCTCACCTGTTGGGGGCTCGCCTTTTACCTGATGTTCGACCGCCGCGCCATCGGCACCCAAGCCTTCGACGATTATTTGAAGGCGATCAACACCGGCGCCGACCCTGCCAAAGCGTTTGCGGAATGGGTTGGTCAAGACCTCCCCGCCTTCGAGAAAGACTGGCACGACTATCTACGCAAACTGATGCCGGACGGGTCGCTGCGAAAGTGACGGCGTTCGGGGCTCCCTTCCCGATTGCCATGTCCGAGGCCGGCTCTATACTGGCCCAATCAAAAATACCGACTGCGTTGGCCCGGTCCACCTTAGAGACGCCATGATCCCCGCCCTTCCCGGCACGCGGAAACTCGATCCGCTTGCCGCGTTCCTCAGCTACTTACTGCCGGGCTTGGGGCAAATCGTGCAGGGGCGCGTCGGCAAAGGCGTCCTCTACTTCGTCTGCCTTTACGGCCTCTTCTTCTACGGCCTCACGATGGGGAGCTGGAAGAACGTCTGGCTCGGCGATTACAGCCAACAAGCCGAGGTGCAAATCCTCGGCCGTAAACTGCCCGGCCTTTTGAAGGATCTGTCGTATCGCCGCGAGTTCGCCGGGCAATTCTGGATCGGCATCGCCGCGTGGCCCGCAATTTTGCAGTATCAGACGACGGAACCGCTCCCGAAACCGGACGAGCCGGGCAAAGAAGTTTGGCAGCCGAAGCCGAATTCGATCTTCGGGTCGCACATGCAAGCGCCGCCCGAAGCGGAATTGAACAAACTGCAGCGCGATGCCGACAAACGCTGGGATCTCGGCTGGGTCTTCACCGTGATCGCGGGAGTGCTGAACATTTTGGTGATCTATGACGCACTCTGTGGTCCCGTGGTTCGCGACGACGAACCCAAGCCGGCGGGAGGTGCCGCGTGATGCTCTTCGCCGCCAGCATCTACTGGGATTTGCCCGTCTTACTCATTGCCGTCAGTTTGGTCTACAGCGCCACGCGCCACGACCGCTGGGACCGCATCGTCAAAGAAGCGGCAAACTGGATCGTCCGGATGGTCGGCTTCCTCGGCGGCCTCGGGGTCGTTTTGTACCTCCTCTCGACCCATCCGCACCTGTGGAAAATCGCCGCCGCCATCGGTATCGTCGCCACCATCATCTATTATGCTGTCACGCTCAGCTTGTTCCGGAAGTGGAAGAAATCCGCCGCACCGGTCGCGAAGTGAGTTGTTACCGCATTGAGTATCCCCGTGGAGGTAGTTCGGCCGTGTCGCTGTTACTGGAAGCCTTCGACAATCTCCCCGAACCCGGCGCGGCCGACGACCTCGAATTGTGGGAGGCCGGCGCGGAAGATTCGATCCGCGCGTTCCGCGAACTCGCAGAAAAGCGGTACTCGGAAGGGACGCTCTGCCGAATTTTGACATCGTCCGAACACCCGCCTGCCCGTCGGGCCGCGGCATTCGCCCTCGGGTTCGTCGGCACCATGACCGCCAACGCGACGGTTGCCTCCGCGCTCCGCAGCGACTCGGACGACAGCGTCCGCCGCTTCGCGGTCGACGCTCTCTGGGAAATTTGGTTCCGGGGCGACTGCGTCGAACAAGGGCGCGAATTGCGTTTGGCGCTCTCGCTGAACGACTCCGCCCAATTGATCGCGGCGCTCGGCGATGTCATCGGCCTCTACCCGGATTTTGCCGAGGCCTACAACCAGCGCGCCATCGTCTGGTTCCGCCGCGGGCAGCACAGTAAAGCCATCGCCGATTGCGAAGCGGCCTTGCGTTTGAACCCCTACCATTTCGGCGCCGCGTCCGGCCTCGGCCAGTGCCACCTGCGGATGAACCGCCCCCACGCCGCCTTGCGAGCCCTGGCCCAAGCCCT
>JANXTU010000500.1 GCA_025352235.1 Fimbriiglobus sp.
ATGACGAGCAGGCTCTTCGAGGCATCGGCCGACTTGATCGTGCCCTTCACCATCTGGGCCTTCTGGGCCGAGGCGTCGGTGGCGGTGAAGCCGATGAGGCCGAACGCGAGCGCGGCGGCGAGGAGAGTGCGGACCATTGCGAAGACTCCGGTGAGCGTGAGGTGAACCGGCGGACGACCGGCAGCGCATTAGACACGGAGAGGGATGGAAAGTTCCGGACGAGAACGGCAATGACTTCACCGGCTCGACGTCCGTCTCCGCGAGCGGCACGATGGGGATCCGAACCGCAATCCGGGCAAGGTAAGCGAATGCGGCGATCCGATCAGCCACAGAGTCGGCGCAACCGGGCTTCCAAACTGTAGTTCTTCCACCGATCCGACCACCGCAGCGCGATCGCGGTCAGGATCAAAAACGCCACGGCGAGACCGAAGGCCAATGGCGTACCGATCGCGTTGCGCCAGAATCCGGTGACATCTGCGGGATTGATCCACGCCCCGTAGAGCCAAAGAGGCCAAAGGTGCGCGACGTGATGAACGACGTAAATCGTCAACGAGAACCGGCTGAATCGGCTCAATTCTCGGACGGCAAAACCCGGCGCGCGGCTGTCGAACACACGCCGGGAACACCCGAGCGTCACGAGGCAGAATCCAAGCATCCCGAGTAAATACGGGGTCGAAGCGGGGAATTCGCTGTAGCCGTCGGCATAGGCGCGAGCGAGCAGGCCCGGCGCGACATCGCCCCACGCGACGAATCCCGCGGCGACGGCGATCAGACCGGCGCCGACCGCGGGCATCTTCCACTGCCCTCGGATTCGACCGGAGTCGAGTTCGCCGGCGAGGTGCCCCGCCAGGGGAAACAGCAACCAGGGGAAGAGCGGGAAGTACCCGTTGGCCACGAAGCCGAAGATCACATCGCGGGGGGTGTGGTCGTACGTGAACGCGTCGTCTTCCCAGTAAACCGGGAAATCGCCGACGGCGCGCAGCGCCGGGCAGAGTAACAGAATCAAAACTGCGACGACGGTCAGTACCGGCGGTTCGAGGTGCCGGGCGAACGCCAAGAGTACGAGCGACGCGCCGAGCAGCGTGAGGATGTCCCAGTTGAATGTCTCTTCGGGGAGCCAGATGCAAAAGTTGAAAAGAAGCCCCGCGACGAACAGGAACAACCCGCGCCGCAACGCCGTGCGCGTGATCGCACGCTCGCAGCACCCGTCGGCGCGCTGCGCCCGGACCCAGAGGCTGAAGCTGAAGCCGGACACGAACGCGAAGAGCGGGGCGGGCAAACCCCCGAGGTAGGTGCAGGCGTCGTAGAGCGTCGAGGAGGAGGCGGCGCGCGGAGAAAGGTTTTCGACGAAGTGGACGAGTACCATCAGGGCGATGGCCGCGCCGCGCACGAGATCCACCGAAGGGTAGCGCGGCATTCTAAACTTCCAGCGTCCAGAGCAGGTCGAGGAGCAGCATCAACACTTCGGCCGCGAGCAAGACGACGATGAGCCACTCCAGATTCTGCTCTTTCCGGGAGGCACGGGTTTCCCCGATGCGTTGGCTGGCCATCTCGTAGACGTGCTCGAAGACTTCGAGGTGTCCGTCGAGGGTCTCCATCCGGCTTTCGATGCGGGCTTTATCGCGGAGTCGCTCGCCGAGGTCTTGGGCCAGCGATCCGAGGCTCGGGCGCGTTTGCAGCAGCGGCGTTTCGATCCGGGCGAAGCGGATTCGGCGCTGCAGCGTCCGCTCGACGCGGGCCCCGATCTCGGCGCCGCGCTCCAAGTCTTTGGCGCGGACATCGTAAACCAGCGTCGTATCGGCCTCCAACTCCGGCCATACGGCGTCGATCTCGCCTTCCAGTTGGCGGAGTTCGCCCTCGAAGAACGCGAACTCGACGAGGGCGAGCTGTAGCGGTTCCATCCGATCCGGGGCCGCCACGATCGACGCCCGCCCCGGTCGCCAGACGATCTGCGCCCCCGGCAGGGTCGCGGTGATCGCGGTCGCATCGCCCGCCCAAGCGTGCAGGTCGGCTCGGGCGGTGGGGTGGTCCTTCGGCGTCCCTTCCAGAGTCAGGAGGTCGAACGCGTCGTGGCCCGCCGGGGGGGAATCGGGTTCGAGCGGCATCCGCACCGCCCGGGTCGTCGCGGGGTGGGCGAAGGTCATCAGCGCCGGCTCGCCGGCTCCGCGTTTGAAGGTGATCCGACTCAATTCGGATCGATCCGGGAGCGTCATGGCGCGTCGTCTTCCATTTCTTCCACGATCCACTCCGCGACGAAATCGGCGGAGTCGAGCACGCCGTTGAGGGTCGAATCGAAGAGGTAATCGCCGACCACGAACAGGTTCGGGTGCTCGCTCGGTTCCGGCTGATGCCGCACTTCCGGATCGAGGGCGGGGACGCCGCCGGGCATCCCGTTCACCGAGCCGCACCAACGGTGGACGCGCCCTTCGACGAACTCCGCCGCGCCGAATTTCAAGGACTCCGGCAGCGATTCCAACGCCAGCCGGATCAGCTCCGCATCCGCGAGGTTGCTCAGCGTCACCGCCGCTTCGCCGCCGAGCAACCAGCCGAGCACGCCGTGGGAATCGTCGCCGTTGCGGGACGATTCGTCGTAGACGCAGCATCCGCCGAAGGCGTCGAGCATGAAGAAGGACCCGTCGATTCGCCCGCGCCAAAACGCGGAGGCGAACAGGACGCTGACGCGCAGGTAGTGGGCCGGGTGATCGTAATGGGCGTGGTGGCGTTCCATCGCGCCCCGGAGGAGTTCGCCGCCCCACTTCACCCCCAGTAACCAATTGTGCGGCAATGCCGCCACGACGAAATCGAATTCGTCGCTCTCCAGTTCTCCGCCGCACCGCGAGACGACGCGGAGCAAATCCCCCTCGGCCCGCTCGACCCGCACGACCGCTTGTTCGAGGAGCACCGTCGCTTCGAGCCGCTTCGCCAATTCTTCCGGCAGTCGCTCGATCCCCCCGTCGATCGTGTAGAGCCCCATATAGTCGGGGTCGTTCATCAGGTAGTTTTGCAGGCCGTAGTAGGCGTTGGTGCGCCCCGGTTCGGTGGCGAGGTCACTGTGGACCAGCGTCTCGATGTACCGCCGCGCGCCGGCGTCCGGGATCTCGGCGAGCACGTCGCGGAAGGCCGCCAGCGCCATCGCGTCGGGCACGCCTTCTTTCCAATCGGCCTCGTAGTATTCCACCGGGCTCATCCAGTCTTTGGCGCGACGGTCGAACGCTTCGAGGGCGTCCCACCCGGCCGCGCCCAAGTAGGCCAAGAGGTCATCGTCCGTCGTCAGCTTCGCGCCGTCCATCACGACCGTGTCGCCGTCCATCGGGTGGGTCGAAAGGCCGAGTTCGGCGATCAACTCGCGGAGCGGGTCATCCCCCACCCTCGAATAATCGTACAGTTCCGCGGCCCCGGCTTCGTACGCGACCGGGGCTGTGGAAAATCGCGGCGTGAGGATTTTGCCCCCCAGCCGCGCCCCGGCCTCGTAGATGGTGATGTCGCACGGCCGACCGGCGCGCTTCTGCAATTGGTACGCGGTCATCAGGCCGCCGGGACCCCCGCCGATGATCGCGATGCTCCAGAGTTCCATCGCGGCAGAACCATTGGATAAAGGAAGACCGTTATTATTAGGACCGCGCGGTGAGAGGGAAATGAGCGAACGGCCCGAGTCGGCTTCGTTTCGAATCGCGGTTTAGAGCGGACTTCGAGTTTTCATAGCGTCTTTGATCCCAGAGGGATCGCAGATATTAGCCGGCGGTCAACGACCGCCGGATCCGAACCACAAAGCCCCGACCCCAGAGGGGTCGCAGCGAACGAACGAATGGCTGCGACCCCTCCGGGGTCGGGGCAATCCCGGCATTGTCCGGTGGTCTGCGACCACCGGCTAATATCTGTGACCCCTCCGGGGTCCGGCCAGTCACAAGCCACTACGAATACTCGAAGTTCGCTCTAAGACGCTGATGCCAGTGCCATGATTTCGGTCGTGCAAAAGTTCGGCGGGTCGAGCTTCGAGAATGGCAGAAGCGTGTGATTTCTGAAATAGCTACGGTTCGCCCCTTTCCCCTTCACCCGCCCGCTGACGCGGGTCGGCTCGCCCTGCCCCGCCACTCCGTGCTTTTTTCGCGGGAGGGTATTTTCGGGCTCGCCATAAGTGCTACGCAGCGTTGGTCATTCCGAAGAGTTGGTCGCTTTCTGGGCAGAAGCGTGCTTTCCGATGCGGGGTGGGTGGGGACCGTCGGAACGAGTAATCCGGATTCCTTCCGCCCCCCGCGCCCTAAGACAACTCCCCCGTCTCTCCGAGGTCGACGCCGTGAGTTTGGTCGTTCAAAAGTTCGGCGGGTCGAGTGTCAAGGATGCCCTCCGCGTGAAGGAGGCCGCGCGGAAAGCCGTGCGCGCCAAGGCCGACGGTAAGCAAGTCGTCGTCGTGGTCAGCGCCCAAGGCAGCACCACCGACGACCTCATCGCCAAAGCCGCGGAGATCACCGGCACCCCCTCGGCCCGCGAAATGGACATGCTGCTGGCCACCGGCGAGCAAATCAGCGTCGCCCTCACGGCGATGGCGATCCAAGACCTCGGCTCGAGCGCCATCAGCTTCACCGGCCAGCAAATCGGCATCGTCACCGACAACACCCACCGCAAGGCGCGGATCAAGTCGATCGACACCCGGCGCATTTCGGATGCGCTGGACGCGGGGCAGATCGTCGTGATCGCCGGGTTCCAGGGGATCGACGAACAAGGGGATATTTCGACCCTCGGCCGCGGCGGGTCGGACACCACCGCCGTCGCCGTCGCCGCCGCCATGAAGCAGGCCGGTTACGATGTGGAATGCGAAATTTACACCGACGTCGACGGCGTCTACACGACCGACCCGCGCGTCGTGCCCGACGCCCGCAAGATGGACGCGATCAGCTACGACGAGATGCTCGAAATGGCGAGCATGGGCGCCGGCGTGATGCACTCGCGCAGCATCGAGTTCGCCAAAAAGTTCGACGTGCCGTTGATGGTGCGCAATGCCCAGTCGGACGCCATCGGCACGTGGATTCTGCCCGAAGCGCCGTGGATGGCGGAGATTCCCGTTTGCGGCGTGGCCCTCGCCACCGATGAATCGCGGTTGCTGCTGGAAGGCGTCCCAGATGAACCGGGCGTGAGCCGGACAATCTTCGCGGCACTCGCCGAGGCCAACATCGCAGTCGATATGATCGGGCAATCGGTCGGCTCGGGCGGCAAGGCGACCATCGGCTTCACCGTGCTGACGACCGAACTCGAGCGGACGAAACTCACGCTGACGCCGATCGTCGAGCAACTCGGGGCCGAGATGCGGGAAACGGTGCAGGTCAGCAAGGTGTCCGTGGTCGGCGCCGGGATGCGGCACGTCAGCGGCGTCGCCGAGAAGATGTTCGACGCCCTCGCGGCCGACGGCGTGAACCTCAAGATGATCACGACCGGCGACATCAAAATCAGCGTGCTGATCGAAGAAGACGCCACCCCGGCCGAGGTCGAAGCGGTGATGGGCGAAGCGGCTAAAGAGAAGATCAAGAAGGCCCACGAGGACGCGCGCCGGGCGATCCGCGGCCGCAAGGCGCTGCGCGCGGTGCACGCGGCGTTTTCGCTGTCGCGGCGCCGCAAAGGGGCGGGAATGCCGACGGATGTGGCGACGCCGTCGCTCTTCCGGTCCAAGCCGTCGACGTATACGGTCACCGGGGAAAAGGACCGCGAAGCGGCCGTGTCGCGGCTCGACGGCATGGAAGATGTCCTCGTCAGCGGGGTCCATTTGAACCTCGACCAAAGCCGGCTCACGGTGTTCGATCTGCCCGACCGGCCCGGCGTCTGCGCGAAGGTCTTCAACGCCGTGGCGCGGGCGGGCATCCTCGTCGATACCATCGTGCAGAACATCACCGGGCCGGGCCGGGCGGAGTTGTCGTTCACGGTGCCCAAGGCCGACCTCAATAAAGCGGTTCAACTGACCGAATCGCTGTTGAAACCGCTGGATGCCAAGTGCCGCGTCGGCGGCGAGGCGGACATCGCGGTGCTGTACGTCTTCGGCGT
>JANXTU010000510.1 GCA_025352235.1 Fimbriiglobus sp.
GCGGGACTGATCATCAAAACGAAGCCGCGGTCGTTGCGAACGCCGAGCGGTACGTTCCGACCGTGGCGGGCCGTCCGCCGCGAACATTACGCCGGTCTCGCGGTCGCGCTGCTCGTCGCCCTCGCCGGCTTCGCATACTTCACGCGGAACAAGGCCCAAGCCCCGGAACTGGCCGAGAAGCCACGCCACGAACTCCTAAAAAAAGAAATCCGCCACGTGGCGAAGCTGGCCACCAGCGATTCCGCCCCGCAGCGGATGACCGTCTGGGCCGAATGGGCCAGCGATCTGAAATCCGAGACCAAAGACCTGTACAAAGTCGCCGCGAGCGACGAACTGCTGTCCCTCGGCCGCTTGTTTGAACGGGCTGTCAAGGAAGGGGTCCTCAAGCAGGCCAACATGCTCGACAAACACATGCCCGCCGGCGAGCGCCAAGCCCTGTTCCAAGACGCCTTGGCCCGCCTGACGGAAGTCGTGAACGACACGACCCTCTGGGCGCAGAACGCGCCACCGGATGCCCAAAAGACGCTGAACAAAATGGCCGCGACGGCCCGGGCTGCCGTGTCCGTGCTCCAACCGCTCGAAAAGGGGGTGTGACGTGACAATCCGCAACCTCCTGACGCTACTGGTCGCCGGTGCTATTTCGATGTGGGCCTCGGCCCAAACTGGGACGGTCGGCCTCTCCGCCGCCGAGCGCTTGCAGCTCCTCAAAACCAACCGCGAACTCCTCGACGATCTCCTCGATCAGGGGACGCTCATGGCCGACGCGAATACCCCGATCGACCGCGCCGCCGAGTGTCAGCGCACCACCGATCGACTCGCCCGCGAATATCGCACGGCCCTCGACCGCGCCGACGCCGACCGCGCCGGCGAAATCGGCGATCACCTCGACAAAATCGTCTCGGAAGGCTTCGCGCCGAATTTGGAAAGCGCCCGCCGCGATTCCAAACCGGGCTCGCCCGACTACGACCGCGTGCAAACGATTCACCGCAACGCCGTCCAAAGCCTCGACGACATCAACTCGGCCCCGCTCCCCGACGGCCCGCTGGCCAAGTCGAAACGCCTCCGCCAAGCCCGCGAGAAACTCGCCGCGACCGCCGCCAAACTCGGCAAACCCGACGACCGTTGATCCTCCGACGGCGATCCGGTGTCCGCACATCCCAACGGCTCATTCGATCGACCATCGGTGAACGGGGGCCGGCTCCTTCTACAATTGACCATCTCTCAACGACCACCGATTACCAGGATCCTCCCGTGCGGAAGACGAAGCGGTTGCCGCGCGAAGCCTTGAGCCCGTTCCTTCTGGATATTCCCGGCGAGTGGACGATGGCCGGCCGGCCGCTCGATCCGATCCCCTGGACCGCAATCTTCGAACAGGAACGTCCCGTCGAAGTGGAAGTCGGCTTCGGCAAAGGATTGTTCCTCACGAACTCCGGCGTGGCCCGGCCCGACACCAATTTCTTCGGCATCGAAATCGTCCGCAAATATCAACTGTACGCGACCGAGCGCATCGCCCTGCGGAACTTGCCGAACGTGCGGACGTGCTGCGCCGACGCCAAGCGGATCCTGCGCGAGGTCGTGGTTCCCGAAAGCGTCGCGGTCGTCCACGTTTTCTTTCCGGATCCGTGGTGGAAGACCAAACACAAGAAACGATTGCTCTTCACCCGCGAGTTCGCGGACATGGTCCTGCGCGTCTTGAAAATGGGGGGAGTCTTGCACTTCGTCACCGACGTGCAAGACTATTTCGAGATGGTCACCGAATTGTTGGCGGGCATCCCCGCGTTCGCCTTGCTCGATCCGCCGGCCGAGAACAACCCCGAACACGACATGGACTACCTCACGAACTTCGAACGCAAGTTCCGCCGCGAAGGCCGGCCGATTCACCGCAGCCGCTACCGCAAAGTTTGAGGGTGCTCCCGTTACTGCTTCGGCAGATCGGGCGGCAACAGGAGCATGTTCGGCGGTGAGGAATAGGTCGGCCGGGTCGTCGGCTGACCTTGGCGCGGGGCGGCCCGATCGTCTTCGCGGGGGGTCGAGCCGCGGGCGGTGCCCAAGACCGGCGGTTCCAACTGCGGCAACGCCGGGCCGGCGCTCGTGCGTTGGTCGTAGCCGCGGAGTTCGTCCCGACCTTTGTTCAGCGACGCGGTCGAGCCGCCGCCGCTGAGTTTGGACCGGGACGCCAGATCGGCCGGGGGCTTGCGGAGCGAATCGATCCACTGGACTTGCAGGTTATCGACGGTGTCGAACTCGTAGTGCGCCGCGACGGCCTTCTCCCAATTCTTGTTCGACTTCTGCATCCCGGTTTCGAGGAACTCGAGGAAGCGCTTGCGGCCCTTCAACCCGCCGCCGCCCAGCGCGATCAGGTAATCCGAAACCGAATAGCCTTGGGCGTACAACACAATCATGTCGCGGGGGTATTCCTTCATGGCGAAGAGGATCCGCAGCGGAATCCCCCGGCCCGCGTTCAAGAACTCCCGGCACTTCACGTCGTGATCGAGCCGCTCTTTGTCGTTTTCCGACAGCACCGACCCGCCCTCGTCGGCCCAGCGCGGCACGGCTTGGCCGAAGTGGTACGCCAACACGGTGTGCGTGATCTCGTGCGGGAGGACGCTGTCGAGGAGTTGTTTCACGCTGCCGAAGATTTTCATCTCTTGGGACAGAACACCCGATTGGCGATCCGAGAACGTGAATGTGGTGGCCCCGCCGGTGCGGCCTTCGGTAATCTCGACGACGAGCGGGCACTTCTGCGACCACTTCGGCATTTCTTTGCCGAGCCAGTCGCGGGCCTTCTCGTCGCGGTACTTCTCGGCGTATTCGCCGAAGGTTTTCGCGAGGGGCTTCGTCGGCGCGTGCACGACGAAGTTCTCGGTGACGTACCGCTCGTCGGCCGAAGCCGGGGCGGACAGAACCAGAGCGCTGGCAATGGCCAGGAATAGCGACCGACGAAGGGTCATTCCTTTGACCTCCGTGGAGTGGATCGAACGTCAGTTGTTGACGCCGGACCATCGTGGTGGCGTCGGAAGTGTACAGTGCAATGCGGGTGCCAAGGATGGGAACCGACCTGCCGATGGGGAAGTGGAGCGAAGTAAAGTGCGTGCGGAACTGCCTTTCGGGTTTGGGGCGCCCGTGCGGATTCGCGCGGGGCACCGGGCAATCGGTGTAACTTCTACCGTTT
>JANXTU010000511.1 GCA_025352235.1 Fimbriiglobus sp.
GTTGAGTCCAGCCTTTTGGCGTTGAGTCTACGTGAGGGTGTGCGACTTCTCGCTGGACTCAAGACTCGCGTCAAGCCCGGAGAGCAGGGCACTGCTCTGTCCAAAACATCCGATACGAAAACTTGAAATCCGCTTTAGCCAATCTCTTCCACACCGCACCCACTCGAACTTTTCCCAAATCCGCCGATTCCGTCACTTTTTTTCCATCCGGTTGGAAAGATTCCGTGCGAATGGGTCGGAACGGTTAAGAAAACTGTAGTGGGGTTACGACTCCGGTCGATAACTCCCGGACGCGGGGGTTCGCCCGCCGGCGAAGTCTCGGACTGGGAGGGGTAGGATCATGATGCGAACGCGACAAGCCATCCGGAAAGTCGGGCTGTGGGCGTTCACCGGCTTGGCCATCTTCCAGGCCGGCTGCATGCACGGGCCCAACCGGCTCCATCAACCCGCCGACCCGTCGCAAGCCGTCGGCTTGCCGGCGCCGGGCAGTGTGCCCAGCGAATTGTCGATGGTGAATCTGCCCGAGTACGTCATCGAGCCGCCGGACGTGTTGCTCATCAACGCCGTCATCCGCAACCGCGAAGGCGAAGAAGACGGCGCCCCGCTCAAAATCGAACCGATCGACGATCCGAAAAAAGACGGGAAACCCGCCGCGAAACTGCCGGGGAAGTTCTCCGACAGCGTCCGCAGCTTGCCGATTCAGCCCGTGTATAGCGAATACCCCGTCCGGCCCGACGGCAGTGTCTTTCTCGGAGTCTACGGCACCGTCCCGGTCGCCGGGTTGACGCTCAAACAGGCCGCCGCGGCGATCCGGACGAGTTTGGCCAAGCAGGTCTACGCGGCCGACGACGGCGGCGGGGTCAAGGAAGATCGCCTCCTCGTGGTCGTCGACGTCACGCAGTACAATAGCAAGAGCTACCTCGTGATCGTCGACGGTGGCGGGGCCGGGGAACGGGTCACGCGCTGGCCGATCACGGGGAAAGAATTGGTCACGGATGCCATCGCCAACATTGGCGGCTTGGCCGAGGAATCGTCCAAGCGGAACATCTGGGTCGCGCGGCGGACGCCGTTCCCGAATCAACCGCAGCAGATTCTGCCGGTCGATTGGGTTGGCATCACGCAGCACGGCATCACGACGACGAACTATCAGATCTTCCCCGGCGACCGCGTGTATTTGAAGGCCCAGCGCCTCGTGACGATCGACCGCACTTTGGCCCGGATCATCTCACCGGTGGAACGGATCTTCGGGGTGACGCTGCTGGGGGCGAGCACCGCGAATCAGATCGCCGGTCGCGGCAACGGCTTCGGCGGCGGACGATAAACCGTGATTCTTCGAGGGAACAGCACCGTGAATTCCAAGCTCTTCGCACTGATCATGAGCGTAACGCTGGCCGCGCCCGCCGCGGCGCAGTACCCCGGCGGGGTCGGCCAACCGGGTTTCACGCCCGACCCGAATCAATATCAGCCGAACATTTACAACCGGCAGAATCAACCGCTGAGCCCGTATTTGAACCTGCTCCGCGGGCAGGGGAACCCGGGGATCGACTATTACTACGGTGTTCGTCCGGGGTTGAATAGCGGCGGGCAGCCGTTCGGCGGTCAATCCGGGCGAGGGGGCGGGATCGGCCAAGGCGGCTTGAACAACTCGCAGATGCGGACGGGCTACTTGCCGCAAGCGGGTTTCGCGACGACGGAACCGATCCCTCTGCCCGATCCGGGCCGTGACGTTATCTTGTCGCCGTCCGGGCACGGGATCAGCTACGGGAATTTTTCCGGCATCAGCCGGACCGGCGTCCCCGGGGTGAATACCTCGCGGGCGGGCTTCTTCGCGCTGCCGACCACCGGCACAGTCAAACCGAAAAAGCAGTAGACCCCCAACGACCTCCGAAGGAATCGGACCCGTGAACCGAGACATCAAACTCCTGCTTTGGATACCCCATCTGGTGTTGGGCTCCTGCGGCGCTCTCGCGGTGACACCGGCTTCCGCGCAAACGAAGGAACCGGCGGCGACGCTGCTCCCCGCGCGTCCGGCCCCTGCGACGGTCATCGTGCGCGGCTCGACGCCCGATTCGATTCTGCCGAGCTTCACCGGCGGCTACGTGCCGAGCGTCCCCGCGCCGAATTACGGCGGCGCGAAGGCCGATCTGAAAGGGGCGTGGGTTGGGAACAAATGGGCCGGGTTGAAAGAGACCGTCGTCGGGAAGCCTGCCGCGCGCGACGCGAAAGCCCCGCAGCCCGATCCGCGCATGAACCTCGCGCCGACCAACCCGCTCTTCGGGACTGGCGTGCCGGCGCAGCCGATCGCCGCGCCCTCGCAGAACGTCTACGCCAGCGCTCCGGCTTATCGCTGGTATGGCTACGGCGGTACGACGCCGGGGGCCAATCCCCATTCGCCATCCGGGGTTTATCCGCAAGGATCGGCCAATTGGTACAGCCAAACGGGCGCGACTCCTGGGGCCTTTCCGGTGTCGTTGATTGGCCCGACGCCCGAGATGCGGACCGTCGAACCGCCGGTTTACGCCGGGCGAGTCTCGAACGATCCGTCCTTCCAAGTCGGGGTTCCGTCGAAGCCGGCTGAAGCGAAGCCGGTACCGCGATTCCTCCGCGAGCGCCCCAATCCCGAGCCGCGCGTCATGGCGCGCACTCCGGCCGGCCCGGCATCCGATTACAACATGCCCGTGGTGCCGAGCGGGACGCCGATGCCGATCGCAGTATCGAGCGACGGACGCATCGTCCCCTCGGAACCGGTGGCGTTGCCGACGATCGATTTGAACTTGCAGACCTCGAGCGGTCGCGGCGTGCCCTTGCCTAATGAACCCGAATTGGCCCCGTCGCCGCCGAAACCGACGACGCCTGATCGGGCGTGGACCCTGATGATGACGCCTGCCCCGAAGCCGACGATCTCGGTCATCCGCGGGCCGCTTGACGCCCGCGAACCGCAATCGCTCGAGCAGTTCATCCGCAACGCTTGCGTCGGCCGCGTAGTGAAGACCGACGTCCGGGCGTTCTCGGCCACGAAGCTCGTCGTGACGTTCGTGGTCACCGGTGAAAACGCGGCTCGAGAAGCCGCCGCACTGGTCGCAAACTTGCCGGAACTGAAGCCGTTCGAAGTAACTTTTGAAGCTCAAATCGTCGGCCGCTAACCACCGCAACGGAGCGATTTCGAGACGCGCGATCCCATGTGGAAGCTTTCGATTCGCCTCGCCGCAGCGTGCCTTTTGGTCTTGGGCACCGGGGGAGCCGCGTTCGGTCAGCAAAACCTGTTCAACGTGCCGAGTGGACAGATCACGAAGTCCGGCACCTTTTCTTCCAAGAGCAGTTGAATTTCGCCCGGCTGACCGGGACCAGCAATACCACCATCGACTTCGGCCTCGGCCGGGGTTGGGAAGTCGGCTTCAACGTATTGGATGTCGCGCTCTACGACCGGACCCCCGCCACCGACGCCTTGGCCGGTCCGCGACAACGGAATCCGGATTTGCTCCTGAATGCCCAGAAAAGCTTCAAAATCAACGAATTCTGGGACATCGCCTTCGGCGGCCAAGTCGGTTTCAACCCCGCTCGGCAAAATCGTGAACGACGCTTTCAAGAATTTACATGGGCCGTGACTTCGTTGGAAGTCCCAAATCAACCGCGCTTCGGCACGTATTACCTCGGCGTGTACCACGCCAACACGGCCTATGCCGGACCGGGCGAACGCGTCGGCATCATGCTCGGCGTCGAAATCCCAATCATCCCCGAACGGCTCAGTTTCCAGTGCGATTACATCGGGGGCAACCGGGATATTTCCGTCGCGGTCATCGGCGGCGTGTACACCTTCCGCAGTGGCTGGCAACTCTCCGCCGGGGTGCAACTCCCCGCCCCGCGCAGCAATAATCCCTACGGGTTCGTCCTCGAATTACCCTTCCGGGTTACGCTTTATTCGGTGACAACGAGAAGTAATCGGTATCGAAACGGCCGGCGGCGTGCCCGCGTCTTATGATACCTCCATGGAACGCCTCAATAAATTTCTCGCCCATGCGGGCGTCGGCTCGCGCCGGCATTGCGATTCGCTCATCGGCGCGGGCCGGGTGAAGATCAACGGCAAAATCGTCACGAACCTCGGCATGCAGGTCGACGGCGAGATTCACAAGGTCAGTGTCGATGATTCGCCGGTGAAAGCCGAGCGCGCCGTCTACTGGGCCGTGCACAAGCCGCCGGGCTACCTCTGCACCAACCACGATCCTTCCGGGCGCAACCTCGCTCTCGACTTGATTCCGCACGTTGAGCAACGCGTCTATACCGTCGGACGCTTGGACGAAGGCAGCGAAGGCCTGCTGCTGATGACCAACGACGGCGACCTCGCGCACAAACTCATGCACCCGCGCTACCAGATCGAGAAGACCTACGTCGTGCTCGTGGCGGGCAAACCGAGCATCGCCGACATCGACAAACTGCTGGCGGGCGTCTGGCTCAGCGACGGTAAAGTCGCGGCGAAGTCGGTACGGCGCATGAAGCCGCAGGGCGACAGTACCTGGCTGCGGATTGTATTGTGTGAGGGCAAGAACCGCGAAATCCGCCGGATGCTGGCGAAGCTCGGGCACAAGGTCATGCGCTTGCGCCGCATCGCCATCGGGCCGGTGCTGCTCGACAAATTGCCCAAGGGGAAGTCGCGGAAACTGACGGTCCACGAACTCGACAAACTCCGCGAAGTGCTCGCCGAGTCGATGAGCAAATCGAACTCCACGAAAAACAAAGCGATCGTCACGGCCATCGCGGCCCCGGTGGTCGAAGACCCGGACGACCCCGATTACGAAGGTTGAGTGTTGATGTTCCAACGCACGGCGGAGATCGTCGAACAGGTCCCGATGGCGGAGCGCACCTTCCGCATCCGCCTTGCCTGCCCCGACATCGCTGCGGCGATCCGACCCGGCCAATTCGTGATGCTGCGGCTACCGGGCCGTACCGATCCCCTCTTGGCACGACCGTTCGCCTTCTACGATACAACCGAAGACTGCACCGCATTCGATGTGGTCTACCTCGTCGTCGGCAAGATGACCGGCCTGCTCGCCGAGGAACGGACGGGAAACAAGATCGAAGTCTGGGGTCCGCTCGGCCAGCCGTTCTTGGACATCGGCGAACCGGAACGCGCGACCTGCGTCGCTGGTGGCATCGGGCAAACGCCCTTTTTGGCCTACGCAAAAGAATTGCTGGGAACCCGCGGCTACGGCGGACTCCCGGCGCGGAAGCGCGTCGGCTCGGTCGCCCTCTATTACGGTGTCCGGTCGTCGTCACTGGCGGCGGGTTTGGAAGACTTCCTCAATGCCGGGGTCGAGGTCCATCTCGCCAGCGACGACGGAAGCATCGGCGCGAAGGGATACGTCACGCAGGTATTGGAACGGGACGGGCCGACTTCGCCGCTGATCGGCTGCGGCCCGGAACCGATGTTGCACGCGCTGATGAACCTCGCCGCGAAATGGGATGTTCCATGCCAAGTCAGCTTGGAGACCCCGATGGCCTGCGGCATCGGGGCTTGCTTCAGCTGCGTGACCAAGGTCGCCACCGCCGACGGCGGTTGGGATTACAAACGCGTCTGCGTCGACGGGCCGGCATTCGATTCCAAATTGCTTCTGGGAGCTTTCGAGTAAGCCCTTCGCGCGGCGATCTTCAATCCGTCCGCAAACGCAGCATCGGCGCCGTGCGGACCGACCCTTGATCCTGCCGGATGCGATTGCCCGTCCCCGAGATTCGCAAGAACGGGAGCACGGCAGGCGTCTCCTCCGGGCGGGCCGCCGTCCGTTCATCGTTGTCGCGGTGGGCCTGCTGGGTCGCGGCGGTGAGGCTGAATCGGGACCGATCCCAGAGTTTCTTGATCGCCCGATCGTCCGGTGCCAAGAACCTCGCGTGGCTCATGACTCGGAAAGCCACTTGGGGCTGCCCGGCTTCTCGGAGCCCCTCCGAAACGATCTCGAGGACCTCGGGGTCGCTCGGGGCCGCCTCGGCCGCGCGGCAGAGGATCTTTACCCCGGCTCGCACGTTGTCGACTCGCACCAGGGCCCGTCCCAAGGTCGCGCGGTAAATCGGTAAGTTCGCGTTCAACTGGATCGCCTTCCGGTATCTCCGAACGGCCGTTCGATCACATCCGAACGGGTCGGCTTCGTGGGCCCGGCCGAGGGCGAAATGCCCCGCAGCGTCATTCGGGGCGAGCCTCAAGGCCCGCTTCCAGTGCTTCCGCGCTTCCGGGAATCGCCCGGCGCGCATCGCCCATTCTGCGGCGGTGGAATGCAAACGGCGGGCCGCCGCCGGTTCCAAATCGACCGAGGCCTGCAAGCCCCGCAGCGCCCGCCGCGCTTCCGAATATCGGCCGCACTCCGCCAGCGCCGTCGCCGAGGCGAAGCCCGACTCGAAGTAGGTGAGCGTCCTGCTCATAACCGTCTCCGCGTTGGCCCATCCGTGGGCCGCAATTGGGTTCCGAAAGATATAGCGAATGTAACGGTTGTATCGCAAGCCTAATTCCGATGCCAAACCCGAAATAATTCCGGTGCGTTCCCCCGAGATTTTATTTCCGCACCGATGACACCGCGTTGTCGGTACGGGCTCAAGTCGGCGTTTCGCAACGGTCGATGGACTGAGGGGGAGTTTCGCTCGCTCCGGTTTTTCGTCGGTCGGGGCAGGATGCCAACCATGGACTTCGCACACTTCGGACTGGCCCGCCGGCCATTCCGACCGACGCCCGATACCGATTCGTATTGTCCCACGGCCCTGCACGAGGCCGCCGGCTCCGTCTTGGCCCGCACCTACGCCGACGGCGGCGGAGTCGCCGTGCTGGACGGCGAACCGGGCACCGGCAAGACACTCGTCGTCCTGCGCTTCCTCGAGTCGCTCCCTGCCGCGACCTGCCGAATTTTGCTGCAAGCGACGAAGTTGTCCCGCCCCGCCGATTTTTTCCAAGCGATCCTGTTCGACCTCGGTCAACCCTACCAAGGGATGAGCGAACAAGAATTGCGTCTGGCCGTCTACAGCGAGATGCTCAACGCCCTCGCCCGGGAACAAGCGGTCGTGTTGTTCATCGACGAAGCGCAGAACCTCACCGCCGAAGTGCTCGAAGAGATCCGCGTGCTCGGGAATTTGGAATCGAAAGACTCGAAGGCCCTGCTCGTGATCCTCGTCGGCCAGTCCGGGTTGCGGGAGCTGCTGAACAAACCGGAGTCGGCGTCGTTCGCCCAGCGCGTCGCGGCGCGGGCGCGGCTGAGCCCGTTGGCGCGGGAAGAATCGGTTCGCTACGTGCGCCATCAGCTGCGCGAATGCGGCGGTCGGCCGGAGTGGTTGATCAACGACGAAGCTTTGTCGCTGTTGGCGACGCACACCGGCGGCGTGCCGCGCGTGTTGAACCGCGCTTCGCTGCTAGCGTTCGCGTTGGCGAGTGCCGCGGGGATGAAAGATGTCGACGCGGAGCCCGTGATCGACGCCTTGATCCAGCTCGAACTGATGCCGGCGCAGCCGGACGAACAACCGCCCCTGGGACCGAAGCCATCGCGGCCGAAACTGTCCGAAGAATACGAACCTGAGGAAGCGAACATTTTGCCGGGGCCGGCCCCGCGATCGAGCTCCGGTCCGTCGCCCAAGAAGCCGCGGAAGCCCCAAGGCAAGCGCAACGTTTCCTGATCCGTCCCAGCCGTTAGGATTTCGCCATGAGCCGGATGTTTCGCGTCGTCACAGGTGCCGGTGGGTCGTCGCCCGCGCCGCAGTTGCGGGCGCCGGAGAAGATCCACATCCCGCACGAAACCCCCGCGATTGAAGCGATGCCGTTCATCGAAGTCGGCGGGCCGGACGGCGCCGTCACGTCCGCCGTGCGTTCTGCCCCGCGCGTCGCCGCGCCAATGCCGGTCAAGGTGATGGAACGCCCCGCGCCGCCGAAGGCCGCGCCGCTGCCAGTCGAAGAGCCGGTGGTCGCCGCGGCGTCGGATGCGCACGTCCTCAGCGTGACCTTCCACCGGCTACCCAAGCTCGGGTTGCGGTTGCTCCCCTCCGGCATTTCGCCGGACATCATCGCGTACCACGATCCGGACCACGCCGTCAGCGGGGAATATCGCATCGTCCGCGACGAGATCGTGAATCAGTTCGAAGAGCCCGGCCCGCGCGTCACGCTCTTCACCTCGGCCACCGGCATGGCCGGTACGACGACGGTGATGATGAACTTCGCCGTGTCGCTGACGCAGGAGCACGGCAGCCGGGTGTTGCTGGTCGATGCGAACTTCAACCGCCCCGGTATTTCACGGCGGTTGGGCGCGTCTGAATCGCCGGGCCTCGCCGAAGTGCTCGGCCAAGCGATCCCGTTAGCGTGGGCTCTGCAGCCGACGCCGTTGACGAATTTGCATTTGCTTTCGACGGGGATCGCGACCGACGCGACCGAAGATTTGTTGACGACCGACTTGCCGAAGCTCATCGGCCAGTTGCGGCAGTGGTTCGATTGGGTGATCATCGACGCCGGCGTTTGGGGAGACTTGCCCGGCGCCGAGGCGACCGCCGCCGCGACGGACGCGGTCTACCTCGTGACTCGCCACACCGACATCGAGCAACTGGAGTTCGCCGATCTCCGCGCCGACATCACGGACGGCGGTGGCCCCGTCCGCGGCTACATCAGCACGCGTTGATTGAAAGGATGTCGTCGACAGCGATCAGAGACGACCTCTCCGGCGTGGTGACAAGATGGAAACTTGTCGCCACGTCGGAGGGGCCGCTCCAATCACTCTGGCGCCGCCGCCATGCGCAGGAATTCTCCGGAAAATTGCAATCCGACGCGGTGGGTCGCGCCGCTGGTCACGGTCTTCAAGAGCACCGGGTTCCACCCGGCCGCGAGTTCGACCGCGAACTTTTCCTCTTGGACGAACGGCGCGAGTTTCGGCACGGCCCTCTCGAACGCCAGCGCTCCGCCCAGCCAGACGCGGGTCGGGCCGTCGGTCAACAGGGTCACGGTCGAGGTCTGCTTTTTCGGCGAGTAAACGTACGACAGTGTGTACACGGCGATCGGTTCCATCGGTAAAAATGGCTTGAGCGCGAGCAATCCGCCCGCATCCGCTTGGGCGGGGAGCCACTTGAGGCCCGCGGGGAGTTTCGCTTTGACATCCGGGGCTTTTTCGATGTCTGCCGGGGACTTCAAATCTCCCGGCACACCGACGAGCACGTGGAAATCCAGCAGTGTCCCCCGCAGCGATTCCTGTTCCTTCTTGCTCTTCAAGAACGCGAGCAGGTCGATGAACTGGTCGTAACTGAGTTGCGAGATGGCGTTGTCGGGCATCAGCGAAATTTTCGACGCCGTGACTTCGTCGAGGTCTTTCTTGTCGATGCGGATGTCGCGGCCAGTCGCTTCGCGGATGATGAGTTCCTTCGCCGTGTCTGCGATCCTCAATCCCGAGTACGACTGCCCTGCAAGGGTCGTTGCCTTGTACGACGTGTAGCCCTCCTTGATTTCCTTGCTCGGATCGATCATCGACTCGATCAATTTTTCGAGCGTCATGGTATCCCAAAGGCGGGTGAGGTCGGGGCCGACTTTGCCGCCGATCCCCTCCAAGCTGTGGCACGAGGCGCAGGCGAGTACCGAAGTGTTCAGATAGATCACCCGGCCGCGTTTGGCGTCTCCTTGCGTTTGCACCTGCTTGCGGATCGCGTCCATCTGCCCGGCTTGATTCGACAGCGTCAACCCGCCTTTCATCACGTCGCCGTGGAGTTTAGCGAGAGCCGCGTTGGCCGGGTACTTCCGCAGCATCTCCGAGATGCGGGGGAACAAATCCTTCGGCAGTTTCTTGGCGAGGTAACGCTCGCCGACGAGTTTGGCCCCGGCTTCGGATGTGCCGAGGGCCATCACCGCTTCGGAGATCAACGTCGGGTCGGGTTGATCGAGGAAGGCTTCGGCGTATTTGCGGGCCGCGATCGTGTCGAGCATCGCCAATGTCCGCAGGGCTTCGGCTTTCAAAATCGCCGGTTCGGCGGCGGTCTCCAGAACTTGCGAGACGGTCAAAATCGAATCCTTGTCGCCGATGGCCCGGACCGCTTTGAGCACGGCTTGACGCTCGGAGACCGAGCGTTTGTCGTCGATCGCGGCCTTCCGCAGTTTCGCTGAAGCCTGCGTGAGTTTGCCGAGTTCGATGGCCCGGATTGCGGCGACGCGGACATCGTCTTCTTCGGCATCGAGCAGAGACAAGATGAACGCCGTCCCTTTCGCCCCGCCCAGGTTGACAGCGCCGGCCAAGACTTCCAGCCCGGCCGTTTTCACGTCGACCGGAGACTTGGGATGCGAGAGCAGGTAGGCCGCGAGCACGTCGAGCGACACCGGCGGATCGAACTGGTAGTTGCGGTACGACAGAATCAGAGCGATCCGCGACGCCGCCGGGAGGTGCGGATCGCGGATCAGTTCGGGTAGTGCCTCCGCCGCGGCCGGCGTCCGCATCGCGGTGAACGTGTGGGCGACGCGTTCGAGGTTGGCCTGTTTGCCCGAAGTCGCGAAGGCCAACAGCGAGAGCATCCCCGGTTTGCCGAGTCGCTCCAACCCGCGGACGATGGCGTCCGTCAAGTATGCGTCCCGATCGTCGTCTTCTTTCCACGCGTTGAGCAGCGTGTCGCCGGCGCCTTCGGCGCCGATCCGACCGATGGCCAACGCCGTGACGCGCCGGACCGCGACCGCATCGTCCGTCAACAGTTTGGCGAGCGCTTCGTGGACAGCGATGTCTTTCGCCTTCGCGTTGCGCCCGAGCGCTTCCACCGCCAACCGGCGGACATCGTCGTCTTGATCCTTCAGCAAATCCACGAACCACGCTTGCACGTCGGGGTTCCAGAGTTGTTGCAGGCCGCCGAGGCAGAGCAACCGCGTGGAAACGGACGCATTCGATTCGACGTCGAGGCCGCTGCGGAAGAACCCGCGGATCAGATCGGGGTTTTTCTTCGCCCGCCGCAGCATTTCAAATTGGGCCTGTTGGCGCGTGGTGGCATCGGGCGAATTCAACGCGAGTGCCATGGCGTCTTGCGTCGCGGACGGTCCCGCCGATTTCGCCCAAGTGTCGAGGCCGCGCGCCGGGATCGCCGGGTGCGCCGCCGTACCGGTCCACGTCATCCGGTAAATTCGGCCGTTGACGCCGTCGCCCCAGAGTTTGCCGGCGCCGCCGGAGTCGGTGCGCCAGTCGCAAACGTAAATCGCCCCGTCCGGCCCCGTCACCATCTGGCAGGGGCGGAAAAGCGGGTCTTCGGCTCTCAAAAATTCGAACTCGTGCGTGATGGCGAAGGTCGAACCGGTCGGCGCGACTTTGTAGGCCCGGACGGTCTTGCGGAAGACGTCCGGGTAGTAGAGCAAACCTCGGTAGTGCTGCGGTAGTTGCGTGTCGTTGTAGATCAACAAGCCGGCCGGGGAGCCGCGACCGGTTTTGACCATCGGCGCCAGTTTGCCCGGCAGTTCTCCCGCGACGGCGTAGCGGTCGAGGTCGGCGCGGCAGCAACGCGCACCTTCGCGCAGGCGCCAGCCGAAATCCGATTCCTCGGCGACGTGGACGATCCGGCAACCGGTGAATTTGCTACCGTCTTCTTGGTCGTTGTCTGTGTGAAAGATGTTGAACTTGTCGTCGAAAGCCACGTCGCGGTACGGGTTGCGGTAACCGATCGACACGGTTTCCATCTTTGAACCATCGGGGAGGCAGCGGAAGATCGCCCCGGTGCGCAACACCGTTGCCCGGCTACCATCCGAACCTTCGACGACGTTGTCGTCGTCGCCGCTGGTGATGTACAACCAGCCGTCATGGCCGATGGACAAGCCCGAAACTTGGTGGTGGTGGAAACCGCAGAAGCCCTGCGCGATCGTCTCGCGGATGTCCCACCGGCCGCCGACCCGGGATTGCTTGTAACGCCGCACCGTGCCGCGACCGCTGATGTAAAGCCAGCCGTCGTGCCACAGGATGCTCGACGGAAGTTCCTCGGTGATAACGATCTCGGATTTGTCATAGGTCTTGGTTTTCTCGTTGAACTTCAACACCTTCACCACGTCCGGCGTGAATTTCTTCATCGTCGTGACCTGCCGGCTCGTGCCGTCGCGGTAGCGGAAGGTCTCGCGGAACTCGGCCCACTCGCGGCCTGGATCGGGGCGCCACTCTAGGACGAATAGCGTGCCGTCCGGGGCAAAGGTCATGCCGACGGGGTTGACGATGGTCGGCGCGTCCGCGACGAGTTCAGTCTTGTATCCCTCGGGCGCAAAGAGGCCTTTGAGCTTCGGATCGAAAGCGCCTTGATCGACCATTTTCACCGGGAACGGGGCCGGTTTGAGGGCCGATTGCTGCGGGCCGAATTCGGTCGGCGCCGGGGGCGAAGCCGCGAAGGCGAACGAAGTCAGCCAGACAAAACCGGCTAGCGAGAGGAGAACACGATGCATAGTGGAGAGACCCCCGGAGTGTGCCCGATGCGGAAAGGGGATTTCCGGACCGTGCACGTTCGGTAACGTGAGGCATTTGGGAAGGCTATAGGTAGGATAGCTCACATTGCCCTGCGGTGGAAAGTCAGTTTTCTCCGGCGTGGGAGATTTCGCGCCGTGGACGCCGGCAAATCCCCGGCTTGCCAGCGTGCGGTTTTCGTGTAAATTGCCAGTGTTGCCGGGGTAGCTCAGCGGTTAGAGCGGTCGCTTCATAAGCGATAGGTCGCCGGTTCAAACCCGGCCCTCGGTACTCGTCGGAAAGTCCGTCAGCCGAAGCAGTTCCACTGACCTCCCGGCGTTCGGGAGTGCGGCCGCAAACGTCGGGTTCTGGTGGAGTCCTCCACCAAAACGCTGAGGTCCGCACGCCGCGTCCGCGAAACGGAGCACCA
>JANXTU010000319.1 GCA_025352235.1 Fimbriiglobus sp.
GCCGCTAAGGATTGGTTGGCGGCGGAATTGAAGAAGGTGAAAGGTTGAAGTAGCATAACATTTCACCGACGCCGGGCACAATCACCGATGCGAACGCTCTTCTTGCTCGGCGTCGTCGCCCTGATTTTGCTCGCGTTGCCGAGCCTCGTCGTGTTCGGGGCCGATCTCGCGGGCTACGGCACCGAGATCAACGCCTGGCTCGAAAAGGGCTTCGGCGTCAGTCACCGCGTCGCACTCGGCCTCCCCGCCGCCGTCGCGCTTTTCTGCATTCCGCCGCTGATCATCCTGCTTTATTTCCTGCGACTCAAACGGAAGCCGATCGCGGTGGCTTCGACCTTCCTGTGGAAAAAGAGCGTCGAAGATCTCCACGTCAACCGGCTCATGCAGTGGCTCCGGCGGAACGTCCTGCTGCTCCTGCAATTGCTGACGGTACTCGCGTTTCTCTACGCGGCGCTGGGGCCGCGGACGCACGGGGCCGTCACCGGTGGCCGACATTACATCTTGATGGTCGACAACTCCGCGAGCATGAGCGCGACCGACGTGAAACCGACGCGGCTCGATTGGGCCAAAGAAGAAGCGATCCGCGTCATCGACGCCTCGACCGACGCCGACCCCGGCATGGTCATCGTGTTCAACAGCACCGCCGAGATCCGCCAGTCCTACACGACGAATCGCGAGGAGTTGAAAGCGGCCATCCGCGCGATTCAACCGACGCAATTCCCGACGAGAATCGACGAGGCCTTGGCGCTCGCCGCGAGCTTGTCGAACCCGAATCGGTCGACCCAGAACGAGGCGGCGGCGCCCGCGAACCCCGAGCCGGGCAAGGAGCGAACCTACTTCAGCGCGGATGGCATCCAAGCCGAAGTCTACCTGCTGTCCGATGGGCGTTTTCCGTCCGTCTCCGATTTCGCTTTGGCGAATCTGAGCATCCGTTACCCCGAGATGCCCACGTCCGCCGTGGCGATGACGTCGGATAATTTGGCTATCGTCGGCTTCGAAGTCGAACGCGACCCGGATGACGCCCGCAAGATAACGGCCCAGGCCACGGTCTACAACTACCGCGATCGCACCCAAGACGTGAAGTTGGTGCTCGACGTGCTCGAACGGAACGAGAAAGTCGTCGGCACCTACGGCAAGACGATCACCGTGGCCGGAAAGGTTCCGCGCCAGCCCGACCCCGAGGATCTCCCGGCCGACAAGCGGGCCCCCGATTCGAAGCCGGGTGAGGGCCGCGCCGAGTTCGCCATCCCGGACGTCGGCGAGAACTCGGACGTCGTGATGCGGCTGAGCATCGATCATGGGAACTCGCCCGATAGCCTCCGACTCGACGATCAAGCTTGGGCCGTGCTGGGAGTATCGCGTAAGGCGAAGGTGTTGGTGGTGACGCCGGGGAACAAGATTCTCCGCAACTATTTCGAAACTGAGTCGGCGAAAAAAATCGCCGAGTTCACTTACCTCAAACCTTCCGACCTCGCCGACCCAAAGGATTACCTCACGCCTGCGCGAGACGGCAAATACGACCTCGTGATCTTCGACCGATGCGGCCCGCCCGGCCCCGACGAATTGCCGAGCGGGAACACACTCTTCCTCGGTCATCCCGTTCCGCCCTACAGCAACAAGCCGGGGGACCCGCTGGCCGTGACGTTCGTCCAAAATCCGAGCGTCCGCGGCACCCAGAGCCGGCACGCACTTTTGAAAAACCTGCGCGGTTTGGACGAAATCCGGATCGCCGATGCGTTCCGCTTCCCTAAACCCCCCGAAGGTGCGACCCGGCCGTCCCGTCTCATCGAAGGGGATCGCGAATTGGAATTGCTCGTCGCCCTCCGCCGGGGAGCATTTACAGATCTGGTTCTGACGTTTCCCCTCGTCAGCGAGAACGCCGACGGGCCGGATCAAATTTGGCATTCCGACTGGCCAACCTTCCCGAGCTTTGTGCTCTTCCTGCGGAATGTGCTGATGCAACTCGGCAACGTCCGCGGTTCCGAGTCGGAAGAGAGCCTCCGACCCGGCGCGGTCCAAACCCTCCGCCTCGGTACCGCGAAAGAAGTATTCGTCCGCAAGCCGGGACAAGACATCGGGACGAAATTCGAGCGAGGGAATCGCCCGGACGTCGCCTTCAGCGGCACCGACACCCTCGGCGTCTACACCGCCGAGTGGGCCGATCAATCGCGTCGATTCGCCGTGAATTTGTTCGACACCGAAGAAAGCAACCTCGCCCCGCAGCGGCAATTCAAAATCGGCGACACCACGATCATCGCCGGTGAAGCCCGCAAGCAACCGCTGGAATTGTGGAAATATGCGATCGTGTTCGGCCTCGCGGTCGTGTTATTGGAGTGGTGGATCTACAACCGCCGCGTTCAGATCTGATTCGGCTCCCGGGTCACCTACAATACCGTCGAGTCTGTCGTCCGCATCCCGCCAGGTCGAGCCTATGGTCCGCTCCGTCCTCGAATCCGAATCGCTCCCGCTGCCGAAACGGTACAAGGTCAGCGCGAAGTGGCTCATCGGCCTTAGCGCTCTCACGCTGCTCGTGCCGGTGCTGATGATCTTCGTCATCTTCCCCTGGCTCGCGGAGCAGGCGTTCCAATCGGTCGAAGAAATCGATCCGGCTGAAGTGGAAGTGCTCCGCGTCCAGTTGTTGAACCACCCGCAAGATCAGCCCGACGTCGGCCCGGTGAACATGAATCCGGACGATTTTCCGAAATTGTTCAAGGCCATCGCCGGGGCTGAGAAAGTGAGCGACATCCCGGCCGCCACGTGGCTCGGCGAATACCGCGTCCGTTTCAAGGATGGTCGCCGCGGCACGATCCGGCTCTACTGGCAGCGGCAAAATCCGAGCAATTCCAGCAGTGTCCCGGTGATTTGGATGAAAATCGGTTCCGGGAAGTATCGGGGCGGGGAAGTCTTGGAGTTATTCAAAATCGCCGGCGAGTGCGCCCCGCGCGGCACCCCGCAGCGCTGAGGCTAAGCGGCGAAGTATTCGACCGCATTCCGGAACAGTTGCAGCCCGTCCCCCTCCGTTTGAAGCCCATCGCGAGTCCAGTGCGGGTGTTGCGTCGGCAGGATGTGGCGTTCCGGGTGAGGCATTAACCCCAAGACTTGGCCGGTGGCATCGCAAATCCCGGCGATGTCGTCTTGGGAACCGTTAGGATTCCCCGACGGGGCACTGTACCGCATCACAATCTGGTTTGTCTGCCGCAAACCCTTCAAAATCCATTCTTTCCGGCAGGTGAAGTTGCCTTCGCCGTGTGCGATCGGAACGTACATCCGCTCGATCCCCTTGAGGAAGGGGCAAGTGTTTGGCGTGACCGCTAGGTTCACCCAGCGGTCTGTGAATCGCCGGGGGGCATTGTGGGCGAGCGTCGCCAACGCGCCCTCGTCATCGGGTTGAATCAGCAGGCCGGCTTTGAGTAGTACCTGGAAGCCGTTGCAAATGCCGAGGATCAGTTTGCCGGCGTCGCGAAACTCTCGCAGGACATCGGCGAGGAAGTGTTCGAACTGGCTCGCGAGGATTTTCCCGGCCGCGACATCGTCGCCGTAGCTGAACCCCCCCGGCAAAATCAGGATTTGCGCCGAGAGCAGTCGCGTGGGGTTCTCTCGGAGAGCATTAATGTGGACGCGCTCGGTGACCGCCCCGGCCCGTTCGAGGGCAAACGCGGCCTCGCTGTCGCAATTGGTACCGGGCGCTCGCAGAATCAGAGCTTTTGGTGAAGGCATCGGGAAGAATCCGAATTTCGGGTGGAAAATTCTTGACCGGCGGGGCGGCATTAGAGACAGTTGTTGTAACGCGGTTGTTCCCGAGGCACCAGAGCCGCCCGGAAAAAACACCGCGAACGGACTTCGAAAGGGCCACTTTTCAGGGGCTTTGGGAGACTTCCCCCATTTAGAGCCAAACCCTGTTGACAGACCCCCTCGGGGGGCTATGATTCCCTTTGTCGCCCAACCGAAAGGTTGACGCGGAAAAGTGATTCGGCCGAAACGGTGGTGACACCGGGCAAGCAGTTCGCTTTTTGGTCTTGGTCTTTG
>JANXTU010000321.1 GCA_025352235.1 Fimbriiglobus sp.
TCGTCCTCATCGTCGTCGTCGCGGCGTTTGCTCTTCTTCTTCACCGGGCGGTCGTCTTCGTCGTCATCGGCCGGGGCTTCGGTGCGGGCGAGGGCGCTGGTCGTCGAGGTTTTCGGTTTCACCGCGCCGGGCATTTTCGCCGCGAAGACGTTCTTGCACGTCGGGCATTCGACGTCCATGCCGAGGTACTGCGTGGCGACCGTGAGGGCGGTGCCGCAACTGGGGCACGGGGCGATTTCGACCGGGGCGTCCGGGTCGGCGACGGGCTTCGGGGCGGGTGCCGGGGCGGTTGTGGTAGGGGCGGACATCCCCGCGCCGTCGAGTTTGGGGATGCTGAATTGGGACTGGCACTTCGGGCATTTGCCCGTCTTGCCGGCCTTTTCCGGGCCAACCGTGTAGACGGCTTGGCACCCGGGGCAGGAGAAGCGGATCATGGGTTCCTCGGATGGAAACGGAAGCGATACGAGTGCCGGTGTGTCAATCTATGAAACCGGCTAACGCCCACCGGCCCCGGCCCCCGCGGCCCCCAGAATGCAGCCGACGATCACGCAGTAGCCGATGATGGCGACGATGGCCAAGATTACGTGGGCCATGCCCAGGTACAACCCGATTTGCGTCATCGAGCGGCCTTCGGGATCCATGCGCCCGCTGTCGATTTCCTTCATGTCGGCCACGCCGAGGACCCAGGCCACGATGCCGATGAAGAAGATCCCCGTGACCCAACTGACGATGGCGAGCACCAGGATCAACACGCCGCGGTGCGGTTGGTAGTTCCGCCGCGAGCCGCGACTCCGCCGCCGGCGCACCGGTCGGTCGTCATCATCGTCATCATCATCGTCGCGTCGGCGTTTCTTCTTCCGCCGCGAAGGCCGCTCGTCGTCCTCGTCGTCATCGTCATCCCGATTGTTCTTGGCTCCGCTGCCGTACTTGACGAGCGCCGAACTCTTAGGGGCGTTGATGACCGGCGGCGGTGGGGTGTCGGCCCGCGCGGCGCGGTAGACCGTCTGGCAGTTGGGGCATTCGACATCGAGGCCGACGTCGCCGGGGAGCACCGAGAGCCGCGAGGTACACTTGGGGCAGGGGAGAATCTCGACCGGTTCGGGCGCGGCCGGGGGTTCGACGGCGGGGGGCATCGGCGGCGGGGCCTCGACCGATTGCATCGGGGGCGGTGCTTCCACGGAGGTCGGCGGCGGCGGATTCTCCTCCGGGTCCGGCTGCGGGAACGGGATCGTGAATTGGGTCTGGCACTTCGGGCACTTGCCCGCTTTCCCGGCTTTTTCGTCCGTCACCGTGAATGTCGCCGAGCAACCGGGGCAGGCAAAGCGGATCATATCTCTCCCCAACGACGGCATTCGACGCCGGGTTAGTCTGATGGTTTCCCGCGCGGCCGTCAAGCGAGTCGGCACGGATTTTCGCGGGTATCCCCACGGGCGTATTCCGGGAATTCGCCCGCCTGGGTAGAATCTTGAAGCGGCTCGATGCCGGACTGGGCGGATCGCTCCCGAAGTCCGGATTATTACCAACGATTCTCGGCCGAGTCGCGTTGAGATGATTGACAGTCGTTCGCGGCGCGTGATAACGTACCGGAACGAATCATATCGCGTCGGCGGGTTCGCGTACTCACGGGCAAACACCATGGCGAAGATCACCGGCTATTGGGGCATCGACATCGGCCAATGTGCCTTGAAGGCCCTGCGCTTGGAATTGGTCGACGGCAAACCGACCGTCACCGCCTTCGATTACATCGAGCACCCGAAGATCCTGTCGCAACCGGACGCCGACCCGGACGCCCTGACGCGGGAAGCCCTCGAGAAATTCCTCTCGCGCAACCCGCTGAAGGGCGATACCGTCGCCATCAGCGTAGCCGGGCAGAGCGGTTTGGCCCGATTCGTCAAATTGCCGCCGGTCGAAGAAAAGAAAATCCCGGACATCGTCAAGTTCGAAGCCAAGCAGCAGATCCCCTTTCCGCTCGAAGAAGTCGTCTGGGACTATCAGAAAGTCGGCGGCGGCGAGAACATCGGCGGCTTCTCGATGGAGACCGAAATCGGCCTCTTCGCCATGAAACGCGACATCATCAACCGGCACCTCGGGCACTATCAAGCGGTGAAGGCCGAAGTGCACATCGTGCAGATGGCCCCGCTGGCCCTGTGCAACTACGCCACCTACGAAATCCTCAAGCGCGGCGGGCCGGACGGCATCGATCCGAGCGCCGCCCCCGAAACGAACGACGACACGCCCCGCGGCAAGAAGCGCTGCGCCGTGATCCTCGACATCGGCACCGAGAACTCGAACCTCATCATCACCGACGGCGGCAAGATCATCTGGCAGCGGCCGGTTCCGCTGGGCGGCAACAACTTCACCCGCGCTCTCACGAAGGAATTGAAGCTGACCTTCGCCAAGGCCGAGCACCTGAAGCGCAACGCTGCGAAGTCGCCCGAATTGGCCCAAATCCTCAAAGCCCTGCGGCCCGTCCTCACCGACTTCGTCGGCGAAGTCCAGCGTTCGCTGGGGTACTTCACGAATACCCACCGCGATGCCCACGTCGCCTATCTCGTTGGCCTCGGTAGCGCCTTCAAACTGCCGGGTCTGCAAAAGTACCTCTCGGAGAAGCTCGCGCTCGAAGTGCGCAAGCCGTCGAAGATCGAGCGGATCACGGGCGATCAGGTGCTCAACGATCCGAGCTTCACCGACAACGTGCTGACGTTCCCCGTCGCCTACGGCTTGGCGCTGCAAGCGACCGGATTGGCCCGCATCCAAACGAATTTGCTGCCGGGCGAAATCCGCACCGACCGGTTGATCCGCGCCAAGAAGCCCTGGGCCGCCGCCGCGGCCGCCGCACTGCTGTTGGGCACCGGCGCCGTCGCCTTCGGCTACGGGGCGCAGTACCAAGCCGTTTCGGACAAGAAGATCGCCACCTCGATCGGCAAGGCCGAGAGCGCGGTGAAAGCGGCCAAGACGCAAGAAGACAACCGCACCAAAAAGGAAGGCGAAAAGAAAGCCGCCGAGACGGAAGTGAAAGCGATCGTGTCGGGCAACGAAGAACGACTGAACTGGGCCCGGATCATGGAATTGATTTCGGCGGCCCTGCCGGTGCCGACCTATGTTGAAAAAGGCACCGGCAAGATCCTCGTGGAAGGGAATCTGAACAGCGGGGACCAAGATACGTTCTGGAAGACGAACCCCCAGCAAGCGGCCATCGCCAAGCACTACGACCGCATCGCGGCAGGCGTGCCACTCACGAAATTGTTCGACGACGATAAATCCGAAGACCTGCCGACGGTGAATGTTGAAGCGGTCGATTGCCGCTACAGCGACAACGTGCAAAACTTCCTGGCCAACGCGCAGGTCTTCGCAGACGCGAAGTC
>JANXTU010000554.1 GCA_025352235.1 Fimbriiglobus sp.
CAGGGCGGCCGCGACTTGGGTCAGGGTGGACAAGGCGAGAGCCAAGCGGGTCAAGTCGTGCATCGCGGCGTCCGTGCCGGGTGATTGGGATGTCAGGAACCCCGCTCATGCCAGCCGGACGCCGCGTGTTCTAGACCAGTCCCACTCAGCTCGGGATCGGAAACGGCACAATCAAAGGGAAAAAGGCGCACCAGAGGGATCAGACCCGTTTTGAGCGTTAAACCCGGACGCTTCCAGAGACCATCCGCAACTATTTTCAGAAAATAACTGAAAGTTATGCTGACAAGGGAAATTCCCGTGGTACAGTTGGCATCGCAGGAACAATTGGCGCGACCCGCAAATACTGCACGCCGGCGAAATCATCTGGAAAACTGTGTTGAGACCACAGCAAAACACCTTGAAACTCGCGTGTGCAATAAGTGGGTCACCACCAAATAACGAAGGCCGGGAATAAGGGCTTTCGTCGATTCCTCCAACTGGTTTTTCACTCCCTCCCGGACTGATTCCCCTTACAAAGTGGGTAACGCAGCATGGTACGCTCTTCTTTCCGCACCGGAATCGAAATCTTGGAATCTCGCGAAGTGCCAGCGACTCTGAACATGGGCGTGCTGACCATCGATGGCAGCATCGGTGACGACACCATCGTCGTGACCCGCTCGGGGGACGATGTGCTCGTGACGACGGGCGGCGTTGATTCGCTCTTCAGGCTGTCCGATGTCAAAAGCGTCAACATCAACGGTAATGCCGGCGACGACACCGTCACTTACACTCTCGACAAACCCGTGACCATCGATGGTGGCGACGGTGACGACACCATCACGGCCAGCGGCATGATCGATGGTAGTGGTGTCGCCACTATCAAGGGTGGCAACGGCAACGATACCGCCACCGTCACCTTCGCCGGTGCTGTTGTCGCCGACGGCGGCGGCGGCAACGACACCATGACGGTCACTGCTACTGGTGCTGTTTTCATCGTTGGCGGCAGCGGCAACGACACCATGACGGTCACTGCTACTGGTGCTGTTTCCATCACTGGTGACGACGGTGACGACACCATCACGGCCGCTGTTACTGGTCACGTGACCATCACTGGTGGCAACGACAACGACACCATCACGTGCGCTGCTACTAGTGCTGTTGTCGAAGGCGGCAGCGGCAACGACACCATCACGTGCGATACTACTGGTGCTGTGACCATCACTGGTGGCGACGGTGACGACACCATCATCAGCAACGGTGCTGGCATCGCCATCATCAACGGCGGCGGCGGTAACGACTCGATCCTCGGCGGCTTCGGCCAGAACACGATCCACGGGGGTGATGGTGATGACATCATCATCGGGCGTGGTGATTCAGGCGACGAGCTCTACGGTGATGCCGGTGCAGACTCCATCACGGCGGCGGGCGGGGCGTCCACGCTGTACGTGGATGCGCTGGACACCTTCTACACGACTCGCCAAGGCGACACTCTCATCTTCGTGGGATAGATAGGCGAGCAGCCGGGACCGTAACGATTGCGCGTGACGGCGGATCGAACAGCGCAGGTTTGCATGAGCATCCCCTCGTTGCACGGCTCTGCGGTGCAACGAGGCTTCCACCGCTCTGCGGTGTTGCGTAGCCGAACGCTCTACGTTGTCACGCTCGCCGCGACGAGGCCGCTCCAGGAACTTCTTCTTGAGTTGCGGCCGACCTTGCCCTTCGTTTCGCCGCCGGAAATCCCATCCGTCCGCGGACTCCCGGCATCGCTTCGCGATGGTTGCTCCCTCGATTCCAACCTCACTTCATGCCAACCTCCTTTCGGTTCGGCGTGACCTCGGCATCAGGTGACTTCGACCGGCGCTTCGGCCGGTTCCACTTTTTCCACTTCGTAGCCCAGCTCCTTCGCCCGGCGGTGAAACCGCTTCCCTCGTTGACGGCGCCGGGCATCCGTCGTACCATGCCGCAGAACACTGGCACGGGGGCGGTTCCGCAATGCCGATTCGTTTTTCGATCCCGCTCGCCACGCTCGGTCTGTTCCTCGTCATCGGCCTCGCGGCCGGGCGGCGCGAATCGATCGGCGACGACAAGGTCATCAAGATCGTCTCTAGCCTGCCCCGGTCCGGCAGCGCGCGGGGGCAGACCGACACCATCGTCAACGGGATCAAACTCGCCTTCCAAGAGGCCGGCGGTGAAATCGAACTCACCGACCCGGATACGAAGGTCACCACCCGGTACAAGATCGAGTACGCCGACCTCGACGACGCGACCGCCGCCGCGGGGCAATGGACCATCGAGCAGGAAATCGCCAACGCGAACCAAGCTCGGATGGACCCGGACGTCATGGCGTACATCGGCACGTACAACTCCGGCGCGGCCAAGGTGTCGATGCCGATTTTGAACCGTGCCCACATGCTGATGGTGTCGCCGGCGAACACGGCCGAGCGGTTGACCAAACCGATGACGGGCGAACGGCACGAACCGGACTGCTACCGGCCGACGAAGTTGGTGAACTACATCCGCGTCGTGCCGACGGACGATCTGCAAAGCGAACTCAGCGTGAAGTGGATCGCCGAACTCTTCGCCGAGAAGAAAAAGAAGGGCCGTGGGGTTCAAATCTACATCATCGACGACAGCCAAACCTACGGGCAAGGCATCGCGAACAACGTGGAGAAGCTGTCGAAGAAGTACGGCATCGAAGTGCTGGGCCACCAAAGCATCGACGACAAGTCCCAAGAATTCTCCTCGCTAATGACGACGATCAAAGGCCTCGCGCCGGATCTGATCTACTTCGGCGGGACGACGCAATCAAAGGCCGGGCAGTTGTTCAAAGACATGGTGAAGGTCGGCATGGTCTGCCCGATGATGGGCCCGGACGGCTGCTTCGAGCAAGCGATGGCCGACTCCGCCTCGGCGGACACGTTCGAGAAAGCCAAGTTTTACGCGACCTTCGGCGGCTTGCCGATCGATGCCCTCAAGAAGATCCCCGGTCGCGGGGCGACGTTCGTCAGGAGTTACGCCGACACCTACGGCAAAGAACCGGGCGAAGCCTACGCCGCGTACGGATACGAATGCGGCTTGGTCGTCCTCGAAGCGCTGAAACAAGCCGGGAAGAAAGACCGCGACGCGATTCGCATCGCGGCGTTGACCAAGATCAAGAACTTCCCCGGCGCGACGGGGCCGGTGTCGTTCGACGAACAAGGCGATACGACCAACCAGACGATGAGCGGCAATGTCGTCGTCGTGAAGACCAACGAGAAAGGGGAGCGCAAAGCGGAGTTCGAGTTCGTAAAACCTCTCAAAAAATAGCACCGCCCCCAACCGACCGACGGATACCCCCATGCCCGAGCCTGCCCTCTGGGATAGCCTCGCCCAGTACCTCATCAACGGCCTGACGTTCGGCGCGCTCATCGCGTTGATCGCCCTCGGCTACACGATGGTGTACGGGATTGTCGAACTCATCAACTTCGCCCACGGCGACTTGTTCATGCTCGGCTGTTTCTTGCTGCTCACGGTCGTCGATCAACTGCTGCCCGCGAAAGATCCGTCGTCGATGGCCATCGTTTTGGCCTTGGGATTCGGGTTGATCGTGACCGTGCTGTTCTGCGGCGTCTTGAACTGCGGCGTCGATTACTTGGTCTACCGCCCGTTGCGAAACGCCCCGAAACTCGCCCCGCTGGTCAGCGCCATCGGCGTCAGTTTCATCTTCATGAACGCCGGCCTCTTTTGGGGTGGCCCGCAGGATGTGAACTTCCCGGACTTGATCTCGATCTCGAACGATAACCTGCTCGGAAAAGAAGCGGCCATTCGCATCACGTACAAGGATGTGCTCATCCTCGCAGTGACGATTCCGCTGATGCTGGCACTGACGGTGTTCGTCAAAGTGACGCGGCTCGGCAAGGCGATGCGGGCGACGGCCCAAAACCCGATCGCGGCCCAGTTGATGGGGATCGACACGAACTTCGTCATCGCCGCGACGTTCGCCATCGGCGGCGCGCTCGCGGGGGCCGCGAGTTTGACCTACGCTGTGACGGTGAACACCATCAGCTTCACGATGGGGTTCCAAAACGGCCTGTTCGCCTTCACGGCCGCGGTGCTCGGCGGCATCGGGCGTATCCCCGGCGCGGTGCTCGGGGGCCTCGTCATCGGCTTGGTCCGTTCCTTCGGCAGTCCGTATGTCGGCGAGATGTGGACGAACGCCTTGGTCTTCGGGATTCTCATTGTGATTTTGATCTTCCGCCCCACCGGCTTGCTCGGCACGCGCGTGCGGGAGAAGGTGTAACATGGCCGACGCCGCCCGCAAACCGTTCCGCCTCGGCTGGGAACCCGCGATCTTCCTGATGCTGATCGCCTATCCGTTCCTGCCGATTTTCGAATCGTTGTTCTTCAACGCCACCCAGCGCTCGCTCGGCGACCAACTGCCGACGGTGTTCATCTTCGCCATCTTGGC
>JANXTU010000570.1 GCA_025352235.1 Fimbriiglobus sp.
CGAGCAGACGACCCACGCCCTCGGCATCGCCGGGGTCTGCAACACCGCCCTGCGGCAGACGCGCTCGGGTGAACTGAGCATGTGGAAGGGATGCGCCTTCGCCAACGCCGCCCGCAACGGCGTCTTCGCCGCGACCCTCGCCGCCGAGGGAATGACCGGCCCCGCCCCGATCTTCGAAGGGGACTTGGGCTTCTTCAAACTCGTGGCGAAGGAAGCCTTCACCCCCGCGCCGTTCGGGGCCGAGGCGGGTAACGCCGACGGCTTCATGATCAACAAAACCTACATCAAATTCTGGCCGGCGGAATACCACAGCCAGAGCGCCATCGACGCGGCCATCCAACTGCGGACCGAGTTGATGGGGGACGTGTCGAAGGTGCGGAGCATCGACATCCACACCTTCGAGGCGAGCTACAACATCATCGGTAAGTATCCGGAAGCGTGGGCGCCGCGGACCCGCGAGACGGCCGACCACAGCTTGCCGTATTGCACCGCGGCGGCGCTGTTCAACGGCGACGTGAACTTGGAAACCTTCGACGAAGCGCACTTCACGAATCCGGTGCTCGTCGCCTTCACCGGCAAGGTGAAAGTGCTCCACGATTCCACGCTCGACCACCGCTACCCGCACGGCATCCCGAACCGCATCACGGTGACGCTGGACGACGGCACGACGCTGACGAAGGAGGTCGAGTTCCCGCGTGGCCACGCCGGAAACCCGATGACTGACGGCGAAGTCGAAGCAAAGTTCCGCGGCACCGTCGAACCGAAGTACGGCAAAGCCAAGGCCGACGCCATCTTGGCGAAGTGTTGGGATCTGGAAAACCTGACCAGCGTCACGGATTTGATCCGGATGTTCGATTAATCGGGCAAGCCGGCGACCTCGCCGCCGGCACGGCTGGCGAGCGCCGGGAAGACGGCGTTGCCCGAGTAGGCGAGGAAGCGAACGCTGCCGTCGGCGAGCGCGAAGTTGGCCCCGCCGCTGTGCGGGCTCCAGAAATGGAACATGCCGCAGGGGTCGTCGAAGCGGCTCTCGCGGAACGGGTAGGCCCCCGGCCCGCACGTCGACCCGCTGACGATCGGTTGCAGGTTCTGCTCGCGGACGCCGAGGATCATATCGGCCGAGCCGCTGAGCTTCTGGCCGACGCCCGCGTACCACCAGCCGAATTGGAAGTCGGCGCTCGGCGGCCGCTCGCCCACCATCAGCGTGTTGCCGGTGCCGTCGGTGATGGCCAGCAGGGGGAAGCGCCGGTCTTGCACCAGCACGCCGTCCTTCGATTGGTAGTCCTTCCCCGAGACGCCGAGGTAGCTCGTGAAGGCGACGGTGGTCATCGTCTTCGTGGAGACTTGCGGTGAACCCACCCGACCGTCGGCCGGGCAGAGGTACGCTTTGACCACGGTCGACAACCCGGAGTGCGGGGGGACGAAGGCGAGCGGTTGCCGGCGGAAGTCGGCCATCGATTGCGCGTGCAGCGCGTCGGCTTCGAGGAAGGGCAGCAGGTCGAGCGTCCAACCGGTGAAGGGCCGGCGGTCGGCTTGGAAGAGCGAACGGTGCCCGACGGGCAAGCCGTTATTGGCGTCGTGGTAGTGGTGGAGGGCCAGCCCGATTTGCTTGAGGTTGTTCTGGCAGCTCAGCCGCGCCGCCGCATTGCGGACCCGTTGGACGGCCGAAAGCATCAACCCGACCAGCACCGCGACGATGGCGATGACGACGAGCAATTCGATCAGGGTGAAGCCGCGTCTATTTCGGCGCACGGGGACCCTCCACCGCAGTGCCGGTGACGCGCAGGGTGACGGTCCGGATGCCGTTTTCTTCGAGGTAGAGTTTAATTTCGATGTCAATCGGACCGGGGCGACCCAGCAATACTTCACATTCAATGTCAACGGCGCCGAATGCGGCAACATTCAAAGGGGTATCTCGCAATGGCTTTATACAATTCAAACCTCGGCATTGCCCCTCCATACCAATAATTCGCCGCTCTTTGTTCGATGGATTCGTGATCGTTGTTACGATCAAATGTTTGCCGAGAGGCTCAAGATTAAAATCAAAGCTTGTTTGCGATACTTGGAATTGTGCAGAATCTGGCGAGTCGCTTACAGGATAACACTCGAAGGCCGCGAGTAATAGGCAAGCGAGAACAGCGAAAATACAGATGTATAATGACGTGCGCATCGGCAATCATTCCCGCTTAGGGTCGGCAGCCGCCGTGAGATTGAAACGGACTTTCCAAATGACTATTTTGCAAGCGATTGCTAGAATCGCGAAGCAGGCGAACGCGATCAGCCAATATTGATACCTCGGAGTGGGCTTGTTCCATTCCACTCCGGTCGGTTCGGGAAGATTATATTTCGTGAGTGTAAAATCGGATTCGGGATCAGTGCATTCTCCGAAATCATGAAAGCTAATTATTGTATGAGTGGCCCCGTGCAATGCTGTGGTCTCGCAGTCCATTTTAACTACAAAGTCTGCGGTCTCAGCAACACCATATGTATTCGTTGTTGTAGATGAGAAGTTGCTATTCTGACGCTGAAAAGCATAGCCGACTACTCTCCAATTATTACTTGAATCCAGATCAAAAATGCCATTTCGCAACTCCTGCTTTCCATTGAGCAACTTTTGTTTTGTTGAATATCGCACCTTGACAATTCCCGCGATGTCTTCGGCGCTATCGATGGTCGTATCTGGATCCAAAATGAAATCAGATAATGCAACATAGTTTGGATTGTCGATCGATGTCGCTGGCTGCACAGTGAGTAGCCAGTTGGCGAACAGTTTGGTGTATCCAATTTCGTCCTTGGCCACACTCCGATCATACCGCCACGATCCATTATTGAGACGATCAGTAACATCGAAGCCGTACTTACTGTTGATGCAGACGGCTTTTTTTTCCGTCATATCTTTGAAATTTAAATCTAGCGAACCTACAATCGATGCGCAATTCCCATTCTGACAACACCGCACTTCGCACGCGAGACGGTTTGCTTTGCCGTTCGACATTTTGACCGAGTATTCAATACTCGCGGTATATTGCAACTTTGAGTACCTTAACGCTATCAATTTCCATCCTTGCGGAGCTTCGCGCTTGACCTTGTCTACAAGCTCGCCAGACGTATCAGCCCTTGCAAATTGGCATTGATAGTTTGATATAACGATCACTGCTAACACAATTACTTTGATCGCCATTGAATACCCTTTGAAAAATGGGCATGTGCAAAACATGTTAGTTTTGCACTTCCAAATCTAGTATCAGAATTTACTCTGACTGCGTCTTCTCATTTCGAAACGCATAAGCATTGGCGTTGCAAAGCGTTTGTGCATTCGCACTTTGAGCGAACGCCGAAACGTTCCACCCGGCCAGTTTCAGCAGGGCCGCCGCCATCAGCACACTACCGGCAAGGCTGAGGCAAACCCGCGCGAGCGACTCGGCTCGGCTCGACTCGGTAGTGGTTTCGGCGATGGACATCGGAAGCCCGAAGGTGTTCTGATGGATGGACCTTAACAGAACACCGGAGCGACGCAAACGAAATGTCGGGATCTTTTTCCCGAGCGTCCGGCTTCGCCGGATCCGCTGTACCGCGTCCTGCTCGTGGGCCTCGCGTTGTTTCTGCGGAACCTGTGGCAATGGCTGGTGAACGGCGCCGCGTCATCAGAGGCGGCGAGCCAGAAGAAGCGAGGGGCCGCGTCGATGTCCACGCGCCCACCCCGCTACCGCAATGTGCTGGACGACTGGGTCGAGCACCTGGGGCAACCGACGCAACCCCTGATAGTGCATGAGCCTGTATCACAAGGCAGATTGGAAAGCACTGAAGTTGGATTGACCCCGCCGGTCCCCTTTAGCGCCGGGTTCGGCTTGCCAATGGGTCGTGACGAGGCAACGCAGGAGGCCCGGGTCGCATGGAAAGTCTAAACCCCTCTTCCCAAGTCTTGAGGAGGGGGAGCAAAATCAGAACTCATCCTGGCCCGATGGTGAGGGGAGTGCCGTTGACAGATCGGTCGGCACCGACGGGGCCGCGCTCGTAACCCGCGTCGTCCCGATCCGGGGATATTTGTCCGCCGATTTCGCCAGCCCTGCAAGGGCGATTCGTGCCGCCGCGTCCCAGGTGTGGTGTTCCGTCACCCAGGCCCGAGCATCGCGGCCGAGCTTCTGCCGCGCTTCCGGGCTCTGCCACAAGGTAACCAACTGCTCGGCCCAATCGCCGGGCGTGCGGGCGGTTGAGATAGGCGGTTGCCCGTTCAGCCCCGCGACGACCCGCCGCGCGGCGAGAATCGGCATCCCCAGTGCGGCCGCTTCGAGCAACTTGTTCTTGATGCCGCCTCCGCTGACGAAGGGCAGCACGACCACCTGACGCGAGCGCACGGCCGCGCGGATGTCGGGCAGGTCCATGCCCAACGCGATGCCGTCCCGGCCGGCCAGCGCTTGGATGCCCGGCGTCGATTGGAAACCGTAGAGCTGGAATGTCGCGTTCGGCACCGCCCGCCGCACGCGCGGCCAGACGTGCTTGACGAACCACTCGACGGCCTGGATGTTCGGCCCGAAATCGAGCCGCCCCCAGAATACACACGAGTTCGGAATCTGCCGCTCGAACCCGGGGGAGTAATGCTCGGCGTCGACGCCGTTGGGAGCCACGTCGATCCGACGGATGCCCGCGAACCAGCGGAACGCCTTCGCGTCGGCCGGCGACACCACCCACACGCGGTCCAGCAACTTGCGATACGCCCGCTGATACAGGCCCTTGATGATGGCGGGTTTCAGTTCGCCCCAGGTCGATTTCCGCAACGGTCGCAACTGCGAGAGGTGGTGCCACACACACTCGTCGGCCGCGTACCAGATCTTCGCCACGCCCGTGGGCAACGCCCCTAGGAACGGCAGCCCGTTCAGCCCGACCACCACGACCGCGTCGGCGCGGAAGTCCGCCACGGCCGCCGCCGCCCACCGCACTCGCTCCGGGTCGATGCCCCAGTAGCCGCAGAACTTCTCCTGCATGTTTGACAAGTTCATTGGGAAGGCCGCTGCGGTCGGCACGGGCAGGGTGCGGTCGTCGAAGCAGTATTCGGCCGCGAACCCGCCATCGGCGACCGCCTCCCGCAGCGGGGGAACGATGGTCGCCAAGGCGACGGCATGCCCGCGGCGCGCCATCGCTTGCGGCAGGTAGAACGTGCGAATGTCATGCCCGCTCGACCGCGGCCAAGCCATCCGTTCTTTGACGAACAATAAACGCATTGGGGTCTACCCGAGCTTGAATTCGCCCTTGACTCCGTAGAACGACCGTGACACCGCTTGGGCATCAGTTCCCCACGACCTCCCGCTGGATTATAACCGACGTTCCACCGGATGCCAATCAAAAATGTCCGCAAAGCCGACAAATCCTCAGCCTTCAAAACCGCCCAAGTTGCGGGATCGACTGCGGGGCAAAACGAGGCTGCTGCATTAAAGCAAGGGCACCGAAGACGCCTGCGTGGTGAGCCCGTTGGGTCGATTGTGAATTACGCCGCGGCTTTCGTCAGGTAGTTTTTGGCGAGCGCGTCGAGTTTCAACGTTCCGTAGCCCGCGCTGAGGACGGCGGCGATGGCGCCGAGAATCCAGCCGAGATCGATGAGGCGCTGTTTGGCCCGCAGAGTACGCAGTTGCGATTCACTGACTTCGAGGTCGAGGGTCGCCCATTGGCGGTTCGGGTCGACGCCGCCGGCTTTCCACGCGTCTTTGGTGTCTTGGGTGGCGGCGATGTCGCGGGCCGAATTCGCCACGATGTAGTCGTCCGCGATTTGGGCATCGGACGGCAGCACGCGGATGGGCGGATCGAGCGATTGCAAGACCTCGGCCAAGCGTTGCCGGGCGACGCGGCGGGCGTCGTCGATCGATTCTTCGCGACGGGTGTAGGCTTTTTCGCTGCGGACGCCGACGATGCGGATGGCGGCTTGCGGGTGCTGCGGATCGGCCTTGGCGACCGTGACGCTGCCATCGGTCGAAGTCGTCTCGGCGAACGGGGCGACGATGAAAACCGCCCCGGCGCGGTTGTCTTCACCAAGCTTGGTCTTTTCCGAAACGGCCAGAACCGCCCGGCCGGCTTTCGCCCCACCATCGATTCCGTTGAGCTCCGAAGTCTCTTGAAGATTGTGGGCGTTCAACTTGGCGAGTTTGACCGGGCCGGGCGAAGTCACGACGCGATCCGATTTCGTGTCGACGCGCAGAATCAACAGGGCCGCGCCGAGGCCGATGCCCAACAGTACGAGGAAGCGCAGGTTTTTGCCCCGGCTCGATTGTTCGGGCGGGCGGCGTTGGTCCCGGTCGCGGCGGTCGTGGCGGTTCATGGTTCCTTCCCCCATCGGGGTGAATACGGTCGATCAGGCGCGGCCCAAACGGAGTTTCTTCGCCGATTGCACTTTTGCGGAGGGCGTCCAAGGGCTCACGGCTTGAACGGCGACGATCGCGAGTACGATCGGGACGATTCCCGCGGCGGGCGAGCCGGCTTCCCATGGCCAAAGAAACAGAAGCGCCCCGGACCAAAAGCCCGCCGCGAGCAGCGGGAACAGGCTGAAGCGTTCTTTGCGATCCCGGGCCGCGGCGCGCCACCAGCGCCCGGCCGCCATCACCCCGCCGAAGTAGAGCAGGTAGCGAACGCCGGTCGAGAAGACATCGCTCGGCATCGTGATCGTTCCGAAGAAAAAGGACTCGGCGTTCGACACACTCGAACTGGCAGCCCGCGGCATCGTCCAACCGTCGAGCCAGAACGCGAACGCCCCGATGCCGAGGCCGAGGATTCCGAGGCGGAGCCGGCGCGACCAACCGTCGGTGCTGCGGAAGGTCGCTTGCCCGGAGCCGAGAAGCACCGCCCAAGCCAGCGCCGTGCTCACGAGGAACAGCTTCATCAAACCGGTCCAATCGGACGGGTTCGACAAGAGCCCGTAGGGGACGAGCCCCAGCGCGGCGATGATCGGGGCCGCGAGCATCCCGCCCAACAGGCCAGTCAGACGGTCGCGGATGGTCGGCGGTGGAACCGGTCGGGCCACGGGCAACGGAGTTTTCTCCGGGACCTTCGCCGGGATCGGCGGAGCTTTCAACCGCTCGGGGATCGGCTGGGTCTTGGGCAACTCCGGATCGGGCGTCAGGATCAATCCCGGCGGGGCCGCGACGGGGCCGATGGCGCTAGACCGGACGCCGATGGGCACCGCTTGCGGCAGTTGGATCGGTTCGACGGCCTGGGCCATCTCGGCCATGCTGGCGTAGCGCTTGTTCGGATTCTTATCCAACGCCTTCGCGATGATCGGCCGGAACGGCTCGGGGACGCCGGTCAGGTCGGGGGTCGCGGTGAGATGCTTCATGAGGATTTCCCCGTCGGACTCCCCGTCGAAGGGGATCTTGCCGGTCAGCATTTCGTGGAGGATCACGCCGCACGCGTACTGGTCGATCTTCTGGCTGTAGTTGCCGGTGCTCACTTCCGGGGCCATGTAGTGGACGGTGCCGACGGTGCGCGTCTGACGTTGGCTCGTGCTGATGGTTTTGCAAAGGCCGTAGTCGCCGACTTTCAGGGTGCCCGCTTCGACGAAGATATTCGCCGGTTTCAAATCGCGGTGGACGACGCCACGGTCGTGGAGGTGGCCGACGGCCCGAGCCAGCGCGGCGAACCATTCTTTCGTCAAACTCAACGGCAATCCACTCGGGTGGCGATTCAGCACGGCCGACATGGTCTCGCCGAGGACGTATTCCATCACGAGCCACTGTTGGCCTTCGGAATCTTCGCGGAGGTCGTAAACGTGCACCAAGTTCGGGTGCTTCATGTTCAAGCAGTTGGCGATTCCGCGCAGCTCGACCTCGGAGTGGCCGAGCAGCAATTTGAGGGCGACCTCTTTGCCGCCGTCGCTGACGGCGAAGTAGACTTCGCCGAAGCCGCCCTGGCCCACGCCGCGCTTCAGCGTGAAGCCGTCGAGCGGTTGCTGGCCGGATCGGTACTTGAACTTCATCGCAATCCCCCAGGGACCGAGCACCGGGCGAACGAACGCCGCGGGACTCGGTCTCCGTATCCGATGGGTTATTCGCCGCTGCGGACCGTGCATTTTGCCGCTGGGCCGATTTTGACCGGCAGGATTCCCCGGAGATATTCTACCCGGCGGCACGGAAGGGCTCGTAGCTCGGTTGCGAAAGAATGGCCCGCGGATCACCGCGCCGTGTAGCCGCCGTCCACGAAGATCGTCTGCCCCGTGATGTAGCTACCGGCGTCGGAGCAGAGCATGACCGTCGGGCCGACAAGTTCGACCGGATCGCCCCACCGACCCAGCGCGGTGCGGTCGGCGAAGGCTTTTTTCTCGGCGTCGGACAGCAGCGACATCGGCATGTCGGTGGTGAAGGGGCCGGGGGCGATGCAGTTGACGGTGATGCCGAAAGGCCCGAGGTCGATGGCGCTGGCACGGGCCAAGCCGCGCACGGCCGCCTTGGTAGCGCTGTAGGCGTTGCGTTTTTCTTTGGACACTTCGCCCATGATGCTTGAAATGTGGATGACCCGGCCCCACTTCCGCTCTTTCATCTGCGGGGCGAGGGCCCGCGTGAGCGCCATGATCGAGCTCAAATTGACTTCGAGGATGCGGTCCCACGTTTCGTCGGTGATGGCGTCGATGGCCTGCGGGGCGTTCATCCCGGCGTTGTTGATGAGGATGTCGACGCGGCCCATCACATCGAGCGCCGTCTTCGCCAAGCGGGTGATATCGGCGCGTACGGAAACATCCGCGACGGTATATCCCCCCTTGCGGCCGGTGGCGGCGAGGATGTCCGCGAGCGACGACTGCAGCTCCGGTTCGTTGCGACTGGCGAGGAAGATGTCCGCGCCGGCTTCGGCGAGGCCGCGGGCCATCGCGGCCCCAAGGCCTTTGTTCCCGCCCGTGATGAGCGCGACACGGCCGGAGAGATCGAAAGGTGTTTGTTTCATACGAGTAGTGTCGCGGGGCCGCGGCCCGGTGTCAACCGCGACGACGATTTCCGAGGGTCTGGCAAATTTTTCTGGCGGTCTCCAGTCGTTTGGGGGAGTCGGTTTGTCCAGTACTTCTTCCACAGGTCGCTTTGGCGGAGCGATTCCAGCGCCATCAGGGCTTCGGCGTTGTCGGCGTCCCAACGCTTCGGTCGGGCCTTTGAGCCTCTGCGTCAGGGTCTTGCAGCACGCTTCGGTCGGGCCGCTGCCGATCTGCCAGCCCTTCTCAGCGAACTCGCGGTACCGGATCATCCCGCGCCGGTCGCCCACGTAATTCAGCAGCGCGTCGGCCGCCGCTCGCTTGGCCCCGCGCCACGGACTCCGCCACGCTCGGGCCTCGTTGATGGCGTCGGCGACGCGGCCGAGCAGCGCTTCCAGTTGCTCCCGCATCCCGGCCACGCGGTCGAGTTTGGGCATCGGTTCCATAATGCGCCTCGGACAGGGGTTGCCGTGACAAGACCCCTATCTTGACCACCACAACTCCAATGCGCCAGAAAAATTTGCCAGACCCGCTACACCCCATCCAACGGCTCCGCTTGCCGTCGCGTTGCACTTCTGGCAAGCTAACCCTCACCGAACGCCCCCGCACCACCGTCCGCGAGACCGCCGAATGGAAGCCGTCGAAAAGTTTTACAAGAACGAATGGTTCTTCGCGATTCCCATGACGCTGATGACGTTCATCGCCTTCGCGCTCGTCATTTGGCGCTGGTTGTTGAACCTCAACAGCAACTCGAACCTCGATACCCTGCTGGCCGACGTCCAGGCGAACCTCAAGGAAAAGGGACCGAAAGCCGCGCTGAACTTCTGCCGCGAGGAGAAAGGCTTGATCCCGAGCCTGCTGTACGTGGCCGGCCTGGAAGCCGCCGAGCAAGGCGTCGCCGCGATGCGGCGCAGCATGGCCAGCGCCGTCGAACTGGAAATCCTGCCGCGGTTGAACTTCCTACTGGCGCCGATCTTGGCCATCGCCAAAATCAGCACGATGGTCGGCCTCCTCGGCACCGTCATTTCGATGATCAGCACCTTCAACAACATCTCGAAAGATTCCGGCAATCCCGGCGGCGTCACCAGTTCGGCCGGGTCGATCGGCTTGGCGCTGTTCGCCACCGCGCTCGGGCTCCTCACGGCCATTCCGCTGGTATTTTGCCACGTACTCTTCAAAGCGTGGATCACGAAGTTCGAGATCAAAATGAAGATCGCCAGCCAGAAGCTCATCACGCTGGTGCTGCATGTCAAAAACAACCCGGACGGAGTCGATGAGAACGAGGACGAGGAAGAAGACGCCCCGAAGAAACGCGACGCGAAGTTGCGGTGATCGGTTTTTTTGTCCGCGGCAACGCCCCGAGATTCGGAGATCGAACGATGGCATCGCGTGGGGAAAGCTTCGACGTCTTCTTGATCGTCGCCGACACGGTCTACAAGGGTGTGCCGTACCACGTCGTCTGCGGCTGGGCCGAGCAGGGCCGCGCGAATGCCGACGACAAGCTGCGCCCGGCCGGGTCCACCGCCCCGTGGATGCGCTTCGGCGATCACCCGATGGTCTCGGACTTCCTCCCGCGCAAGCCGCGCACCGCCCCAATCCCGAAAGCGGGGCCGGGGCAACCGGTGGCATCGGTCGCGGCGAGTTCGCTCTACCCCGAGGAACCGGCGCACGCCATCGAGATGGACCGCTGGAAGAAAACGCCCGACGATGATGACGACGACGTCGACATGATTCCGCTCATCGATGTCAGCTTGGTGCTCCTGATCTTCTTCATGCTCACGACGGCGGTGTCGTCATCGTCGCCGGTGCGGGTGCCGGGGATGAAGAACACCGGCAAGCTCAGCAAAGACCCCGACGCACTGACGGTTTACCTCGACAAGCGCCCGAACGGCGACATCTTCTACGGTGTCGGCGTCGGCGCCGCCGGCCCGACGAAGGAAAACAACAACCTGCAATCCGCCGGCGACCTCTCGGATCGGCTCGACACGATCCTCGGCAAAGTCTCGCGGGCGCCGGAAGTTCGCATCGCTTGCCACGTCGATTTGCAAAGGGCCTACGTCAAGCAAGTGGCCCAAGATTTGGAGAAGCGCCGTCTCAAAGGGACGATCGCGTTTTACGCCGCCGAAGTGAACGAGGTGAAGAAATGACCCCGTCCCCCAATTGGCAAGTCCGGCACCTCGGAATGCCCGAAGGGCAACCGCTCGAAAACGCGGAGCGTGTGCTCGAAGGCTTGCGCGATGGCGATTGGGACCCGTCCGACGATGTCCGCGGGCCGGGGGAAATCGACTGGCGGCAGATCGAGGATCACCCGCACTTCGCCGACGCCGTCGCCGAGATGGGGCCGCCGCCGCCGGAACCGCCGGACGAATCCCGGCTCGACATGAACCCGATGATCGACGTGGCGCTCGTGCTGCTGATCTTCTTCATCCTCACCGCGACTTACACCTCACTGCGGCGGACGATCGATCTTCCGCCGGCGCCGTCGGAAGACGGGGCCGCCAAGCAAGTGGTGAAAAAAGAAGACATCCAAGACCGCGTCTTCCGGGTGAAGGTGAACCTCGACACCAACGGCACGGCCATCGTCAAGATCGACGACCGCCCCGTCGCCCTCGCCGACATCGACCGGGAACTCAAGGATCACGTCCGCACGACCGGCCGGAAAGAAATGCACCTGACCGTGGCCGACGATGTGCCATGGGGCACTGAAGCGAAGATCTACGACGCGGCGCGGGGGGCGGAGATCCACCAGATCTACTGGCCGAAGGGCAAGTGAATGTTTTGTAGGGCGGGTGGAGTCTTCGCAACCCGCCGTCGCCTGTGAATGCCGTGGCGGGTTACGAAGACTCCACCCGCCCTACAAAACGGTTATCTCTTCAACTTTTGCGAAGCCACCACCACCTGCGAGGTCCCGGCTCGGACCGTCACTTCGAATACCGTCTCTTCGATCTGCTCGGGTTGCTTGTTGCCGTAGGCGACTTCCAACCGCGACAATTCCCCTTCCAAGTCTCTGGGGAAGAACGCCCAGAACGAGGCCGGGGTGAAGTTGAGGTTGAGGGCGCTCGCCACTTCCGTCACCGAGCCTTTCTTGTAATCGCAGAATTGGATCTGCCCGGCCAGCTTCGTCCACTCTTTCTCTTCGACAAATGACCCCGGCTTCGGGTTGATCAAGTCGCGGAAGACGTAGGCCGTCTTGCCGTCGGGCGGCAGCGGCACCACGACTGTGGCTTTGAGGGTCGCGAGTTGGTCGAGGTAATCCCGGCCGCTGCGGGTGCTGAAGCGCATGACCCAGCGCATCGAGCGCGCCCGCGTGCTGCTGGCGCCCGAGCCGCCGGGGCCGGTCCCTTTCTTGTCGTCCCCGCTCCCCGCGCCGCCGGGGGTGCCGCGCTGCGAACCGATGCCGGCGAGCTTATCGGCAATGGATTTGTCGAACGTCGAGAAGCTCGCGGCCTTCTCGACCGACAGCGGCACAACGGAGTTCGGGTCTTCGATCTGCAACTGCTCGTTGATGTCTTTTTGGATCTCCGCGATCGCCTCGGGATGGGGCAAGTTCTTGATGTCCGCCTCCGTCGGCGGGGTGAAGCCGATGGCGATGGGGTTCTCTTGGCCGCCGACGCCTTCGGAGCCTTGGCCTTCGTCGTCGAACCCGGCATCGCTGAGCGCGATGGGGACCGAGTCCTGTTTCGGCTTGTCGTCGCACAACCGCTGGAAGAGGAGAAAGATGGCGAACAATCCCACCAGAATCAGGGCGGACGTGGTGTAAGAGATCGGCATTTCGAAGCGGGACGAATGCGTCTGCCAGAAGGTCGCCTCGCCCGGCTCGGGGTTTTCTGCGCCGTCGAGGTCGTCGGTCAGTTCGTCGTCGCGTTTGTCGAGATCGGTGCTCATCGGTCGGCTCCTCGCGGATGTGGTTCCGCAAGATGTAACTTAGCCGATGGACACCGCGTTTGCAAAGGGGAGTCGATTCAACCGACATTCGACGAAAAAGGCCGGAACATCTCCGTTCCGGCCATCCGTTGTGGTGGCACGTTTCTTAACGTGTCGTTAGACAATTCTTCCCGACACGTTAAGAAACGTGTCGCCACATTTACTTCTTCACTTCGTACTCGGCGTCGATGACGTCGTCGTTTTTCTTCTCGGCCCCGCTCGGGGTCGCACCGGTCGGGCCGGCGCCTTGGCTGTTCAGGTGCTGGGCCATCGCTTGCGAGGCGGTTTCCAGTTCGCTCACGGCGGTCTTGATCGCGTTCGGGTCGGTGCCTTTCAGCGAGTCCCGCACTTTATCCACGGCCTTGACCACCACGGCTTTGTCGGCTTCGCCGATCTTGTCGCCCGATTCCTTCAGGATCTTCTCGACTTGGAAGACCTTGTTTTCGCCTTCGTTCTTGGCCTCGGCAAACTCGCGTTTCTTCTTGTCGTCGTCGGCGTGCAGCGCGGCGTCCTGCTTCATCTTTTCGACTTCGGACGCGCTCAGGCCACTCGATTGCTCGATGCGGATCTTGCTCTCCTTGCCCGAGCCGAGATCCTTGGCTTGGACGTTGAGAATGCCGTTGGCGTCGAGGTCGAACGTCACTTCGACCTGCGGCGTCCCGCGCGGCGCGGGCGGAATACCGTCGAGGTGGAAGTTGCCGATCTTCTTGTTGTCGTTGGCCATCGGACGCTCGCCTTGGAAGACCTGCACTTCCACGGAGGGCTGGCCATCGGCCGCGGTCGTGAAAACCTGACTCTTTTTGGTCGGAATCGTCGTATTGCGTTCGATGAGCTTGGTGAACACGCCGCCCAAGGTTTCGAGGCCGAGGCTGAGCGGGGTGACGTCGAGCAGCAACAGTTCGGACTTCGAACCGAGGAGCAACTGGGCACCCTGGATCGCGGCGCCGATGGCGACGACTTCATCCGGGTTGACGCCCTTGTGGCCCTCTTTGCCGAAGATTTCCTTGACCAACTGCATCACACGCGGCATGCGCGTCATGCCGCCGACCATCACGATTTCGTCGATCTGGTTCGGCTTCAAGCCCGCGTCGTCGAGGGCTTTCAACACCGGGTGCTTGCAGCGTTCGATGAGGTGCTCGACGAGGCGTTCGAGTTGGTTGCGGGTGATCGCCTGCATCAAGTGCTTCGGCCCGCTGGCATCCGCCGTGATGAACGGCAGGTTGACGTCGGTCGAAGTCGCCTGGCTCAAGTCTTTCTTCGCCCGCTCGGCCGCTTCCTTCAACCGCTGCATGGCCATCGGATCTTTGCGGAGATCGATGCCGTTTTCTTTTTTGAACTCGTCGGCCAAGAAGTCGATGATGACCTGGTCGAAGTCGTCGCCGCCCAAATGCGTGTCGCCGTTGGTGGCGTTCACTTGGAAGTTGGCGACGCCGTCGATGTCGTAGAGTTCGAGGACGCTGATGTCGAACGTGCCGCCGCCGAGGTCGAAGACGGCGATCTTCTGATCCTTGCCGGTTTTATCGAGGCCGTAGGCGAGCGCGGCGGCGGTCGGCTCGTTGATGATCCGCATCCGCTGTTTGGTCTTCAGTTTCGTCTTCGGATCTTCGATTTCCCACTCGGTCTCGAAGCCGGCAATTTGAGCGGCATCGATCGTGGCTTGGCGCTGGGCGTCGTTGAAGTACGCCGGGACGGTGATGATCGCCTTGCGGACCGTGTGCCCGAGGTAGGCTTCCGCCGATTCCTTGAGCTTCCGCAGGATCATCGCCGAGATTTCCGGCGGCGTATAGTTCTTGCCGTCGACATCGACCTTCACGAGGTCGGTGCGACCGCCCGCAATCTTATAGGGCACGAGTTTTTCTTCGGATTCGACTTCTTCGTGCCGACGACCCATGAATCGCTTGATACTGTAAATCGTTTTGGTCGGGTTCGTCACGGCTTGGCGCTTCGCCGGGTCACCGACGAGGCGGGCGCCGTCTTTGGCGAACGCGACGACCGACGGAGTGATGCGGTTGCCTTCGGCGTTGGCGATGACCTTGGCTTCGCCCCCTTCCATCACGGCGACGACCGAATTCGTGGTCCCCAAGTCGATGCCGATGATTTTCTCTTCCGCCATGTCAAAAGTCTCCGTGTGTTGGGAATGGATCGATGATTGCAATTGGAAGTCGATGACTACAGCAGCAATCCGAAGGCCAATTGCGTGGCCAATGATAGAATTAGCGAGCTGAACCATCGCAAGATATTACCCAACTGTTAGTTGCAACGACGACGCATCTTGTCAATTCTTGAAGTTCGCCGGGTTACTGCCATTCCGGCACGCCAAAATCAGCGTGATCCGGCATGAACTCCGAGAAATGGTTTCAGATTGGTTCGCACAGGTCCATTTCGGACGCAAGTCGTTGCGGCGCATCGGTTCTACCCGAATTCCGGAATGGTTTCGCGGAGGGGTGGGGCGGTTTCGGCCGAAACCATTTTCCGGAGGTATTTCCTTTTTCTACCATCCCGGCGGGGGCGATTCGTTGACGCTCCAATCCCGCGACTGTAGGTTGAAGGAGGGTCGAACTTTACGCCCCAATCCACCGCACCGTCAGGCGCCCCATGAGCACCGCCGGCAACTTGAAACAACTCCGCGGGCAGATCGACAAACTCGATCTCGAAATCCTGCTGTCGCTGTCAAAGCGCGCGGGCGTGGCCGCACAAATCGGCAAGGTGAAGTCCGAAACCGGCGGGGAAATCTTTTCCGCGGCCCGCGAAGAGGAAGTCCTCGGGAACATCTTGAAGGCGAACAAAGGCCCGCTGCCGGAAGTCACGCTGAAAGCGATTTTCCGCGAACTCATCAGCGGATCGCGGGCGATCCAGTCGATCCAACGCGTCGCGTTCCTCGGGCCGGACTACAGCTACAGCCACTTGGCCGCCATCGAACGCTTCGGCCAATCGAGCGAATATTCCCAAGTCGGCTCGATCCAAGCCGTGTTCGACGAGGTCGCGCGGAAACACTCGAACCTCGGTGTCGTGCCGCTGGAAAACAGCACCGACGGCCGCATCGCCGACACGCTCGATTGTTTCATCCGCAACCCGACGGTCCGCATCTGCGCCGAAATCCGGATGCGCGTCCACCACCACTTGCTCGCCAATTGCCAACCGGCGGAAATCCGACGGGTTTATAGCAAAGCCCAAGCACTGAGCCAGTGCCGGCAGTGGCTCAGCAAGAACCTGCCGAACGCGAGCGTGCATCCGGTCAACAGCACGGCCGACGCCGCGCGGCTGGTGCAGACGGAGCCATTCGCCGCGGCCGTGGCCAGCCGGCAAGCCGGCGTTCACTACGGATTGAAGACGATCTTCGCATCGATCGAAGACCACCCCGAGAACGAAACCCGCTTCGCGGTGATCGCGTTGCAAGACAGCCCGCGCACCGGCACGGACAAAACCGCTCTGATTTTCCAAGTGTCGCACACGCCGGGCGCCCTCGCGGACGTCTTGACCATCTTCAAGACGAACAAAGTGAACCTGACTTGGATCGAGTCGTTCCCGTACCGGGAAGCCAAGGGCGAGTACGTCTTCTTCGTCGACTTTGAAGGCCACACCGACGATCCGAAGGTGAAGAAGACCATCGCGGCCTTGGACAAAATCTGCGACGCCGTGACGCCGCTCGGGTCGTATCCGGTCTCGGCGACCTCGGAAGAATAGTGTGGAGCCACTCGTCGATAGCAGGCGCGACCCGGTTTTGAATCGCGTGGCAGTTCGACGAAGTGTAACCGATGCGAATCGGTTCTACTTCGATTTTGATCCCGCCGCGTCTGGTGGGCGAGGTGGGGCAAGCCTCCTCGTCAATCTGCTGCAGCGGTTTGTGTCCATGGACGGAGTCCACAAAAACAGATTGGTGGCTCCACGGTCAACGGGCGAATTAGTATCCGAAGGTCTGAAGTTGGCCGGTCTGTCGCACCCGTTGATTCTCGAAGCATACAATGTCGAAAAGACGACAGCCGAAGCATTGACAATCGGTTCAACCGGAGAAGGTACACGCGTTGGCTACTTCCTCGCGAACCTCGCAAGGGCATTCGGGGCGGACAGCGTCCGGTGGGAATCGGAACGGGAACTAGAAACATGGCACTTGAGAATCCACCTGTCCTACCTGGAATCGGCTCCCAGTTCCCAGTCATGACTTCGACGCATACACCGCGCGGCCGCCTCGGCAAGGAAGATGGCCACTGGATTGTCCATCAGTTCTTCTCTCCAGAAGAATTGCGCCTCTCCCCAGACGAATACGTGGCACGACACGCCCACTTGTTGGGAAATTTCTCATTCCATTTGTTCCGTTACGACGACCCCGTTCTCGCCACTTGGTTGGGACGGATTGCGCAGTTGTTGCAGGACGATGCCGAAATCGAACGGTGCCGTCGGCGATACCTAACGCCGGTCGAAATGGACGAAGTCCACTTGCAATCCGCCGATCTTTGATTCCCGACTCGATACTCCCTCCCACGAATCGAAACGCCCTCCCATGATCCTCGTCCTCCGGCCGGATGCCACCCTCGAACAGATCGATCACGCCATCGAGCGTATCAAAGAACTCGGCTTCACCCCGCACCTGAGCCGGGGGGAGCGCCGCACGATCATCGGAGTCATCGGCGACGAAACGAAGCCGAACTCCGAGATGCTCCTGCAGATCCCGATGATCGAGCAGGCCATCCCGATTCTGAAGCCGTTCAAGCTGGCCTCGCGCGAGTTCAGCAAAGAAGACAGCTCGGTTTACGTTGGCAAAGTGAAGATCGGCGGCGGCAGCATGGCCATGATCGCCGGTCCGTGCGCCGTCGAGAACTACGAGACGATGGACACCGTCGCGAAGTACGTCAAAGCCGGCGGGGCGAACATCCTCCGCGGCGGGGCGTTCAAGCCGCGGACGAGCCCTTACGCCTTCCAAGGCATGGGCGAAGACGGACTGAAGATCCTGAAGGATGTCGGCCAGAAATACGAACTCCCCGTCGTCACCGAAGTCATGGATCCGCGCCAGGTCGATCTCATCGGCCGCTACACCGACATGTACCAAGTCGGCGCCCGCAACATGCAGAACTTCGATCTCCTCAAAGAACTCGGCAAGACGAAAATCCCGGTGCTGCTGAAGCGCGGCATGAGCGCCACGGTCAAAGACCTGCTGATGTCGGCGGAGTATATCCTCGCCGAGGGAAACATGGGCGTCGTCCTGTGCGAGCGTGGCGTCCGCAGCTTCGAAGACAGCACCCGCAACATGCTCGACCTGAGCGCCGTGCCGAACGTGAAGGGGCAGAGCCACCTGCCGATCATCGTCGACCCGAGCCACGCCACCGGCCGGCCCGACCTGATCCCGAGCATGTGCCGGGCGAGCGTCGCCGCCGGCGCCGACGGGGTGCATGTCGAAGTCCACAACTGCCCCGAGAAGGCGATGTCGGATGGGCCGCAGGCCCTGCTGCCGCACCAGTTCCTCGATCTGATGGGCGACCTACACAAGCTCGCCGAAGCGATGGGCAAGACCTTCTGGAAGGAAAGTGCGGCGTGAGAGAGGGGATTCCAAGATTCACTTGCCCGTGGGAGCGGGTAGAATCGCTGTGATATGACCCCGCGACAACCGAAACCCCTTCGGCCTTCCGAGGTGACCGCACGCCGGAGGCGAATCATCCGAATTGCTCGTCGGGTCGGTCGCATTGAGTATCGGCATGTCTTCGGTCAAGCGGGCGGTGCCCAATTCGGTTTGGCAGCGACCGAAGCGGACGACCTCCTGATCGTTTATGCCGAAGCGTTTGATCGCGACGATTTGATGGCGAAAGCCACGTTCGATGCCCTCGGTTCCGGATCGGAATTTGAGCGCGCGATCCGGTTGGTATCGGAACTCAGGCTCTTGCTGGAGGCTCTGCTATGATCGGTACGATGAAACCCGCAGAAATCCGAGCCCGAATCCGGGCGCAGTCCGGAGTGTCCGGAAAGCAACTGACCGCCATGGTCGACAAGCAGATCGCCGACGCGGACGAAGCCGTGGCCGAATCGCTGAGATTGTTCCGGGACGCGTTACTGAAAGAGACGACACGCAAATTCCGGCGTCCGGGCAAACGGGGTGTCGTGATCGCAAAGCAGTGAGTCAGCAGATTCTGCTACCACCGGAACGGGGTTCCTGATGCCCGACGGCCGGCACATCCTCACCGCCGCCCACAACTTCACCACTCGGGGCACCGGCAAATTCGTTCCATTCGTCCAAGCCGATTCGTCCAGAGAGCCTCTTTGCCGGTGACGTGCCTTCGATCCGCGCAAGTCGTTGCTGCACCAGAGCAACCGACTGAAAATCCCGTCCGGATTGCGATTCGTCCAATTCTTCCAAATGCTTCCAAAGGGGGGTGTCACACACTGCCTTGGAAGCATTTTCCCAGCCCGGCTTCACCTCGGCCGTGCGACGGGGTGGGTCGACGGCGGATTGACGATCCCGAGAATCGTGAACACACCCGAGCAAGCCTTTGTGCTGTTTTGCCGTGAGGCGCCGACAAACCTTGCCGGTTCTGCCGGTTGAACTGAACCTAGCGGCCCTATCCCGCCGATAACTCTGATGTTCTCCCAAATTCATTCGGGATGCACCACGATGTTACGCGGGTTGTATGCGGCCGCGTCGGCCCTGGATGTCGCCGAGCAGAAGCAGGAAGTGCAGGCGTACAACCTGGCGCACATGTCGACGCCGGGCTACCGCCAGCGCGGCCTGACGTACGAATCGTTCGACCGCGTCCTCGGGCGGGCCCAAGAGCCGACGGGCGACATCCTCGGGGCGAAAATCTCGGCGGTCTATCACGATTTCCGCCCCGGCTCGCTCCAAAGCACCGGGCATCCCTTCGACCTCGCCCTCGCCGAACCGGATCAATTTTTCGAAGTCGCGGGGCCGAACGGGCCGCTCTATTCGCGCAACGGCGCGCTCCGCCTCAGCACCGACGGGCGAATCGTCACGGAGTCGGGTTACGCGCTGACCGGCGTGGCCGGCCCGATCACCGTTCCCGCGGGGACGAGCAACGTGAACATCGCCGGGGACGGCAACGTCACGGGCGACGGAGCGCCGCTCGGGCGCGTCCGGTTCGCGGCCTTCGCGGATGCGAAACAACTGACCGCCGTCGGGCCGACGCTCTATTCCGCGCCGCCGGAGGCCGGGGTTCGCACCGTCGAAGGGCGCGTCTTGCAGGGCTACCGAGAAACCGCCAACGTGAACCCGGCCGAAGCGATGACGGGGCTGATCGTCTCGGCCCGCTATTACGAGGCCGCGCAGCGGGCCTTGCGCACCATCGCGGAATCGGTGCAATTGAACACGCGGCCGTCCGGGTCTTGATTCGAACGAACCAGCGCACACAAGGAGGCGGACAATGATCAAGGCTCTCTTCACCAGCGCCACGGGCATGAACGCCCAAGCGACGGTGATCGACAATACGTCCAACAACTTGGCCAACGTGAACACGAACGGGTTCAAGAAGGGCCAAGCCGACTTCCAAGACTTGATCTACATCAACGAGCGCTCGCCCGGCGCCGAGGCCGCGCAGGGTTTGCAAGCACCGGTCGGGTTGCAAATCGGCAGCGGGGCCCGCGTCGCCGGGATCACGAAAGTGTTCACGCAGGGAAACCTCGTGAATACGCAGAACCCGCTCGACGTGTCGATCGAGGGGCAGGGATTTCTGCAAGTGACCCTGCCCAACGGCGAGACCCGCTACACCCGAGACGGGGCGCTCCGCCTGAACTCTGTCGGCAACCTCGTCACGACCGACGGCTTCTTGATCTCGCCGCAGGTGACGATCCCGCAAGAAGCGGTGTCGGTGCAGATCGCGACCGACGGGACGGTGTCGGTGATCAATGCCGGGGCCACGAACACCACGAGCGCCGCGGGGCAACTCACGCTCGTCCGCTTCCCGAACTCGGCCGGCCTCAGCGCCGAAGGACGCAACTTGTTCGCGGAGACCGCGTCGTCCGGAACGCCGATCACGGCGACCCCGGGGCTCAACGGCACCGGGATGATCCGCCAAGGCTACCAAGAGCGGTCGAACGTGGATGTCGTCACCGAACTCGTCGGCTTGATCCTCGCGCAGCGGGCCTACGAGTTCAACACGCGGGCCGTGCGCACCGCCGACAACATGCTGCAAGCCACCTCCGAACTCGTCCGGTGACACCGCCATGGCCCGCGCTCTCGCCCTCGGAATTTGGCTGCTGTTGCTCCCCGCTCTCGGGGCCGCAGAGCCGCTCGTCATCGAACTGCCGCCGCGGGCGAACCCACCGTCGTGCACGATCACGGTCGGCCACATCGGCAAAATCAGCGGCGGCACGGTCCACAGCCGGGCGAAGGTCGGCCGGATCGACCTCGCGGAAATCGGGCCGAAAGAATCGACGTCCGTCATCAGCCGCCGGCAGGTGGAATTCCGCCTGCGGCTCGCGGGGTACGACGATGCCGACTTCGTGGTGGTCGGCTCCGAACGCACGACGGTCCACGTTGTACGGCGACCGATCCCCGCGGGCGATGTCGTCGCGGCGGCGAAGGCCGAGTTGTTGATCCGCTTGAATTACCCGAGCGGAGACATCGCGGTGACCGCGATGCAAAATCCGACCGTGAAACTGCCCGAGGTCGCGGCCGAAGACGACGTGCAGATGATCGCCGTGCCGCACGCGGGCACCGTCGGTTTGGGTCGGACGCAAATGGACGTGACGATATTAGTCCGCGGCGAAACGCGGCTTTCGCTGCCGATCTATTTCGAGACCAAACTGGTCGCAGTCGCCCCGGTGATCCAACGCGTCGGAGCGGTGGAAGCCAAAGTGCCGGAGGTCGGCAAAGTCGTCATCGTCAAAGTCAAACAGCGGGTGCGGATGTCCGCTCAAATCGGCGATCTGCGCGTCGAAACCGTCGGCGAGGCGATGCAGGACGGCAAGCTCGGGCAGTCGATCCGCGTGTTGAACATCGATTCCAAAAAGACCATCTCGGCACGGGTGACGGGCCCGGAGACCGTCGAGGTGGAACTCGCCGGAGGCGGATCATGAAGCGCTGGTTATTGGTCCTGCCGCTGTTGCTGGGGCCGGTGGCGTCGGCGGCGAAGGCCGATTCGATCTGGGACCGCCGCGACCCGCGCTACGCGGAGCTGTTCAAAGACAACCGCGCCCGCAGCGTCGGCGATATCGTCACCATCGTGCTGAACGAAACGACGACAACGAACGACCGCGAGCAGCGCGCCAACGACAAGCGCAATCAGACGGGCTTGACCATCACGGGGGCGAACGCGCTGAACACCGCCGGCGCCCTCGATTCGCGTCGGCAGTTCAACGGCGGTGCGCAACTCACGAGCGGCCGGACGTTCACCGACCGCATGGCCGGGACCGTCGTCGACGTCATGCCGAACGGGAACCTCGTGATCGAAGGCTTCCGCAGCCGCGTCGTCGCCGGGGAGGAGCGCGTGCTGCGCATCACCGGCGTCGTCCGCCCCGCCGACATCGGCGCCGGCAACGCGATCCAATCGACGTCGATCGCGAACGCCCGCCTCAGCTACACGGGACGCGGGCCGCAGTCGAGCTCCGTGAACCAGAACTGGCTCGGGCGCGTCGTCAATCGCGCCTGGCCATGGTGATCGGCGCACCAGACCTCACCCCGAACGGGATACTATCATGCCGCGTTACCTGTTCGCCGTCGCGATTGCGCTCCTCGCCGCCGGGTCGGCGTCGGCCCAAGTCCGCATCAAAGACATCACCGATATCGCGGGGGCGCGGAACAACCAGTTGATCGGCTTCGGCCTCGTCGTGGGGCTCGATGGCACCGGCAGCCGGAGCACCTTCACGCAGCAAATCGCCGTCGACATGCTCCAGCGCCTCGGCGTCACGGCGCAGATCTTCAGTCAGTTGCCTTCGGATGCGGTGATCCGGTCGACGAGCATTTCCGCCGTGATGGTGGTGGCGAAGATCGGGCCGTTCGCCCGCAAAGGCGGCGAACTCGACGTGACCGTTTCGGTCATGGACGACTCCCGGAGTCTGCAAGGTGGCACACTGCTGATGACACCGCTGCGCGGGGCCGACGGGCAGACGTACGCCGTGGCGCAGGGGCCGGTGTCGGTCGGCGGCTTCTCCATTTCCGGCCAAGCCGCCGGGGTGCAAAAGAACCAAGTGAACGTCGGCCGGGTGGTGAACGGCGCGATCGTCGAAAAGGAAGCGCCCGGGGAATTCGTCAAGAACGGCAAGTCTCAGTTGTTGTTGAAGCTGCCCGATTTTAACACCGCCCGGTTGATCGCGCGGGCGATCAACGAACGCTACGCCTCGGCGGCCTTGGCGATGGACGCCGGTTCGGTCACTTTGTGCCTGCCGGCCGATTCGGGCAAAACCGCCGTGCAGTTCTTGGCCGAAGTCGGCTTGTACGAGATTAAGCCCGACGTCGTGGCCCGTGTCGTGATCAACGAGCGTACCGGGACGGTCGTCATCGGCGAGAATGTTTCCATCACGCCGTCATCGGTGACCCACGGGAACCTCTATCTGCGCGTTTCGGAAAACACGCAGATCTCGCAACCCAACCCGTTCGCACAAGGGGTGACGGCCGGGGTACCGCGGACCCAAGTCGGGGCGTCGGAAGAAAAAGCTCGATTGCTGGTGCTGCCGAAAGCCACGACCGTGGCCGATGTCGCCAAGGCGTTCAACACCCTCGGCGTGACACCGCGCGATCTCATCGCGATCTTCCAAGGTTTGAAGGAAGCCGGGGCGCTCCACGCCGAAGTCATCTCGCAGTAGGAACTTTCACGGGGGAACTCAATAATGGTCGCTTCCAGTTCGTTCATGGCGCTACCGAACGTCCAGATTCCGCTCGTCGCCAAGGCGGTCGATCACGATTCCCCGGCCCGGATCGCGAAGATCGCGGAGACCGCGAAGGACTTCGAAGCGACGTTTCTTTCGCTGTTGCTAAAAGAAATGCGCTCCACCTTAGAACCCGAGGGACTTTTTGCGGGAGATACAGGCGATGTTCAGGGGGGAATGTTCGATCTTTATATGGGCCAGCATTTGGCCAACGCCGGCGGCGTCGGTTTCGCCGCCACCCTGATCCAGCAACTGCGCGGCACCTCTTATGCACCTACCGCCCACACCGGAACTCCGCTCGGCCGCGGAGTCGTTGCTTGAGCAACTCCGCCTCGATGAAGATCTGCTCACCGCGATGCGGACCTCCGTACAGAGCTTGCACGCGGCTCTGCGGCGCGGCGATTTGCCCGCGCTGAGCGGATTTCATGCCCATCAAGAGCGGCTCGCCACCGAAATGCAGTTCCGGGCAAAGGAGCGTGAAGCCACCTCCGCGATCCTCGCTTCGATGGTGGGACTGCCTCGCGCCGGCGCATCGCTGCGGGACATCGGCGAACGCCTCCCCGCCAAAGACGCGGCCCTCCTGTCGGCCCAACGGGACCGCTTGCACGAGTCCGCACAAATCATCGCCCAGTTTCAATGCGCCAACGCAAATCTGATCGCCCACCTTCGATCTTATTTCCGTGGAGTCCTCTCCACCCTCGCCATCGAAGGCACCCCGGTCCGCTACGGCCCCTCCGGCTCCCGCGTGATCGGCGCCCTCGGCGCGGCGATCCACGCGACGGGATGACACACCATGAATGCGTTCAACATCGGCGTCTCGGCTCTCGCCACGGCCCAACGCGGGCTCGACTTGGTCGGCCAGAACATCGCGAACGTCAGTACGCCGGGGTACCATCGGCAGACACTCCGGCAGTCGAGCCGGGCGACCATCGGGAACCCCATCGGAACCGGCGTCGTCATCCGGGGGTATGTCCGCAGCGAGGCCCCGAGCCTGCGCACGGCGATTCTTAACGGACAAGGCGCGGACGGTTTGATCACGACTCGCCTCGACACCCGCCGGCAAATCGAAGCGACCCTCGGTACCAGCACCGACTCGCTCGGGACTCAGCTCGATGGCCTCTTCAATAAACTCGAACAACTCTCCGCCCGTCCTACCGACAACGCCCTCCGCCGCGATGTCATCCGAGGTGCCAGCGATGTTGCCCAGCGGTTCCAAGCCATCGGTCAAGAAGTCGACACCATTCACCAAAACGTCGGACAGCAGCTCGTCCAGCAAGTGAACGAGGTGAATGTCCTCACGAAGCAAATCGCCGAATTGAATTCGCACATCGAACTCGCCGTGAAGATGGGCGAGCAGCCCAACGACTTGCTCGACCAGCGTGACAAGCTCATCGAAGACGTTTCGAAACGCGTCGATATCCGCTTGGCGCAACAGCCCTATGGCGTGGTCAACGTCTTCTCGTCGAGCGGCCCGCTCGTCATCGGGCAATCGGCCCTCGTGCTGCAAACCAGTTACTCGCCGGGCAACCAGCTCACGATTTCCTTCGCGGGAACGACTGCCCCGATCACCGTGCAAGGCGGCAGCGTCGGCGGATTGCAACGGGAGTACAACACCGAGATCCCCGCCACCCGCGGCCGACTCGACGCGCTGGCCCAACAAGTGATCCGCTCGGTCGATCACGCCCAAGCGACCGGCATCGGGTTGAACGGCCCCCTGACTTCGAGCTACGGCGTCCGCCCCGTTAATGACCCCGCGGCCTTGCTGGCAACGCAGAATCTGCCGATTCCCGTTCAGGCCGGGAATCTGATCATCAGCACGACCGACCAGGCGACGGGCAACCGCACGAATGCGACCGTCGCCATTGACCCGGCTACGCAAAGCCTCAACGACATCGCGACCGCGATCACGACCGCCACGGGGGGCCGCGTTCAGGCGTCGGTGAACGCGACCACCAACACGCTGGAATTTCAGGCCCAAACGGGATACGCCTTCGACTTCGCCGGCCGAAGCCCGAACCCGCCGGACAGCGTGGCCATCGGTGGCACGTCGGCCCCTTCCGTCGGCGGAGCTTACACCGGGGCCGCCAACGACGTTTACAGTTTCCAAATCTCGGGCAGCGGGACCATCGGCGTGACGGCAGGTCTGTCGCTGCAGGTGACGAACGCTGCGAGCCAAGTCGTCGCGACGGTGAACGTCGGCTCGAACTACACACCGGGTACGCCGATCAACCTCGCCAACGGGGTGACGGTCACGCTCGGGGCCGGTACCACGAACAACGGTTCGTTCACGTCCCCGGTGATTTCCGAACCGGATACAGCCGGCGCCCTCGCGGCCTTCGGCGTCAACGGTCTGTTCCGCGGCGTCTCCGCGACCGACATCGCCGCCCGCCCCGAAGTCGTCGCCGACCCCGCCAGCCTCGCGGCCTCGCGCACGGGGCGACCGGGCGACACCACCAACCTCACGAAATTCGCCGCGATCCGCGATCGAACTTCGTTCGGCGGCACGCGGACTATCAGCCAAGAATTCAGCGACATCGCAGCCGCAGTCGGCACCGATGTCCGCTCGCTCGACGACCGCCAAACGGCCCAAGCGGGTTTGCTGCGAAGCTTGACGAACCAAGAGCAAGGCATCACGGGCGTCGATATCAACGAGGAAACAGTGAAGCTCCTCGATTATCAGAAGTCGGTCCAAGCCGCGAGTAAGTACATCTCGGTGGTGAACGACGCCCTCGAATCGATCTTGAACATCATCCGCTAAACCACCCTCGGACAAACACCCATGGACGTACGCGTCACCGGACAAACGCAATCGGCCAACGCCATTGCGAACCTCCGCCGGCAACAATCGGCGGTGGCCAAATACCAAGATCAGATCACGAGCGGCGTGCGCATCAAAGTCGCGTCGGACGACCCGAGCGCCTACGTCGCTGCCGCGCAGACCCGCCGCAGCAGTGAACGGAACCAGACCTACCAAAACACGATCACCTCGGCGACGGCCGACCTCAACAGCAGCGTCGCGGCCCTACTCGACGGCAAGTCGATCTTAACGCGGGCGAAGCAGATCGCGTCACAGGGCATCGATTCGACGCTCAACGCCACCGAGAACGAAGCCCTCGCTTCGGAAGTGGACACCCTGATCGACGGCTTCCTGCGCGCCGCCAACACCCAGAGCGAGAGCGGCTACTTTTTCAGCGGGTCGAACAGCACGACGCTGCCGTTTCGCATCGCGAGCACGGACGCCAATGGCCGGGTCGGGTCGGTCGCTTACGATGGCGATTCGAGCCGCGCCAAGGTGCTGATCGGGCCGAACGGGCAAACGGCCGAGACCAAGGACGTCGGCTCGAACGTGTTCCAACCGCCGGGCGGCGATTCGTTCGCCGCGCTGATCGCGCTGCGGGACACGCTGCGGGACAACTCGCTCACGTCGGTGGTCAAAGCCGCGGCCTTCACCGCGCGCATCGGCGAAATCGAATCGGCCAGCCAACGGTTGAGCAACACCATCGGCGAACAAGCGGGGACGCTGGCCAGCCTCGACGCCATCTCGTCGCATTTGGTCGACGCCAAGTTGACCGCCGATTCGCGCTTGACCGATTTGGAATCGACCGACATCGTCGACGCCGTGATCAAAATGAAGGAGCAAGAAGCCGCGTTCCAAGCGACGATCGCGGTGTCGAGCAAACTCATCCCGGCCAGCTTGCTCGACTATATCCGGTGAGATCCGCGCTTTTACTCAGTGGAAGACGCGGCGCTTCAGAGTGCCGCCCGTGACTTCGTGGACGGGGGCGATCACCAAAAACGCGCCCGGGTCTTTCGCCATCACCAGAGCTTCGAGGCGCGTCATCTCGAGGCGGGTGACGACGCAGTACAGCACGTCGCGTTCGACGGTCGAGTAGCCGCCACGGCCGCGGAAAATCGTCACGCCCCGCCCCAGTTCCGTCAAGATCGCCGCGCGGATCTCCGTGTTCAAATCGGAGACGATGGTCACGCCGTTGTAAGCCTCGATGCCGTGCAGCAGGTAATCGATGGTCTTGGACGCGGTGAAATACGTGAGCACCGAGTACATCGCCGGTTCGACGCCGAGGGCGAACGCCGCGAGCGCGAAGATGACGACGTTCAACCCGAGGATGATCTCGCCGACCGTGGCGAACGTGCGCTTGCTGAGCACCACCGCGAGGATTTCGGTCCCGTCGAGGACCCCGCCGTTGCGGATGGCCAATCCGACGCCGGCGCCGACGAAACACCCTCCGAAGACGGCGCCGAGGAGGTTATCTTCGGTCGCCTTCGGGAACGGGATCACCTCGACGGCGAGCGCCAGCGCCGCGATCGCAAAGAAACTTTTGATCGCGAAGGTCCGCCCGATCAACCGGTGGCCGATGAACACGAACGGCCCGTTCAACAGCACCAAGAACACCGCCAGCGGCACACCCGTCTTTTGTGTCAACAGCATCGAGACGCCGGTCACGCCGCCGTCGATGAAGTGATTTGGCAGCAGAAAGCAGTCGATGCCGAGCGCCGCGACAAACGCTCCGGTCGCGAGCCAGAGGTAATCCAACAGGGGGCGGAATTCACTCACTTTTTTCTGCCCCGCTCTCCAAGAATCGTATCTGGGCGAGGGCTAACAGCGCGGTTTGATCCGCCCGGACGTTCCCGTTCGTGTGCGAGCCGCAGACGCCGCCCAGCAGATACTGCGCGCGGAAGCTCTTCTCGAAATGGGCCGTCGAATCTTCGGTGAATTGCAAGCCGCGGGCGAAGCCGAGGGCGGCGACGCCGGCACTGCGGTACTTGCCGTAGCGGGTCGCGTCGGGCACTTGCGCGGCGAGGGTCGTCGCGCAGGCCAAGGCTTCGGCGAGCGCCGCGCCGTCCGAACCCGGTTCGGTCTGCCCCGGAATGCGGAAGCCGCCGATGGTCCGCAGCTCGCGGGTTTCCCCGGCCGTGTATTGGCAGCCGCACAGGTGGTCGGCCATCTCGCAGGCGAACTCGGCGACAGTCGCCGTCTTCGTCCGCAGGTACTGCTCGCAGGCCGCGGGCAGCATCGATCCGGCCAGTGCCGGATGCGCGTGGGATTTGAACCACTCGCGGTAGTGCTTCATCCCCGCGATGAGCGCGTCGCGCTTCCACGGCTCCGACTTCGCCCGGTCGCTGGCCAACAGCGCTTGGAAGCAAAGCCCCGGGTAGAAGTTCGTGCCGTCCGGGTCGGCCTTCGACGCCGGTTCGGCGCCGTCGCTGTACTGCACCGAGCCGTCGGTCCGCAGTTGCTTTTTCAAGAACACCGCGAGTTTCTCCCCTTCGGCGATCAGCTTCAAATCGGGCGCGGGCAGGTCGTGGATGCACAAAATCAAGATCGCGGCCAACCCGACACGGTTGCACTTGGCCGATTCCAAAATCGGCGTCCGGCAGTTGGCGTCGCCCGAATCGACCTTCGTCAGCGTTAGCAGCGTCAGCACCGCTTGCGCCCCGCAGGCCGCGAGTTTGTCGTCGCCGGTGAATTTCGCCGCGCGGCAGACGCCCCAGCAAGCGTAGGCTTGGTTGAGGTCGTTCAAGCCTTCGAGCGGCCGGGCCAACGCCGGGTTCAACCCGCCGAGGAAGCGGCCGTCGGATTGATTCCGCCGGACGAGCCACGCCGCAGCGGTCCGGGTGCTTTGGACGCACTGCACCGTCTCCGCGGGGAAGCTGCGCAAGTTCTTTTCGAAGCGTTCGATCGGCACGGCCGGCTTGGTCGCGGACACCGGGGTGATCGGCCCGCCGGGGCGACCGATTACGCTCGGGGGCAAGTACGCCGGCGCGGCAGGAATCACCGTCGGCGGCAGCGGCGCCGGGGTCACCGGCGGTTGGCCAACGGCCACCACGAGGCCCGCGCCGAGGAAAAGAATACCCGTCAAAGGTACCAGCAGTAATCGCGCGCGCATGGCCGAGCCTCCTTGCCCGTGAGTTGCAATCGACCGGTAGTGGAATGCAAATCGGCCGCGAACGCAAGGCGAAGTGAGCGGACCCGCAGCCGCAAAGTTGCGAAATTGGCCGCCCCGCGATTGGAAAGTTGCATTACCGACAGACTACCCTTAATTTATCGCTTCCTTGAGCGATTCTCTCAAACATACAGGACAACCGATGGAAATCAGAACAAGCGACTACCTCCTTTTGACTGCCGCCTTCCTTTCGTTCCTCCTGTCGGTGAGCCTGTGGTTTGTGGTCAACCACGATGCGGGTGCATTCGTAGGGCTGTGGGTTCCATCCATCCTCGCATTCGGCTGTTACTACAAGACACTGATCAAGAGGAACTAAGATGTCGATCGAACTCTTCGTGTTTATTGCCGGCGTAATCGTAACACTCATCATGGTCGCCGGCTTAGCTTTTACAGTTTTTGAAGTCCGGCGAACCAATCCCCGTGCGTTCACTCCCAAGTCGTAAGTCAGCGGTCGCACGAACAGAGTCGAATCGGCGCCACCTTTTTTCGGCGGTCTCGATCCGTCGAGCCACCGCTTGGTGAAGCATTCGGAGTTGCAGGTCGCGTCCACCGGCGACGACGGCCGATTCGCAGGCGGCGAAGACGGTGCCATCCGGGGCGGCGAGGGCGAGTTGGTCGAGTTCTTCGCGGACGATCTCTTCTTGGGCGAGCGGGATTTCGATGGAAGCCGTGGCTAGCATGGGTCCGCATCCGTGCGAGGGAGCCGGACGTCCCCGGTTTTACCCCAGAGTATCCCGACACCTCCAGAGAAGTTATTCTCAGCGCAATCTGGGTTGACACTGCTCCGCGAAAAGTGGCTGGGCTCGCCCGGGACTGGCGGAACTTGTCCGAGCCGTGCGGAGAACGTCGCTTTTCGCTCCGCGAAAAGTAGCTGGGCGCGCCCGCGAGGTGCGGAACGCGAGTGCTGGCGTCAACCACTTTTCGCGGAGCGAAAAGGGGTGTAATCTCTCCCCCGCGTCGTTTACGCGGCGATTCCCATCGATTCTCGGCAGATGCGGTCGGATCGCTCGTTTAAGA
>JANXTU010000574.1 GCA_025352235.1 Fimbriiglobus sp.
GGCTGAAGCAGTTCCGGCGGGTGGCGACGCGGTACGAGAAGACGTCGCGGAACTTCTTGGGGATGGTGCTGTTCGCCGCAATCACGCTCTGGCTGAAATAAGAACGATTGGTGGCTGGACTTCACTCAACACGGCCTAGCATTTCTAGGCGTTTCGGCGCTTCGCTGCTTGCCTTGGGAGCAAGAAGTCGTCGGTTCAATTCCGGCCACCCCGACTGTGCCCCGGTGATGACAGAGGTTGTCACCGGGGCATTTTCGTTGGCTTTTCTAGAGCCTGTTATTGACTTTCCTGCGGTGCGTCGTTTGCACATCGACCCGATCGACCTCGGCGTCGATTTCGCGATGGTCGATCGGGTCGTGCAGATCGGCAGTCCAAAAGGAGTCGCGCTTGCTCCAACGCGCCGGCCGCAGCGGACATCAACCCGGTATCGTCAGCCGCGTGACCTGCGCTCCGACGAGCGTCTTTGAATTGGTCGAGGACGCGGCAGCCCGCGCCGCCGGGCTCGAACAGAGTGCAAGTCGGGTCGCGCTCGAGTTTGTAATCGCCGGTGACGACCCAAATTTCCCCGGCATGCTCGAGCCGGACTTGCGCCGAACCGAGGACGTGGCCCGCCGGGTGGTACGCGACGCGGACGCCGCCGCGATCCACAGCTTCACCGTAAGGCAGCATGGTGATGTCGGCGGGACCGATCCGGATATCGAAGAGTCGGCGACCGGCTCGGCCGCGAGATACGCACGCCCATTCCGATCACGCTCGCTCCGGTTGTGGCTCGTGACCGCAGGTCGTTCCACGGGCTTCCACGGATCGATGTGGAAGCCGCCGGCTGCGCAGTAGAGTCCACGGTCCGTCAACGCGACGAGCGGTTCGATCAAAGGAGTTCTCCGATCTTCGCTCTCCCTCGGCCGGACTTCCTGTTTCCCATCCTTCATGAAGAATTTCGGTCGAACAACGCATTCCTAAGTTTTGTTCGGTGCCGAACTCCGAGCCGTGAAACTCGACCCGGAGTTCGAGAGGGTTTACTTCTTGCAGCAGCTGTTGCAGCACTTGATGCACTCGCGGCACATTTTCGCGCAGGCCGCGCAGGCTTTGTCGTCGGGGAACTTCTCGCAGGCTTTGGCGCACAACTCGCAGGCCTTGGCGCAGGCTTCGCAGCAGATCGCCATCATCGGGCCGCCGCGACCGCAGACGGTCAGGCAGAGTTTGCAGAACTCGGAGCAGTCGAGGCAGGCCTTCATGCACTCGGCGTGTTCTTTCTTGCCCGCGGCGACCAGGTCGGCGCAATGGGCGTAGCACTTCAGGCACTCGGCCAAGCACTTCCCGCAGGTCGTGCCGCACTCGGTGCAGCACTCTTTCATGTCTTTGATCTTGTCTTGGACTTTGTCTTCGGCGCGGACACTCCCGCCACCCGCGAGGACGGCGACACTCGCACCCACGCCGGCCAGCACTTCACGACGATTCATGGCGATCTCCACACGTGGAAAGACTCGAACATTCACGGTCCCGGAACATCCGAAACCTTGATCTCCCGCGGCTCCGAGCGAATCGAACCCGCTTATTTTTTGGACTCTTTCAGCGACAGAACCTTGGCTTTCAACTCTGCGGCCTTGGCCAAGGTCTTGTCCGGGTCGGCTTCGGCTTTCTTTTTGCAGCTGTTGCAACAGAGGAACACGGGCTGACCCTTCAACTCGATTTTGATCGGCGGCCCCATCGAACCGAGTCGTTCGTCGGAGGTGACGGCGCACCATTCTTGAGCCTCGACCGCGGTAAGCTCCTCGGGCGACAACTTGGCCCGCACGGCTTCGATACCGCCGCCCGACTTGGCCGGTTCGCTCTTTCCGCACCCGATGATGAAAACCGCGATCGCGGCGGATGCGAGCGCCAATGGAATCGCCTTCATGCCCACATCTCCGAAAAGGATACGATCAGTCGATTCGAGCACAGATCACGCCGCGACGCAGCCTGGCGCAAACGGCGAATGTTGGAGATCCCTCAATCGAAAGTGAAATCTCGATGAACGGGTGTTGCAAAATAGGAATTGGTCGCCTGAATCGGCGTGAAGGAGTGGCGTTAGCAGCGCAAAATGGAATAGACCACGAGGAGTGAGCGGCCGGCCAGTCTCACCGGTGAACGCGAGCGTTGGGCCCGACCAACGGAGTTGGTCGGAGTCCGAGAATCGCCTATGCGGTGGAATTCGAGCGATGCGTCGAGACATTTCGAGTGTGAGAGTGTTTCGTCGCCGACGGACGTCGCATCCAAACCCGATTGGTTCAATGACTTTTGCCCGTGATCGCACGGGCACTTCTTGGGGAGATCTCGTTTCGAATTGTTATGATCGTCGCTGCGAGGAGCAGAGGATTCGCAACACGATTTGGTCGGAGTCGATGGGTGTGGAGTAGCAACGAATACAGTTGGAGATTTCGCAGAATCGGAGTTTGCAAAGCAACAGCACGTACTAGGGCCGATTAGGCTGACTGCGGTGAACAGGAATGTGACAACGATACGGAACATAAAATTATTATCCGCGCGCCGCAAGCAAAAGTCAACACGGCTCGGTTTGGGGTTTGGGTTGAACGATTCGGGTGTGCCAACGATTCTTGGAGTCGTCATTCCAGCGTGAACCCACCCACCCAATCGTGGAATGACGTCCGGCTTTCGGAACGACCTACCGCTGCAAGGAGTTACGTCCGATTTTAGGTGCCTCCCCTGGCTTGGATTCACAAGTCATTCCCCCGTGGCTCCAAGAATTGTTGCCACACCAACGATTCTTGGATTTGTTGGAAACGGTCTGAATTCTTGGGTCGTGCTCGGCATGACGCCGGGGAGGAATGGAACGGTCGGCGATTTTGAGCGTGGTAGGATATTGCGTCGGGAACGATACCGCCCGATTCGTCGGCCCCGGAGAACACGCTGTGCCGAGATCGAAGTGGAACGCGCTGCTGGCGTTGTTGGCCGCGGTCGTTGGGTCCGCACCCGGGTTGTCCGGTGAGGGGGAGCCGAAGCCGGCCGAACCCCTGCCGCCCGGCGCCGTCGCGGGGTTCGGCTCGAACCGATTGCATACCACCGCGACCGTCTTCGCCTTGTCCGCCGATGGAAAAATCGTGCACACGCTAGCCGGCGCCCGCACGCTCGGCCGCCGGGATGCCGAGACCGGGCGGCTGCTCGGCGAAGTCCGGATGAACGCGCCGACCGGCGCCCTCTGCTGGTTTTCCCCCGATCGCCGCAGTGTGGCCGCGGTCGATTCCGAGGGCGTCGGACTCTACGACGCGGAGACCGGGCAACGACTCCGGACCTTGGCGCCGAGCGATCCCTCCGGGATGTTGGTAGCGGCGTTTTCGCCGGACGGCCTGACCTTGGCGACTTCGGAATATGAGACGAAAGGCGGCGGGCTGGGCGTGGGGCGAGTGAAGCTCTACCCCGTGGCCGGGGGCAAATCGAAGTTGCTGGGGGAGTTCCCCAGTTACGTCAACGGGTTGGCGTTCTCTCCCGACGGCCAGCGGTTGTATGCGGCGGTGGACAATCACTCGCTCCGCTGTCTCGACACGGCGACGGCCAAGGAATTGTGGAAGAACGACCATTGGGCCCGGCACCTCGCCGTGTCGCCGGACGGCAAAACGCTCGCCAGCGATACGTATCAAGACGGGCCACTGCGGATCTGGAACGCCGCGACGGGCGAAGCGGTCGCCACCCTCGACGCCGGCAAACGGTCGTGGCCGCGCGCGGTCGCGTTCAGCCCCGATGGCAAGACCGTCGGCTTCGGCACGAACGACTCCGTGCAAATCTGGGACATCGCGTCGAAGAAACTCCTCCACCAATTCGCGGGCGCCGGGCCCGACCTCGCCTTCGCCCCGGACAACGCTTCGGTGCTGACCCTCGGCCCGGTACTCCAACGCTGGGATTTGAAAACCGGCAAACCGCTCTATACGGACGCTCGCAACGCGGGGCACGCGGAGTCCGTTCGCGCGGTGGCCTTCGCCCCAGACGGCCGGTCGTTGGCGTCGATCGGCTCCGACGGCACCCTCCGCGTTTGGGATCGAGATACGGGCGAATACAAGGTGCACAAAGTTCGGCTCGGTAACGGTTGCCCACTGGCTTATGCGCCCGATGGCCAACTCCTCACCCTCGGAACGAAGGTGGGCAGCCTCGCGATCCGAGACGCCATCACCGGCCGGGAAATTCGCGTGTTCGCCATGCCGCAAAAACCGCAATCTTCCACGGACGCAATCATCGCGAGTCTGTCCGAAAATGGTGAAACCCTCATCGCGTTAGGGCACAATACTCAACTGCAATTGAGTGGCAGTTTCGGCTTGGAACGTCTGGCACCCGTGTGCGCTTGGGACTTCGCGACGGAAAAGATCATTTTCGAGAAGTCGATCCCAAGCTCCTCTTGGATCGCCGCAGCCTTCTCGCCTTCCGGCCGGTTACTCTCGCGTGAAAATTATGCAGAATTATTCGATGTTGGGACGGGTCGCAGCCGTGCGCTCGCGGCGAAGTCTTCGCAAATCTTTCGGGCCTGCACATTTAGTCCGAATGGGCGGTGGTTAGCCGCTTTGGAACAGAGCGATCAAGCTTCCCAAGAAGTACTCGTGTACGAGGTCCTCACCGGACGACCCATCGCGCGACTCAATCCTACTGCGTGCCAGTCGATGGCCTTCAGCCCGGACGGCCGGCTACTGGTCGCGAACGACACCGACGCGCTCGACGTTTGGCAGGTGTCGACCGGCCAGAAAATCCTTTCCCTCCCGGCCAAAGGGCGGCTGACGAACTGGGCCGGATCGCAATTCGCCCAATGTTTAGCCTTCACGCCCGACGGTCAATCGGTGGCGACCGGGCACGGCGACGGGACGATTCTCCTTTGGGACATGGCGCCCGCGTGGAAGAAACTCGCCGCGCCGCACGGAACCGTCGATTCCGCGGCTTGCTGGAAGGATTTGGCGGACCCCGATCCGAAGATCGCGTTGTCGGCCATCGATCGCCTCGCGTCGGACCCGACCACGGCACTAAAACTACTCGGGGATCGGGTCAAGCCGGTGACGGTGGACGCCCGACGGGTGGCGGACCGGATTGCCGAACTCTCCAGTCCGGACTTCAAAACCCGCGAGGCGGCGACGGCAGAATTGAAGCGCAACCCCGATACCGTCCGTCACTTGCTCACGGAAGCGAGGCGGACCTCGACGTCCGCCGAAGCCCAACAGCGGCTCGACGAAGTGCTCGATTACGCACCACCGCTACCGTC
>JANXTU010000588.1 GCA_025352235.1 Fimbriiglobus sp.
TACCCGACCGAATTCATCGTCTACATGATCTGGCGGGAGCCGAACCCGACGGAAACTTCCCCCGCCCCGGCGGTCGCCAAGTGACCCCGGCCCGGATTTCCCGCCCGACCCCGAACGCGCACGGATCGACACCATGAAGACCGAACTCCTGAAAAAGCACCACTTCTGGATCCTGTTTGCGGTCGTCCCGCTGTTCGTGGTTTTGCTGCTCGCCATGCTCTACGGCGGACCCGGCGAGGCCATCGCCGAGCAGGGGGATAAGTACGACAAGCAATCGAAGGAAGTCGCGGGCGCGAAAGCCCAAGGCACGGGCATGCTGGTCGAACTCGGCAAACAAAAAGAGACCCTCGAAGAACGCCGGGGCCAACTTTGGGGCGACAATTACACGCGCCAAAAAGAAGCCGGCGTCTTCGCCTGGCCCGACGCGGGCAAAGACAAATATCTCAAAGACCTGGAGAAACTCGACCTTCGCTTCGGCGCCAAGGGCGTGTCGACGCTCGACGCGACTAAAGACGCCGATACGCAATTTCTCGACGTCAACGACGAGATCAAAAAGTTCACGGAGACGACCAACTATCTGGAATCGTACAACCGGATGGCGGCGACGCTGTTGCCCACGAAGTTCGCCGGCACCGGCTGGCCAACCGTCCTCCGCCACGTCACCGACTGGGGCACCGGCCGGCCCGAGTGGAACTTGTTTTGGCTGTCGCTCGAAGATTTCTGGATTCAGCGGGCCCTGCTGAAACCGATCGCCCAAGTGAACGCCAACGCCGCGAAATTCGACCTCGTCAAGCCGCCCGCCGGTACGCCGGATACTCCGCTGAAACGCAAGTTTCAAAACCGGACTTGGGAGATCGACATCGAACTCGCCACCGAAGGGCCCAACCGTGTCTTGAAATCGAAGTTGAAGAACAAGACCGACCGTTTGCAAATGCTCGGCTCGAACAAGACGATGCGATTGAGCGTCTGGTTCGACGATCCGAAAATCGGCAACAGTCAGCCGTTCGAATACAAAATTGGTGGCGAACTCGTGAAAGGCTTCGGCGAACTCACGCCCAAACTCGTCGCCGAGGTCCACAAGATCCCCGCCGGGGTCGACCCGGCCGAAATCTACAAAGTCGAACAAGTCCTCGACGAAATCACGGTGCCGATCCGTCTCGTCCGCCGGGTCGAACTCGGCTTCCGCGATTCGAAACGGAGCGCGGCCGAACTGAAAACGCCATCGTTCTTTCCCGAAGACGCCCCGGCAGCGGAAGCGGCACCGGCCGCTGGGCCGGGCGGTGGACCCGGGGGCGGGCCACCGGCCGGCTTGGGCTTGGGGGGGCGCGAAGGGCCGGGCGGGTCGGCGACGGGGGCCGAAGCCGGCTCCGCCAGCCGGACCGGGACCGCGGAAGTCGTGTTGCTCGGTAACAAGAAACGATACATCGAGCGCACCGAGCAAGTGCGGCGAATGCCCATCGGACTGGACCTCGTCGTCGATCAGGCCTACGTCAATGATATCTTGATCGAACTGGCGAATTCCCCGTTGCGATTGCAGATCACGCAGACCCAATGGCAACGTTTCCGCGATCCGCTCGTCGTCGGAGGTTCGGGCTCCGCGGCACCACCTTCCGGTTCCGTGGGCGGTTTCCGAGGCGAGGGCGAAGGCGAAGGCCGACCTCCGATGGGAGGCGCGGCCGGCTTCGGTCCGGGTTCCGGCTCCGGCGGCGCCCCGAGCGACGCTCTACCGACGTCCCAAGTAACGGCGGGGCTCGTCGAACTGGCCATCTATGGCATCGTGAACGTGTACGAAAAAACCAAGCCGAAGCCGATCGACCCCGCGAAGCCAGCGGAAGAAAAACCGGTCGAGCCGATCCCGATGGATCCGATGCCGATCAAGCCCGACGCGCCAACGGCGCCCCCGAAATAACCGTTCTCACCGTGTCGATCGATTTGAAATCACCCCCCTCCGCCGCGCGGAGGTTTTTCCCCCGGAGGTCGGGCCATGGCCAGCAAAGCCGGATTCCAAGACTTACTTTTGAAGAAGGGCGAAAAATTCGCCCTCATTGGGGCCCTCGCCCTCTTCGGCCTCCTTCTCGTCTGGGGTGTGGTCGGCGCCGCCGGGGCCGGCAACCCCGACAAGTTGTCCAAAGACCTCGACCAGAAAACGAGCGGCGTCCAGGCCAAAATCAACAACCCGGACGGCAAGCCCGAGTCGCTCCCCGCGAACTACCTTCCGAGCGAAAAGAAAAACGACTTCGGCATGCTGGCCGCCCGCGATTTCCAGCATCTCGGCACGCCGTTCGAGCCGATCAACTACCCGAGCACCCGCCGGGAACAGCCGCGCGTCTTGTCGCCGGTCGAATCGCAAAT